>JASFJM010000076.1:0-11017 GCA_050122055.1 Gammaproteobacteria bacterium | reverse complement strand
CATTATGAACAAGGCCCTGTCCAGCATCGCTGACACCCGCGCCAGTACATTGCTGCTGGACATCGGCGGCGTTGCGGTGGTGGACACCGCGGTGGCGAATCACCTGATCAAGATCGCTAAGGCAGCGGTGTTGATGGGATGCCGGACCATCATATCCGGGATCTCGCCGGCCATCGCACAGACCGTGGCCGAGCTGGGCATCGATCTGGGCGCGATCCAGACCACGTCGACCATTGAGGCGGCGCTGAGGGATTCCATCGCCAGGCCCGGCGGCTGACGGGGACATCCCGCAGCAGACGGGTTTCAGAGACGCCCCGGCTGCCGTCGGACCGCGCCGGCCGTTATTTGCGGTAATCTGCTCCCTAGCATGAGATCCCCGCAGACCATGTTGCGCGAACGCAGCACCCGCCCTGCGCTCTGCCGCCGGGGCGATGGGTGCGGGCGGCGTTTGCCGTGAATCATCCGGGACGCATCGCCGTGCCGCTGGTGGTAGCGGTCACCGGGCATCGTGATCTGGTCCTGGCCGAGACAACCGGTATCCGCGACAAGGCCCGAACCATGCTCCTGGAACTTAAGGACAGTTATCCGGACCGACGTATCCGCGTCATGTCGGCCCTGGCCGAGGGAGCAGACCGTCTGGTGGCGGAGCTGGCGCTGGAGCTCGGCATCGACCTGGTCGTCCCGTTGCCGATGAAGAAAGAACTCTACCTGGATGACTTCGCCAGCGCGGAATCGAGAACACAATTTGAAGAACTGTGTGCCGGCGCAAGCGAGATACTCGAACTCCCCCTGGCGCGCGGCCTCACCCTCGACGAGATCTCTCAACCAGGACCAGCCCGGAGCCGTCAATACGCGCAGCTCGGCGTCTTCCTCTGTGCCCATTGCCATATCCTGCTCGCGCTGTGGGACGGCAAACTGACCGACGATCTCGGCGGCACGGGGCAGGTGGTGAAGTTCCATCACGACGACATCATGCCCGGTTACACGTCCAAGACTGTGGCCACCCAGCAGATGCTGGTGGACGACGAGAGCGACCTCGTCTATCACATCGTCTGCTCCCGGGACCGGCCGGACGGAGAGCCCCTCGCCGACCTGGCGCCGCTGGAGGCATTCTGGTTTACCAATGACAGTGAGCATCCGCGCAGCCGTGAGATGCCTGCCCAGCATCGTCTGATCTTCGAGCGCAGCAGTGAGTTCAGCCGCGACGCGGTGCGCTTTGCGGATGAGATCGAAGCGGGGAAATACCCGCTTTTCACCGATGAGCAAAAGGGACGGCTGCCCCCCGGAGTGGGAGATATCAACCGCCTCTTCTGTATCGCGGACTGGCTCGCGATCCGCTACCAGCAGAAGGTGCTGCTCACCTTGCGGGTGACCCATATTCTGGCTTTCCTGATGGGTCTGATGTTCATCCTCTACTCTGATATCGCGAGCTGGCCCTACTACATGTTCGCGTTCCTGATCTTCTTCCTTGGCGCAGCGGCCATGCAGCATCTGGCGAAACGACGTGGCTGGCACCGCAAGTATCTGGACTACAGGACCCTAGCCGAGGGCCTCCGCGTCCAGTTCTACTGGGCGGTCGCAGGCATCACCAACGAGAACGAATCGAAATTCACCCATGACAATTTTCTGCAGACCCAGGACTCCGAGCTCGGCTGGATCCGCAACGTCATGCGCGTGGCCGGGACGCGCTGCGACGTCAGTCCCTACAGGAGCCCCGACGGCCTCGGGTTCGTCGTCAACGAGTGGATCGGGACCGCCGATACCGGCCAGCTGGGTTATTTCGCCAGAAAAGCGTCCGAGAGGATAAGGCGGAACCATCTCACCGAGCGGCTCGGCCAGCTCAGCCTTCTGACCAGCGTCGCGGTGGTGCTCGTGTTCGTGGTGGCCGGATCCGGTCTGCCCGATGACTGGTCCGGCCCCCTGACCACATTGATGGGCACGCTGCTGCTTGCTTACGGCATACGCGAGGGTTACGGGCATGCCACCGGCGAGAAGGATCTCATCAAGCAATACCAGTTCATGCTGCGGATCTTTCAGAACGCCCGACGCCGGCTCGACAACACCGTCGACCCCGTCGAGCAGAGGCAGGTCCTCATGGCGCTGGGCGGATCGGCCCTGGACGAGCATGCCCAGTGGATATTGATGCACCGGGATCGCTCCATCGATCAGGGCGAAATCTGGCGCATGAGCAGCTAGGGCGCCCGGGCGACGATCCGGGGCGGGGTAAACCGTTCTGCACCCAATCCGCACTAAGGTCAGGCAGGCATCCGCGATTGGACCTGCCCTCGCGGCGTCGCTTCAGTCGCAAGCGCAGCATCAGTCCCGGTAAACCCATCCTCGCCCAAGAGCACAAACGGACAGTCGATTCGTAATGAAACGGGATGACAGATCCGATGCCGAACTGGTCAGGCTGTTCAAATCCGGCGATGGCGAGGCCTTCGACGCCATCGTGCGCCGATTCCAGGACCGTGTCTTCCGGCTGGCCTGCGTGTTGCTCTATGACGAGCAACAGGCGGTCGATGCGGCCCAGGAGGTGTTCGTCCGCGGATTCACGGGGCTGCGATCTTTCCGGTTTCGCGCGGCGCCTTTCACATGGCTATACCGGACCACGCGCAACGTCTGCAGCGAATTCAACCGCGCGCGCCGGGCAGAACGGCTCGAGCACGAGCCAGGCGACCCCGGCCACGGAGTCGAACGCCAGGTCGCCGATATCGAAAGCGCCCGGCGAGTCCGGGCGCTGGTCGCAGTGCTGCCCCCAAGACAACGGGAGGTCGTGATGCTGCGTATCTTCGAGGAGCTGTCGGTCAGAGAAACCGCGCGGGCCATGGGCTGCCGGGAGGGCACGGTCAAGGCATTGCTGCACAAGGCCATCAACAGGCTGAAGCTGACCATCGATCGAACGGACTACGGACATGAATGAGGACCTGGAGAGTCTGGGGCGCGGATACCGGGAGATCCGGGCGCCGGCGGGACTGGCAGCGCGGATCCGCGCCAGTGTCGATCACCGGGTCCGGCGGCGGTCGCGGGCATGGCTGCCGGCGGCCGCGGCGGTGATGGGTATCGCCGCGATGGTCTGGTTCCTGCCGGGGCTCTGGCAGCAGGACCCGGCCAGCCCGGGACGGCCCGCCGCGCCCTCTCTTTCCATGCTGGCGTCCATGACGCCGCCAAAACCGGCGCTGACGACGCCCGGCCTGTCACGGCTGCGCAGTATCGCGCTGCCGAATATCCCCACCCGGGCCGGTTGGCAGCCTGAGCAACCCGAGCAGCCGGAATCGCCAGAGCCGCAGCAGATCCCGATGAATTTCCACCACGAGCCACCCACGGAGAAAGACCATGCGTACATATAGAACCATGGCGGCCAGCATCACCGCCTCCATACTGTTGCTGATGGCTCCCGCCACCCAGGCACAATCCCAGAGCGACCTGGAGATGATGCAAACCTTCCTCGGGATCGTCAGCGACTATTTCGCCATGATCGAGTCGACCCACGACATCGCCGCCAGCCCGGAGAAAGCGGCCATCATGCAGATGCAGAAGATCCAGGAAGTTTATGAGAACCGCGGCGAGAAGGTCCGTTCGGTGGACGTACTGCAGCAGGTATTGAACGACAGCAGTAACCCCGCGATCCGCAATGCCGCGTACATGCTGATCGGTGACACCCTCAAGGACGCGGGTCGGACAGATGAAGCGTTGGAGACCTTCCGGCGTGGCCTGGACGAGAATATCAAGGCGGCGCAATAAGGACGCATTAAGACCGGTGACCGATTAGCCGGACCGGGGCCCGATCGCACCATACCCGCGCGCGTCGGTCTCCGGTCCTCGCCCGGGCTAGAACTTCGCTCCATTCTCCTCCAGCAACGCCCGCAATACCGACCGGTGACAACGGTCTTCGTGCTCGCAGTAACAGCCGACGGAGAAATTGGTCTGGTGGGACAGCGTGGCCAGGAGCCGGATGGCGTGGGCGTTGTCGGGTTTTGCCATCTCCGCCTTGTACTTCTTCGTGAAAGCGGCCCATTCCCGGGGCGTCCCGGCTGCCTGGCCCAGCTTCATGGTCTCGACACTCGGTGCGAGGTTCGGGAACCAGACGTCATACCAGTCCTGAGAGGCGAACTCCGTCCTGGGGACGCCGCGCGGTGGGCGGCGCACCGTGCCGATGCGGGTGCCTTCGTCTTTTGCCCGGGGTGTACCCAGGCGGACAATGCGTACGGTCATGGCGCCTCCAATCTGCCGCCAGCCTGGCGGGCCGTCAGCTGTCCGGGGCCAGGGGCTTGTATTGGTTATTCGGCCCGGGCGTCAGATACACGATCTGACTCGGTTCGAGGATATCCACCCGATGCCACGTTGCTCTGGGCACCACCAGCCCGTCTCCCGGGTTTACCTCGATGTCATGTTCCGGGCTGTCCAGGAACACTACCCGGACGCGACCCGAGATCAGATACAGGACTTCGTCCCCATCGGGATGCATCTCTCCTCCGTGAGGCGAATTCTCCGACATGGTGGCGACGCCGAATGTCATTCCGTCCACGGGCAACGCCGGGTCTGGTCTCTCCGGGATCGGCGAGGCGACCAGATCACGGCTCACGCCTATCGCATTTTCTGACGGATTGAATCGAAGGGGTCTGATCATTGACCACGGCCTCTGTGAGTGAAGAGTGGCAGGAACGGCAGCCTCGCCAGGATTGCTGTCAAATGGCCCCGATGTTCGAACATTGACGATCCCATCCCTTTCGAAAGGCCCGTCGGCGTTTCCGGTCCATCGTCCAATATCGGCAGACGGCTACGAATCCGGCGAAACGATGATCTTCCCCCGCGCGCGCCCCGATTCCGAATAGCGGATGGCATCCGCGATCTCGCGCAAGGGGAATCGCCGGTCGATCACCGGCGTGACCTGGCCAGACTGCATCAGACCGGCCAGGGTCGCCATATCCTCCTGGTTCATCTCGGCGAGCAGCGTGACCATCTCCTGATCCACGAACGGTGAGAACACGGCACTCTGGAGCGGACGGATCATGGGCGCGATCCAGTTACCCTTGGGCCCGCCGACCAGGACCAGCGTGCCTTCCGGACTCAGGAGTCGCGTGTTGGCCAGCGGCGTATGGTTACCCACCATGTCCACGATCAGATCGAAGGTCTGACCGCTCTCGGTGTAGTCCTCCTTCTTGTAATCGAATACATGGTCGGCGCCGAGGGATCGGACCATCTCCACATTCCTGGTGCTGCAGACACCGCTCACTTCCGCCCCCATGGATCTGGCGATCTGGACTGCGAAGGTGCCCACGCCGCCAGAAGCGCCGTTGATCAGGACCTTCTGGCCCGGCTGGAGTTGTCCTTTGTCCCGGAGCGCCTGCAGCGCCGTCACTGCCGCGATGGGGACTGCCGCGGCCTGCTCGAAGGTCACGTTGGCTGGTTTGAGCGCCAGCGCCCGGTCCTCCCGGATGATGACGTACTCGGCGAAGGCGCCGCTTGACCCGCCGAACACTTCGTCGCCGGGCCCGAACCGGGTCACGTCCTTGCCCACGGATTCGACGATGCCGGCGAAATCCACCCCCATCCGGATGTCGTCGGGCGCGCCCATGCCGGACATCAGACGCATGATATAAGGGGAGCCCCGCATGTAGTGCCAGTCCAGGGGATTGACCGCCGCGGCGCGGACCCTGATCAGCACCTCGTCGTCGGCGGGGACCGGCTTCTCCACGTCTTCGACGCTGATGATGTCCGGCGGGCCGTAGCAGCGGTGGATGGCCGCCTTCATGGTCTGCGCGTCGCCCGCCAGCGCTGGCGCCGGTCCGCAGGGGGAAGTCCGGCTCAGCACGAGGGCCAGGGAGACGATGGCGACCGCCAGCAACGCCAGTACACCCAGCGAGATCTTGTAACGCAGCTTCATGGTCTTGTCTCCTGCCCCAGGGGGCGCCGGCTGTCGTCCGATCGCCTATTGTACCGAGGCCCACCCGGCGCCGGGTCTGCGGGATGGTCCCGCCTGCGCCGCCGGGCGGCTATCGGGGTCCGGGACCGGCCCCGGGGAGGAGCGGCGGGGCACGGTGGGTCAGCCCGGACTCCAGCCCATCTGAATCATATAGTTGCGTCTGTTCCACCCGGGAACCCATAATTCCCGTCCTGACCGAACCATCCGGGTCTGGCCTGTTCAAATAGCCCAGGTACGAATGGAAACGCGCAAGGGCGGCCCAGATGACCCGAAAGTTAAAACGCTATCTGCTGATCGCGGGTATCTTCGCCGTCTCTGTCGGTGGCGCCGTGATGTTGAGCCAGATGAAGCCGCCGCCTGAGAAGAAGGAGTCGGCAAACGTCGATCTGCTGGTGGAGGTCATGCCGCTGGCGGCCGAGACGGTCAACTTCGAGGTTTCCAGCCAGGGCACCGTGCAGCCGCGCACCGAGACCGTGCTCAGCGCGGAGGTGGCTGGCGCCATCGTCAGCGTCTCGCCGAAGTTCATCCCCGGTGGCTTCTTCGACAAAGACGAAGTGCTGATGCGGATCGACCCGACCAACTATGGGGTCGCGGTCGATCAGGCCAAAGCGCTGCTGGCCCAGCGCCAGATCGAATACGACGGGGCGCTGAAATTACGCGAACAGGGCTATCGCGCCGAGACGGAACTGGCCTCGGCCAAAGCCGCGCTGGCCTCCGCCAAAGCCGAATTGGTGCGGGCGCAGCGCAACCTGGAACGCACCTATATCCGGCTGCCCTATGCCGGCATGGTCCGCGCCAAGGAGACCGATCTCGGCGAATACGTCAATGTGGGCAGCCGTCTGGGCGTCGTCTTCGCCACCGATTACGCGGAGATACGGCTGCCGCTGACCGACCAGGATCTCGCTTTCGTCGAATTGCCTGCACCTGCTGATGCGGCCGGCGACGGCGGTTTCGGACCGAAGGTGAAATTGTCGGCCACCCAGCGGGGTCAGGAACGGACCTGGGAAGGGCACATCGTTCGCAGCGAAGGCGTGGTGGATGAGGATACCCGCGTGACTTATGCCGTGGCCCGGATAGAGGATCCGTACCGTCTGCAGGCGGAAGACGATGGCATCGCGCCGCTGCCGATGGGCACGTTCGTGGCGGCCAGCATCGAGGGCGCCACGGTTGAAAACGTGGTGCGGGTCCCCCGGAGCGCGTTGCGCGGTAACGGTCAGCTACTCATCGTCGACGGCGGGAACCAGCTGGAGATCCGCAACGTCAGGACCCTGCGCGCGGACGCCGAGTATGCCTATCTGGTGGGCGGCGTCGCGGAGGGCGAGCGGATCAGCCTCACCGTGATCGAGAACCCGATCAATGGTATGCGCGTGCGCACCGGAGACGAGACGGCCGAACAGAGGGTCGCGGCCGGGGTCGAGGCGGAGCAGGTCCCGTGAATCCGCGAGGCGTGACAAATCTCAAGGGCATCATCGCGTGGTTCGCCAGCAACCACGTGGCGGCCAATCTGCTGATGCTGCTGATCATCGCCTTCGGCCTGGTCTCGAGTCTTACCATCCGCAAACAGACCACGCCCGATTTCGAATTGCGCAATGTCCAGGTCCGGGTGCCGTATCTCGGCGCCGCGCCCCAGGAAGTCGAAGAGGGGGTAGTGATCAAGATCGAGGAGGCCATCCAGGATATTGATGGCATCGTCGAGATCAATTCCACGGCCGATGAGGGACTCGGGACCGTGACGGCCGAGGTCGCTACCGGCGAAGACATCAACGAGATCCTGAGCGAGATCAAGACCCAGGTGGATGCCATCGCGACCTTCCCGGCCCTGACCGAGAAACCGGTGATCTACAAACAGGAGATCCCGATCCATGTGGTCTTCGTCTCGATCCACGGCAACATGGATGCATTCGCGCGCAAAGCACTGGCCCAGCAGGTCAGGGATGAGCTGATGACCATGCCCGAGGTCAACCAGGTACAGAATCTGGGAGACAGGGATTACGAGATCAGCATCGAGGTCTCGGAGCAGGTGCTGCGGAAATACGGACTGACCATGAGCGAGGTCTCCCAGGCGGTCAAGGAGTCTTCGGTCGACCTGCCCGGTGGCACTATCAAGACCGCGGGTGGGGATATCCTGCTGCGCACCGAGGGTCAGGTCTATACGGGTCTCGAATTCGCCCAGCTGGTGCTGCGGACGTTTCCCGACGGCACGCGTCTGACGCTGGGTGATATCGCCAACATCAACGACGGTTTCGTCGAAACCGACGGCTACAGTCGTTTCGACGGCGAGCCGACCGCGCTGCTGCGGGTGCTGGCGGGTGGCCAGCAGAACGAGCTGACCACGGCCCACGCGGTCCGCGAATATATCGAAGAACGCGCCGAGACCCTGCCCGAAGGGGTCAGCATGGATGTGTGGATCGACCGGTCGCACTATCTCCAGGGCCGGCTCGACATGATGATGAAGAATATGTTCCAGGGCGCGGTGCTGGTGTTCATCATCCTGTCGCTGTTCCTGCGTCTGAAGATCGCCATGTGGGTCATCGTCGGCATCCCCATCGCTTTCCTCGGCACCCTGTGGCTGATGCCGCTCGGGCCCTGGCCGGTGACCATCAACATGGTCAGCCTGTTCGGGTTCATCCTGGTGCTGGGTATCGTGGTCGATGACGCCATCATCATCGGCGAGAGCATCTACACCAAGATCCGTGCGGATGGCCATACGCTCGACAATGTGATCAAGGGCGTGCACCGGGTCGCGGTCCCGGCCACCTTCGGCGTGCTGACCACCATCGCCGCGTTCGCGCCCATGCTGTTCGTGGGCGGCATCGCCGGGGCGTTCTTCGAAGCCATGTCCATGGTCGTGATCCTGTGTCTGATCTTCTCGCTGGTCGAATCGAAACTCATCCTGCCGGCGCACCTGGTCCACACAAGGATCGCGGCGATCGATGACAAGGAGATATTCCGGCCCTATCGGGAAGTGCGCTGGTACCGGTGGGTGCCGCGATTCTTCCAGCGGCTGAACCGGAATATCCATACCGGACTGCGCGATTTCATCGACCGCCGGTACCGCCCCCTGCTCGAAAAGGCGGTGGACAACCGCGGCATTACATTCAGCCTGTTCGCCGGCGTGCTGGTGCTCACGGTGGGGCTG
Organism: Gammaproteobacteria bacterium; assembly: GCA_050122055.1. Lineage (GTDB taxonomy): Bacteria > Pseudomonadota > Gammaproteobacteria > Steroidobacterales > XN24 > CAMYOC01. The sequence goes on along the minus strand of JASFJM010000076.1, from coordinate 1,955 downwards.
ATGAACAGCGGCATGGTCCGCACCGTGCTGTTCCCCGACGTGCCGGGCGACTTCATCCAGGTACAGATGACGATGCAGAACGGCACCGCGCCCCGGGTCCGCAATGCCGCCCTCGATCGGCTCGAGCAGGCGGCGCTGGATCTCAGCGAAGCCTGGGTAGAGGAGAACCCGGGAGCCGACCCGCCCATCCACCATCTTGGTGTCTTCACTCAGGGCGATACCGGCGGGCAGATATTCGCCGAGATGCCCATGGACGAGGATCGCCCCCTCAACGGCGAGGACATCGAGATCATGTGGCGGGATCGCGTGGGCGAGATCGCGGGGGTCAAGGAGCTGACGTTCGCCTCCGGCACCAACATCGGGGGCGATGCGCCTTTGAGCTTCAATCTGATCGGCTCCAACTACGAGTCGCTGGAAGCTGCCGCCAGAGAACTCCAGCAGAAGCTCGGTGAATACGATGGCGTGCTGGATATCCGCAATTCCATCGCCACCGGCGGTGAGGAGATCAAACTCTCCATCAAGCCTGAGGCTGAGGCGTTGGGTCTGACCATGTCTTCCCTGGGCAGACAGGTACGCCAGGCGTTCTACGGCGAAGAAGCCCAGCGGATCCAGCGCGGCAAGGACGAACTCAAGGTGATGGTCCGGTATCCGGTGGACGAGCGTCGCTCCATCGCGGATCTGGAGAACATGCGCATCCGCACCGACAGTGGTGACGAGGTGCCGTTCTCATCGGTGGCCGAGGTCAGTTTCGGCCAGGCCTATTCGTCGATACAGCGACAGAACCGCAAACGCGTGGTCACGGTCTCGGCCGACGTGGACGCGGAATCGGTGGAGCCCAGCGCCATCATCGAGGAGATCTCCGAGGAATACATCCCGGGTCTGTTGAGCCGTTATCCCGGTGTCAGCTACGGGCTCGAAGGCGCCAGCCAGGAGGAGACCGAGCTGGTCCGCAACCTCAGCGTCGCCTCGCTGGCGGCACTGTTCCTGATCTATGCGCTGATCGCCATCCCGCTGCATTCCTACTGGCAACCGTTGATCATCATGTCGGTCATACCCTTCGGCCTGATCGGTGCCGTCGTTGGCCATGTGGTCATGGGCAGCGCGGTCAGCATGTTCTCGCTGTTCGGATTGATCGCGCTGGCGGGCGTGGTCGTCAATGACAGTCTGGTGATGGTGGATTTCATTAACAAGGCCCGGCAGGGCGGGGCGTCGATCAGGACAGCGGTGATCGAGTCCGGCACCCAGCGCTTCCGGGCCATCATCCTGACATCACTGACCACGGCTGCCGGTCTGATGCCGATCATGCTGGAGAAGAGCGTCCAGGCACAATTCGTGATACCGATGGCGATCTCGCTGTCCTTCGGGATCGTCTTCGCGACCGTGATCACGCTGTTCCTGGTCCCGTCGCTCTATCTGCTGCAGATCGATTTCGGTCAGCGCATGAGGGCGCTGAAGAATCTGCTTCTGGGCAGGGATCCGGTGCCGGAGTCCGAGGCCGCGGGACCGACCTGAGCCCGGCCGGCACCGGTACACGCCGGTCCGCCGGGAGCCGTGCCGGTCAGCCGGTAGTCATGCCTCGATGCGCAGGTCTTCAGCAGCGACCGCGCGGACCCGGACCCCGAAGCTCTCGATGTTCGCGAGGGTGTCGTTGTGGTGCTGGATGATCCGGGCTGCGGACAGGTGCGCGTTGTCCACGGTGGTATGCCCGTCCGCGACCAGCACCACCGGGTAACCCAGCGCCAGGGCCCGGCGGGTCGTCGTGTCGACGCAAAACTCGGATTGCATCCCGCAGATCACGAGATCGGTCACACCATTCTGCTCGAGCAGATCCTGCAATTCCGTCCGGTTGAACGAGTCCGGTGTCGTCTTGCGGACCTGCAGGTCGGTGGGCTCGATATGCAGACCCTCGGCGAATTGCCAGCCGCGGGATCCGGATTCCATCAGACCGGAGTCCG
>JASFJM010000075.1:0-11036 GCA_050122055.1 Gammaproteobacteria bacterium | reverse complement strand
GCAAACTCGCGTTGCACTGGTCACCGGAGGCACCGGCGCGATCGGCCGGGTCATCTGCAAGCAGCTGGTCGAAGCCGGCTTCCGCGTCGCCGCCAATTGCTACCCCGGAGATGCCGAATCCGCCGAGACCTGGGTCACTCATGAAGCCAGCGAGGGTCGATCGATCCGTCTCGAACCCTTTGACGTCGCCGACTTCGAGGCGACGGCCGCCGGTGTCAAGCGGATCGAAGAGGCGCTGGGCCCGATTGACGTGCTGGTCAATGCGGCCGGCATCACCCGGGACGCACGCCTGGTCAAGATGTCGGCGGAGCAATGGAACGCGGTGGTCCACACCAATCTGGACAGCGTCTTCAACGTTACCCGGACCGTCCTGCCGGGGATGCTGGAGCGCGGCTATGGCCGGGTCGTCAATATCTCATCGGTCAACGGTCAGCGGGGACAATTCGGTCAGGCCAATTATTCCGCGGCCAAGGCCGGCGTCCACGGGTTCACCATGGCCGTGGCCCGGGAGACGGCCCGCAAGGGCGTCACCATCAACACCGTCTCACCGGGATATATCGAGTCGCCGCTGATCATGGCGGTGCCGGAACCGGTACGGGAGAGCATCCGCGAGTCGATCCCGGCCGGGCGCTTCGGTCAGCCCGGCGAGATCGCCCGGGCGGTCCATTTCCTCGTCGATGACGGTGCCGGCTACATCACTGGCGCCGACCTGTCGGTCAATGGCGGCTATCACATGGGTTGAGCCGTCCGGGGAATCCGGGCGCGGGGGATGAGGCCATGACCATCCGGGTCATCCGCAAATATGCCAATCGTCGCCTTTATGACTCCCAGGAGAGCCGCCACGTCACCCTGGACGAAGTTCGGCATCTGGTGGTCGCCGGAGAACGCATCCGGGTCGAGGATGCCAAGACCGGGGAGGACCTGACCCGCAGCATCATGCTGCAGATCATCATGGAGCGGGAGGAGGCCGGACGCCCGATCCTGAGCGCGGAGCTGCTGGAGCAACTGATCCGCTTCTACGGGGGCGCCATGCAGGATTTCCTCGGCGCTTATCTGGAGCGCAGCGTCTCGGCCTTTGTCGCTAACCAGGAGACCTTCCAGGAGCAGCTTCTCCATCTGGCTCGCGAGAACCCCATGGCGGAGCTGGCGAAGAAGAACCTGAGCCTGTGGACCGACCTTCACGAGAACATCCGGCAGGCATGGAATCCTGCGCCGCAAAAGCCAGACAAGCCGGACAAAGAAAAATAACTTATTGTTTTAATATACAATTATTGAATCCGTACAAAACGATTTTGCAGTGCAAAAAAACTTTGCTATTATTCCTTCCGCCACGATCAAACACGACAGCGAGGGATTGAGATGACCAACCAGACATACGATTTCTTCGAGACCAGCAAGAAGGTCTTCGCACCGGCCAACGAACTCGGCGAAGTGGCTCTGGATGTCTTCCAGAAGACGATCCAGACGCAGCTCGAGGTGGCCGGCGATGCCATGGAACTGATCACCGATGAGCTGGCCGCCTTTGGCTAGGCTGAGGGGCCGACCGATTATTTCAAGGCCCAGGGCAAGCTGGCCACGGCCTATGCGGGCCTCGCACAGAAACGCATCACGAACCTGGTGGAGACCTACGCGGCAGCCCAGCAGACCATGCTGGAGATCGCCCGTAGCGGTTTCACCGAAGTGGTCGACGTGGCGGCGCCCAAGGCCAAGAAGCCGGCGGCGCGGGCCAAAAAGGCTGCTTGAGGCGAACAGATCAAGGCGGTGTCCCTCGGGCCACCGCCTTTTTTTTACCTTGGTCTAGTGGCTGCCTGAAGCACGGACTGGCAAGATAAAAAACTATTGAAAATAGCCGGGCAGGACCGGGGAGGGGCGATATGGCCGACGCGAGGGAAGTTGTCATTCTTAGTGCTGTCAGGACAGCGATCGGGACCTACGGCGGCAGTTTTGCCGGAACACCTCCCACGGAACTCGGTGCCGCCTGCGTGCGCGCCGGCGTGGAGCGCGCCGGCATCGGGGCGGACGACGTAGGCCACGCGGTATTCGGCAACGTGATTCACACCGAGCCCAGGGACATGTATCTGTCCCGGGTCGCCGCCGTCAAGGGCGGCCTGCCGGTCGAGACTCCGGCAGTTACCGTCAACCGGCTGTGCGGGAGCGGTCTCCAGGCCATCGTCTCCGCTGCGCAGCTGATCCAGCTTGGCGACGCTTCATGCACCCTGGCGGGCGGCGCCGAGTGCATGAGCCGCGGTCAATACTGGCTGCCGGGCCTGCGTTTCGGCCAGCGCATGGGCGACGCTCAGGTCGTCGACGCCATGGTGGGTGCACTCACCGATCCTTTCGATGATTGCCACATGGGCATCACCGCCGAAAATGTCGCCGAGAAGTGGTCCATCAGCCGGGAGGACCAGGATGCCCTGGCCGTCGAGAGCCAGCAGCGGGCAGCGCGAGCGATCGAGGCAGGGCATTTCAAGGAACAGATCGTCCCGGTAGAGGTGCGCCGCAAGCGGGAGATGATCCCCTTCGATACCGACGAGCACGTACGCGGGGATGCCACGGTCGAAGGCCTGGCAAAATTGCGGCCGGTGTTCCGCAAGGACGGCAGCGTCACGGCCGGCAATGCGTCGGGTATCAACGATGCCGCGGCAGCGGTGGTGCTGATGGACCGGGCGGTGGCCGAGCAGCGCAATCTGAAGCCGCTGGCGCGTCTGGTGGGATATGCCTTCGCCGGCGTCGAGCCCAAATACATGGGCATCGGACCGGTGCCGGCCACCAGGAGTCTGCTGGATTCGACCGGGCTCAGCGTCGACGACATCGACGTGTTCGAAGTCAACGAGGCATTCGCCGCCCAGGCCCTGGCCGTGGTGCGGGATCTGGGATTGCCGCCTGAGAAGACCAATCCCAACGGCAGCGGCATCTCCCTCGGGCATCCCATCGGTGCCACCGGTTGCATCATCACCGTCAAAGCCATCCATGAATTGCATCGGAGTGGTGGCCGTTACGCCCTGGTCACCATGTGCATCGGCGGCGGGCAGGGCATCGCCGCCATCTTCGAGCGTCTGTAAAGCGAGGTCGCCGTGCTCGAGTCATTGAAGCTGGACAACATCCGCACCCAATACGAAATGAGCCGGCTGATGGCCGGCATGTCAAAGGATCTCGGCAAGGCCTACGCAAGCTGGTTAGGCCGGATGATGCTGAATCCTGCGACGCCGCTGCGAGGGAGCGCCAATCTGGCCATGGACTGGCTGTCCATCTCCCGCGATGCGGCCCTGCGCATGGCCGGCGTGGAGACGGCGCAGGAGAAGCTCAATGGCGACCGCCGCTTCCGCTCCGAGGCGTGGGAGAAGAACCCGACTCTGGATCTGGTCCGGCGGCTCTACATGGCCTACGCCCGCACGGTGCTCGACATGGTAGAGCAGACCCGGGGGATGGACGAGGAAAAGCGACGCAAGGTCCGGTTCTTCACCGCGCAATTCCTCGACGCCATCGCGCCCAGCAATTTCGTGCTCACCAATCCGGAAGTGCTGGAGGCCACGGTGAGCAGCCAGGGGCGCAACCTGGCCGCCGGTCTGATGAATCTTTGGGAAGATCTGGATCTGCGCCATGGCCGGCTCAATATCAGTATGTCCGACCTGGGCGCCTTCGAAGTGGGCAAGGACCTCGCCGTCACTCCCGGCGAGGTGGTCTACCAGAACGATCTCATCGAGCTGATCCAGTACACGCCGACCACCAGGGAGGTGGCGCGCCGGCCGATGCTGATCATCCCGCCCTGGCTCAACAAGTATTACGTGCTGGATATGCAGCCGGCGAACTCGGTGGTCAAGTATTTGGTCGACCAGGGACAGACTGTGTTCCTGATCTCCTGGCGGAACCCGGACGAGAATTCACCCGACAAGAGTTTCGATGATTACATGCTCGAAGGTCCTCTGCAGGCGATGGAGGTCATCGAGGCGATCACCGGCGAGTCCGAGGTCAACGCCATGGGCTATTGTCTGGGCGGCATCCTGCTGGCCTGCACCATCGCCTGGCTGGACGCAAAGGGACGCAACCCTATCCGTTCGGGCACCTATCTCACGACGCTGATCGATTATTCGGATGTGGGCGACGTGAAGGTGTTCGTCGACGAGGCCCAGGTCAAGAGGCTGGAACGGGTCGGTCGCCGCAAAGGTTACATCCCGGGTGACAACGTGGCCTGGGGATTCCGCATGCTGCGGGCGCCGGATCTGATCTGGTCGTTCATCATCAACCATTATCTGCTGGGCAAGGAGCGCATGGCTTTCGATCTGCTGTTCTGGAACGAGGACGCCACCAATATGCCACTCACCGCGCATTCTTTCTTCATGCGCAACATGTATATGAATAACAGGCTGCGTGAGCCGGGTGGCATCGAGATGGCCGGCGAGCCGATCGACGTGAGCCGGGTGAAGAATCCGTCCTATGTGCTTTCGACCCGGGATGATCACATCGCCCCGTGGAAGACGTGCTACGAGGCGACGCAGCTTTTCTCCGGGCCGACGCGCTTCGTGCTGGGCAACTCGGGACACATCGCCGGCGTGATCAATCCGCCCGCGAAGAAGAAATACGGATACCGGGCCAGCTCGGAGACCCCTCCGGATGCCGACGCCTGGCTGCATGACACCCGGGAGAAACCCGGTTCCTGGTGGCCCGACTGGCTGCGCTGGCTGCGACGCTATTCGGGCGGCAAGGTCCCGGCCAGGGCTCCGGGCAGCGCGGACTATCCATCGCTGGAGCCGGCGCCCGGCAGCTACGTCAGGCAGACCATCCGTCCGCCTAAGTAAGGCTGCGCCCGATCGGCAGATCCCGCGGCTGCGGGAATCAATACATATGCTGGCCGCCGTTGACCGACACGGTGGAACCGGTGATGAAATCGGCTTCGTCACTGACCAGATAGAACACCGCGCGGACGATGTCATGGGGCTCACCCAGACGGCCCACCGGGATCCGCTGGATGATCTTCTCCAGCACTTTCTCCGGGACCGCGCGCACCATCTCCGTGTTGACGTAGCCGGGCGCCACCGCGTTGACCGTGATGCCGTAGGAAGCTCCTTCCTGGGCCAGAGCCTTGGTGAATCCGTGCATGCCGGACTTCGAGGCCGCGTAATTGACCTGCCCGTACTGACCGGCCTGGCCGTTTACCGACCCGACATTGACGATCCGGCCGAATTTGCGCTCTCTCATGCTCTCGATCACCGCCCGGCAAAGATTGAAGCACGAGGTCAGGTTGGTGCGGATAACGTCATCCCATTGTTCGAAACTCATCTTGTGCAGGGTGGAGTCCCTGGTGATGCCTGCGTTGTTGACCAGCACCTCGACCGGGCCGACCTGCGCGACGACCTCGGCGACCCCTTGCGTGACCGACTCGAAATCACCGGCGTCGAATTTGAACACCGGGATGCCGGTCTCTTCCGAGAATTGTCTGGCCCGTTCGTCGTTGCCCGCATAGTTGGCCGCGACCCGATAACCTGCTTCATGGAGTTCGCGGGATATGCCGCCGCCGATCCCTCTGGTTCCCCCCGTCACCAATGCGACTCGTCCCGTCATGTCAGGCTCCCCTTCAGCTATCTCTGTCAGATTCAGGAAAAGATCCGTCATCATCGACCAGCGGTGGTCGGGTTCCAATTGGCAATTCGTCTAAGGTCCGGGGCGGCGCCACCCGGCTCTAAGCGGGCGGGTCCGTACCGGCCGCGGTGCCGTTGCCGTCACCTGGCCAGCGCCGCCCGGCTCAGGGCCTTGGACCGGCCGCGCCGGCAGGGTTTCCTCGCTCTTTTGGCAAGGTAAAAATCATACAAAACAACAACTTGTGTTTGTATTAGAGATATGTGATCCAGATCACTGCGGACGTTCATATCTGCTGATAGCCTTGCGGCAGTTTTCGAGAATCCATGGAACAAATCCGAGGTGATTTATGGACAAGCGTGAGGTCTGGAACGACGATCGCGACCGCAACCGGCAGGCCCGGATGCAGCGCCGGGAACGCAGACGCCGGCGCACTCCCATCACGCGCCAGCAATAGAAAAGACCCCGCCTGAGAGCGGGGTCTTTTTTTGAGTCCTTCCAACAGATGAGCCGGTTGCAGGCCTGAGCCCGGTCAATCCTCGCTTCGATTGGCTTCCGCAACCCGATCCGGCGCCGCGCTCTCGCTCCCGTGTTCACAGTTGACCCAACCCGTGTCGCCGTCCTGGAAAAACTCTTTTTTCCAGATCGGGAGCCTCTTCTTGATCTCGTCGATGATAAATCGGCAGGCCCGGAAGGCGGCGTCTCGGTGGGCGGAGCTGACCCCGACCCAGACGGCGCAATCGCCGACCTCCAGATGCCCGGCCACATGGGCGCAGCGTGCGGCGAGGATGTCGTATCTGTCCATCGCTTCCGCCATGACGCGATTACCTTCCCTGACCGCCATCTCTTCGTAGACCTCGTAGTCGAGGGCCGTGACCGGCTTGTCGTAGTTGGTGTCGCGGATCCAGCCTTCGAAGATCACGCAGGCGCCGGCGCCGGGATCGGGCAGCTCGGACTTGAGTGCCTCCAGATCCAGCGGATCGTGTGAGACGTTGAACGTCATCCGCCCGATACCGGAGGGAAGAACAGCACCACATCGCCGTCGCGCAGGGATGCGTCGAACCGGCTCATCTCGTCGTTGACCGCGACTTTCGCGTCCCGCAGATGGGGCAGGCCGTGGCGGCGGGAGACTTCCGCGAACAGATCGCCGACGGTGTCGGCCTCGACGGCCAGCTCCTCCCGGTCGCAGCCGGCCCGCTCCCGGAACAGGGCAAAGTAGCGCACCGTCAGATTCTTGGTGGTCATGGTCCGGTTGCAGCGGTCGCGGATTCAGCCTGAATGATAGTCGCTCTTGCCGCCCCGTTTCTCCACCAGGCGGGTCTCGCCGATGACGATACCGTGGGACAGGGACTTGCACATGTCGTAGATGGTGAGAGCGGCCACGCTGGCGCCGGTCAGGGCCTCCATCTCGACACCGGTCTTGTGCCGGACCTTCACCCGGCAGTCGATGGCCGCGATGCCGTCGTCCCCCAGGGCGATATCGATCTTGCAGTCCTCGATGGCCAGCGGGTGGCAGAAGGGGATCAATTCATGGGTCTTCTTGGCGGCCATGACGCCGGCGACTATGGCCGTGTGGAATACCGGTCCTTTCTTCGTCTGGATTTCGCCTCCGGGTTCGCCCGGGCGGACGTCTGCGGGGAAGCGGACGCTGGAGCGGGCGTGAGCGGTGCGCTCCGTCACGTCTTTTGCGCTGACGTCCACCATCCGCGGGCGATTGTCCGGCCCGACGTGGGATACCATCAACCGCCCACCTGATACATCTCGACCTTGTGCAGGATATGGGTCTCGGAAGCGCCGGGGTCCCGTTCCTCGCTGTAACGGTCGATCCGGCCGGTCCAGACGTCGCCGATCAGCGACATCAGTTCCTCGTCGCTGGCACCTGCCCGCATGGGGCCTCGCAGGTCCGTGCCGCGACTGGCGAACAGGCAGGTGTAGAGTTCGCCGTTGGTCGACAACCGGGCCCGGGTGCAGTCCCGGCAGAACGGTTCGGTGACCGATGAGATAAACCCGATTTCGCCCTGGCCATCGTCATAGAGATAGCGGTTCGCCACTTCGCCGGGATAATTGCCATCGACGGCCCGCAGCGGCCAGCGCTGGTTGATGGCGGTGAGCAGGTCCCGGGACGGCACGACCTGTTCGGCGCGCCAATGGTTGCGGTTGCCGACATCCATATATTCGATCAGGCGCACGATGACGCCGGAACCACGGAAATGATCCAGCAGGTCCAGCACCGAGTGGTCGTTCTGACCCTTCTGCACCACCACGTTGAGCTTCACTGGTGTCAGGCCGGCTGCGCTGGCGGCGGCGATGCCCTCGAGGACCCGTGCTTTGTCCCCGCGCCCGCCGCTCATGTTCGAGAACACTTCGTCGTCCAGGCTGTCGAGACTGACCGTGACGCGCTCCAGTCCGGCGGCCCGCAGCGCCTCGGCCTGGGCGGCCAGCAGGATACCGTTGGTGGTCAGGGCGATATCTTCCAGGGCATCGATGGCGGCGAGTTCGCCTATCAGGGCCGGCAGGTTCTTGCGCAGCAGCGGTTCACCGCCGGTGATGCGGACCTTTTTGACGCCGAGGCCGGCGAACAGATGCGTCAGCCGGATGATCTCCTCGAAGCTCAGGCGCTCATCCGGCCGGAAGAACTGGTGATGCTCGGGGTAATCCTCTTCGGGCATGCAATACGGGCACCGGAAGTTGCAGCGGTCGATGACCGAGATCCGGAGATCATGCAGGGTCCGCCCGAGCCTGTCGGTGACGACGGTGGTTTCGATCTGTGGTCGGGTGCGCTCTAGCATGGGGGAAGGAGACAAAGCCAATCGGGATCCCTTAAAGCCAACGATAATATTCTGCGGTCCAGCCTGCCGGAAAATGCTGCATCTCCGCCGGCAATTCAACAAATCCGTCGGTGCGGGTCAGGCTGGCAAAATCCCCGGACGTGTTGGTCGGGCAAGGCTCGGCCATGACCCGACCGTCTCTATCGTACCCGATCTTTACCGGCAGAAAACAGCACAGTTCCGGCTCGAAGTCATAAGGAGCGGCCAGTGTGGCCCGGCGGAGCGGCGGATCCCCGCCGCCCATGGCCCGTCGGATGGCGGGGATCACATACCGATGCAGGCAGGTCAGGGCCGAGACCGGGTTGCCCGGCAGGGCAAAGACGGCCTTGCCGGCCGCGGTGGTGCCGAACCACATGGGTTTGCCGGGACGCTGCCTGACCTTGTGGAAGATCTGTCTGACACCCAGCCGGTCGAGGACTCCGGGAAGGAAGTCGAACTTGCCCATGGACACGCCGCCGCTCAGGACGAGCAGGTCAGACTCTTCGAGTTCGCGGCCGATATCGTGGAGCAGTCGAACCTCGTCGTCAGCGACGCGGAGGGTGCGGATTCGGTCCAGCCCGAACCGGGCCAGGGATGCGGCCATGGCCGTGTCGTTGGAACTGCGCACCTGATATTCGGCCACCGGCCGGCCGCCAGCCACCAGTTCGTCGCCGGTGCTGATGATCGACACACCGGGTCGTCGGGCGACCATCACCGATTCCATGCCGCTGGCCGCGAGAATTGCCAATTCGGTGCCGCGCAGCAGTATGCCGGGGCACAGGAGCTCGCTGCCGATACGGTAGTCGGAACCGCGGGGATGGATAAACTGGCCGGGCGAGGGCTGGTAATCCGGTTCCACCGTGGCGTGTTCGCCGTCCCGCCCGATGCGCTCCACCGGGATCACGCAGTCGCAACCTGCCGGGAGACAGGCTCCGGTCATCACCTCAAGGCAGGCCTCCTCGTCGTCCAGCGACGCGGCCGGGCGGCCCGCGGCCTGGGTACCGAGGACTCTGAATTGCCGCCGGCCATCCTGCCAGGCCTGGTGACTGATGGCGATACCATCCATCATCACCCGGTCCATGGGTGGCTGGTCCCGGTCGGCCTCCACAGTCTCCGCCAGCACCATCCCGGCGGCCTGACCGATCGGGCAGCGCGTGGTACCGAGCGGTCTGATGTGCTCCCGGATGAGGGCGTCGGCCCGGGCGACGTCGAGCATGGTCCTGGTTCTCGTTCCTGGTTCTCGGGCCCGCTCTGGCGGATCGCTCATGAAGCAGACCATTGCCATAGCAGCCGCGCGGCCACATATATTACCAGCGCCGCCGTGAGCCGGCGGATCAGTCTCTCCGGGAGATGGTAGGCGCTCAGGTGGCTGCCGATCTGACCGCCGATGAGCACGGCGGGGAACAGCCACAGATAATCGGTCAGCAGACCGATCTGTCCCGACCCGGTCAGTTTGATGGTCTGCCCCAGCAAGCCCGCCGCCGAATTGACCAGGATGAACAGACTGGCGGCCCCCGCGACCTCCCGGGCGTTTCCCCAGCGCAGACCGAGCAGGATCGGGGCCAGAAAGACCCCGCCACCGATCCCTACCATGCCCGCCAGGAGCCCCAGCACGCCCCCGACCGGCAGGCCGACCGACCAGCGGACAAGGTTCCCCGGCGGTGGCAGCGCGGCGGACTGTCCATGTCGGTCGGTCAGCATCCTGAGGCCCGTCAGCAGCAGGCTCGCCCCGAGGATCAGGACGAAAGTCCTCTCCGACAGCGTCAGCATCCCGCCGATCCAGGCCAGCGGGACCGACGTGAGCATAAAGGGAAGGACGATGCTCGGGCGCATGTTGCCCGCCCGGGAATGATGCCAGACGCCACCGCTGACCACGATCAGGTTGCAGCTCAGGGCGACCGTCGGCAACAGATGAAAATCCACCCCGGCCAGCACCAGCAGAGCGTTGTAGGTCGATCCGCCACCGAAACCGATCAGGGCATAGATGAGCGCCGTGACGAAAAACAATATGCTCAAAATGGCCAAGGGCCGCCCCTCTCCAGAGACATTCCTGCCCTGGGCCGCCCACGCTCCGCGCGCCCATGCCGGCATCGTCCCCGCCCCGACACGCCGCGCTGGCACGTATTATTGACCTGGCTCATTGAACTCCCGGCCTCTACGCGGTCTGATCATGCGACTGCTCTGAAGGATTTCGCCATGCTACCAGTTCATCTGCGCGCAGCCGTCGTTATGATCTTTTTGGCCGCCTGGACCGCCGCCCCGGCCAACGCCGCCACGCGGAGCGTCGCGGCCCTGGAAAGGCCGGCGCTCGGCGCCGCCGACGCCCCGGTCGTGATCGTCGTATTCAGCGACTACCAATGCACGTTTTGCAAGGCGTTCTTCGTCGAGCGGTTGCCGGAGATCAAGCGGGACTTTATCGATACCGGCAAAGTGCGCTTGGTCTCTCGCGACTTCCCCTTAACGCGTCATCCGCGCGCACGACCCGCGGCGATGGCGGCTGCTTGTGCCGATCGACAGGATCGTTACTGGGACATGCACGAGATCCTGTTTGCCCATCAGGACCGTTTCTCGGACCAGCAGCTGAATGGCTATGCCGGTGAACTCGGGCTGGACGCAGAGGCCTTCGCCGGATGTTTCGCGGATCCGGCCGTCGAG
>JASFJM010000074.1:0-11220 GCA_050122055.1 Gammaproteobacteria bacterium | reverse complement strand
CCGCGCGGCACGGCGCAGTCAGCATGGGGGATGGCAGAAAGCCCTGGCCGCTGCCGTCACCGATCCGGCCGAGCTGCTGACGATGCTGGATCTGGACCCGGCGCTGCTGGATGGCGCCCGGATCGCCGCCCGGGATTTCCGCCTCCGGGTTCCGCGCGGCTTCGTCGCCCGCATGGGGCGCGGGGACCCGTCGGATCCGCTGCTGCGTCAGGTCCTGCCGCTGGCTGCCGAACTCGATGAGGTGCCGGGCTTCGTCTCCGACCCGGTCGGCGACCGCCCGGCGACGGCGGCGCCGGGGCTGCTGGGCAAGTATTCGGGGCGCGCCCTGTTTATCGCCAGCGGCGTCTGCGCCGTCAACTGCCGCTATTGCTTCCGGCGTGAATATCCCTACAGGGAGAATGTCGCCTCGGCCGCGGACTGGGTCCCGGCCCTGGATCGACTGGATCGGCTCGGCGGCGTCAGCGAGCTGATCCTCAGCGGCGGCGACCCGCTGACCCTGAGCGACCTGCGGCTAAACAAACTCACTGCGGCCCTGGAGGGCCGCCCCGGAATACGGCGCCTGCGCATCCACAGCAGGGTGCCGGTGGTTTTGCCCGAGCGCATCGACCAGGGCTTCTTAAGCTGGGTCCGCTCGCTGCCGATACCTCTGGTGATGGTGATCCACGCCAACCACGCCAACGAGATCGACACCGGCGTCACGGCAGCCATGGACGCGCTGCGCGCCGCCGGTGTGACCTTGCTGAACCAGTCGGTGCTGCTGGCCGGAGTCAACGATCGGGCCGAAGTGCTGGCGGATCTGAGCGAGTCGCTGTTTTCCTGCGGGGTGCTGCCCTACTATCTCCATCTCCTCGACCGGGCGCGAGGGACCGCGCATTTCGAGGTGCCGGAGGACCGGGCCAGAACCATCGCCGCCGCGCTGGCAGCCCGTCTGCCCGGGTACCTGGTGCCGAAGCTGGTCCGGGAAGTGCCGGGAGCGCTCGCCAAGACCCCCATGGGCCCGACGGCGGCGGCAGAAGCTGTCACCCCGGACGCTGCAGTGTAAAATCCGCGCCAACGAGCCAAGGAGGCCAAGGTTATCAATCAACCCGCCCATTCTGCCGGAAGCGCGCCGGCGCTGGACCTGGCGATCGAAGAATTGACCACGGAGACCGAGGCGGTCCCGGTGTTGATCGTCTCCGGCAGCCCCGACAACGCGGAAGCCATCAACAGCGTGTTGCGAAATCGCGGCATACCCGCCCACTGCACACGGATCGCAGCGGCCGAGCCGTTCAAGGAGCACGCCGGCACCGGCTACAGCCTGGCGGTGGTGTTCTCCGATGAGGACGCGGCCCTCCTGAGGGAGGTGCTCAAGGTCCGGGACCTGATGGACAAGGACCTGCCGGTCGTGAGCTGCCGGCAGGCGCTGGACCCGGACGTTCTCAGCGCGGACATCGTCGCCGGAGCCGCTGACCTGGTGGTCCTGGGGCAGCGCCAGCGGCTTTACAAGGTACTGGAGCGGGAAATACGTCGCTCGCGCATGGCCTGGGCGCTGCGCGAAGCGGTAGCGGTGGCCGGCTCCTACCGGGAACAGCTCAAGACTTTTATGACCGGCTCCGCCGACGCTATCGCCATGGTCCAGGAAGGCATCGTGATGGAGTGCAACCCGGCCTGGGGCCAGCTGTTCGGTTACGACAGCGAATCCGCCATACTGGGTCTCCCCCTGATGGACCTGGTCTCATCCGATTCCCAGGCCGCCCTGAAAGGGGCCCTGATCGCTTTCGATCAGGGCCGCTGGCCTGGTGATCCCCTGAGATGCACTGGCGTCGACGCCAGTGGAGGTCCGCTCGAGCTTGAGCTGCTGCTGGAAGCGGCCGAATTCGAACAGGAGCCGTGCGTGCGCATCAGCATCGCCTCCGGCGCAAGAGAAGACGCGCGGCTGCTCCAGGACCTGCGCGACGCCGTCAACAAGGACCCCCTGACCGGGTTTTTCAGCCGCCAGCATTTCGTCAAGCTGCTGGAGGAAGAGATGGCCCAGCCCCTGCGCGGCGGCGTGCGCGCGCTGGCGATCGTGCGGCCGGATGCCTTTGGCAACCTCGTCGAGATGGTGGGCCCCATCGCCAGTGAAGAACTGCTGGCGCGCATCGCACAGGTCCTGCGGGAACACCTCCAGCCCAAGGATCTGTACGGACGATTCGGAGGCACCGCTTTCTCGGTGCTGCTGGCCCGCGGCAACACGCGTGACGTAAAAGCCTGGGCCGATGGCCTGTGCCGCAAGCTGGCGGCGCAGCTGTTCGAGATCAGCGGCAAGTCCATCGCGACGACCTGCACCGTCGGTCTGGCGATGGCGGACACCAAGCGCAAGAGCATCGATGACCTGGTCGCCCAGGCCCTGGAGGCTTGCTCGGATGGCCGCACCCAGGGCGGCAATCGCAGCGAGTACAGCGCCGCCGACGATGCCAGTACGCGGCTGGAAGAAAGCGACGGCCTGTGGGTGCCGCGGATCAAGCAGGCACTGA
Source organism: Gammaproteobacteria bacterium (assembly GCA_050122055.1). GTDB lineage: Bacteria > Pseudomonadota > Gammaproteobacteria > Steroidobacterales > XN24 > CAMYOC01. The sequence continues at coordinate 8,725 of JASFJM010000074.1, read as the reverse complement.
TCGAAAGCCGGTTCCGTCTGGCCCGCCAGCCCGTGGGCAGCCTGACCGGCGAGGACGTGGGCCTGGTCGATCTGCTTGTGCGGATGATCGACGAGCAGGGCGACGAGGTCCTGCCCAGCCAGTTCCTGGGCGCGGCCGAACGCAACAAACTGATCAAGAATATCGACCGCTGGGTGATTGCGGCCAGCCTGGCATGGCTAAAGTCCAACCCGGAGATCAAGGCGTTCGTGCGGCTTTCCCAATCCACCGTCATGGACGAATCCCTGCCGCGATGGCTGCAACAGCAATTTGCGGCCGCCGGCATCGAGCCGGGGCGGATGATCTTCGAGGTGGCGGAGGTGGCGGCCGACGGTCAGCTGAAGGCGACCCGGGACCTGGCCGAGACCCTGCGCGAGACGGGCTATGGCTTCGCCATCGAGCACTTCGGCGTCGGCGCCCGGCCGCAGCAGGTCCTGAACCATGTGCCGATTGATTACATCAAGGTCGACGGCTCGCTGATGCAGGGCCTGGCGCGGGACGCTCAGCTACAGGAAAAGGTGAAGGGTCTGGTAGCGGAGGCCAGGGAACGCAATATTCGCACCGTGGCCGAGCGGGTCGAAGACGCCAACACCATGGCGGCCTTGTGGCAGATCGGCATCGAGTACATCCAGGGCTATCAGCTCAACGAGCCCGAAGTAGTGCTGTCGGAAGAACCCGACGCCTGATCCCGGGTCCGGACCCGGCCTAGCCGGCCAGCAGACGCTCCACCTTGCGCCAGCCACGCGGCAATAATGCGCCGCGCCGGCCGCGGGCACCCAGGTAGTGTTCCAGGTCCCTCGGTTTGAGGGTCATGACCCGTTGACCGCTGCAGACCTTGAGGCTGGCATCGGCGCCCAGCGCTACCACTGACACCATGGCCTCCTCGCCGGCAGCGAATTTCTTGCCGGGGATGCCGAGGATCTTGTTGCCCTTGCCTCGCGCCAGTTCCGGCAGCTCCTCCAGCGGGAAGCACAGCAGTCGACCGCCGTCGCTCACCGCCGCCACCATCGCACCCTCTTCCGGCGGCACGGGAGCGGGGATCAGCACCCTGCCCCCTTTCGGGACCCGCAGCACCGACTTGCCGCTGCGGTTCCGTGAGTACAGATCCGCCAGCCGAGCCACAAAACCGAAACCGGCGTCCGTGGCCAACAGCCATCGATCCTCTGGAGTCCCCGTCATCACCCCGGCGAAGCCGGCACCGTCGGGCGGATTGACGCGGCCCGATAGCGGCTCACCCTGACCTCTCGCCGAGGGCAGGGTGTGAGCGCCGATAGTGTAGGCACGCCCCGTGCTATCCAGAAATACAGCCGGCTGGTTGCTGCGGCCGCAGGCGGCGGCCAGGAACTCGTCACCGGCCTTGTAGCTGAGCTGGGTCGGATCGATGTCGTGACCCTTGGCGGCCCGGGTCCAGCCGCGGGCGGAGAGCACCACCGTGACCGGTTCGCTGGAGATCAGGGCCGTTTCATCCATGGCCTGGGCGGCGGCCCGCTCGACGATGTCGGTACGGCGTTCGTCACCGAACTGTTCTGCGTCCCGCTGCAGTTCTTCCCGCACCAGTTTCTTCAGGCGCGCCTTGCTGCCGAGGATCTTCATCAGCCGCTCTCGCTCCGCGGCCAGCGACTCCTGTTCATCACGGATCTTGAACTCTTCCAGCCGCGCCAGATGGCGCAGCTTCAGCTCAAGGATCGCCTCGGCCTGGATATCGCTGAGGCCGAAGGTCTTCATCAACACCGGCTTCGGACGATCCTCGCTGCGGATGATCCGGATGACCTCGTCGATATTCAGATACGCGAGCAACAGGCCTTCCAGGACATGCAGCCTGGCCTCGACCTTGTCGAGCCGGAAACGCAGTCGACGGGTCACGGTGTCGAGACGGAATTGCAGCCATTCCTTGAGCAATCCCCTGAGGTCGAATACCCGCGGACGGCCATCCAGGGCGATGATATTCAGGTTCACGCGAACGGTGCGCTCGAGATCGGTGGTGGCGAACAGATGGTCCATCAACCCGTCCACGTCCACCCGATTCGAGCGGGGCACGATCACCAGGCGGATGGGATTCTCGTGATCGGACTCGTCACGCAGATCCTCCACCATCGGCAGTTTCTTGCCCCGCATCTGCTGTGCGATCTGCTCCAGCACCTTGCCGCCGGAGACCTGATGGGGGAGCGCGTTGATGACGATGTCCCCGTCCTCCCGCTCCCAGGTCGCCCGCAATTTAAGCGTGCCGTTGCCCGTTTCGTAGATCCGGCGGATGTCCTCGACGGGAGTAATGATTTCGGCACCGGTCGGGAAATCCGGACCCTTGATGTGCTCGCACAACTCGGCGAGGGTCGTCTTCGGCTTTTCCAGCAGTCGGATGCAGGCTGCGCTTACCTCGCGCAGGTTGTGGGGCGGGACGTCCGTGGACATGCCCACCGCGATGCCGGAGGCACCGTTCAGCAGGACATTCGGGAGGCGTGCCGGCAGACGATCAGGCTCTTCCAGGGTGCCGTCGAAATTCGGCGTCCAATCCACGGTCCCCTGCCCGAGCTCCGAGAGCAGCACCGACGCATACGGGGTCAGGCGAGCCTCCGTGTAACGCATGGCGGCGAAGGATTTCGGATCGTCGCTGGCGCCCCAGTTTCCCTGGCCGTCGATGAGCGGATAACGATAACTGAAGTGCTGAGCCATGAGCACCATGGCCTCATAACAGGCTGCGTCGCCGTGGGGGTGATACTTGCCGATCACGTCGCCGACCGTACGCGCGGACTTCTTGTGTTTGGAGCCGCTGCTCAGCCCCAGCTCGCTCATGGAGAAGATGATCCGTCGCTGCACCGGCTTGAGACCGTCTCCGATATGGGGCAATGCCCGGTCGAGGATGACGTACATGGAGTAATCCAGGTAGGCCTTCTCGGCGAATTGCCGCAGCGGCTGCTGCTCATTGCCCTCGAGATCGAGTTCCAGGGTTTCCATTTGTTTTCCTCGGGGTGACCGTGTGGCCGCCGGGCTCAGACTTCGGCCAGGTTGCCCTTGCTCTGGAGCCAGGCGCGGCGGTCAGAGGCGCGCTTCTTGGCCAGAAGCATGTCCATCAACTCATTGGTGTTATCGCGGCCGTCTACGGTCAGGCGCACCAGCCGCCGCGTGTCCGGCGCCATCGTGGTCTCCCGCAATTGCATCGGGCTCATTTCGCCGAGTCCCTTGAAGCGGGTGACCACGACCTTGCCCTTGAGCTTCTCGGCGGCGATGCGGTCGAGGACGCCGGTCCGCTCACCGTCGTCGAGGGCGTAGAACACCTGCTTGCCGACATCGACCCGGTATAGCGGCGGCATCGCCACATAGACGTGGCCGGCATCGACCAGGGGCCGGAAATGGCGCAGGAACAGCGCGCACAACAGGGTCGCGATGTGGGCGCCGTCCGAATCCGCATCCGCCAGCACGCACACCTTGTCGTAGCGCAGCCCCTTGAGATCCGCGGAGCCCGGATCGACACCTAGCGCCACGCTGATGTCGTGGACCTCCTGAGAGGCCAGGACTTCGGCCGACTCTACCTCCCAGGTGTTGAGTATCTTGCCCCGCAGCGGCATCACCGCCTGGAACTCCCGGTCCCGGGCCTGCTTGGCCGAGCCGCCGGCCGAGTCGCCCTCGACCAGGAACAATTCCGAGCGGCCCGCGTCTTGGGTGGTACAGTCGACGAGCTTGCCGGGCAGCGCCGGACCGCTCACCACCCGCTTGCGCACCACCTTGCGGCTGGCCCTGACCCGGTTCTGGGCCCGGTCGATCGCCAGACCCGCGATCTTTTCACCGGCGTCCGGATGCTGGTTGAGCCACAGGGCCAGGCTGTCTTTGACCACGCCGGACAGGAAAGCCGCGCATTCCCTCGACGACAGACGCTCCTTGGTCTGGCCGGAGAACTGTGGATCCTCCATCTTCACCGACAGCACGAAGCTGACCGGCTCCCAAACATCCTCCGGCGTGATCCGCAGACCACGCGGCAGCAGACTGCGGAATTCGCAGAACTCCCTCAGCGCCTCGGTTAACCCGGCACGCAGACCGGTCACGTGGGTGCCGCCCTGGGGCGTGGGGATCAGATTGACGTAACTCTCGCCGGGCGATCCGCCGCCATCGGGCTGCCAGACGAGCGCCCATTCGGCGCTCTCGCTGCCACCATCGGCGCTGCCGACGAACGGGGCCTCCGGCACGCATTCGGCATCGCCCAGCGCCTCGCTGAGGTAGTCGGCGAGACCTCCGTCGTATTGCCATGTCTCACGTTCACCGCTGGCCTCGAGCCTGAGGCTGACCGTCAGACCCGGACAGAGCACGGCCTTGGCCCGCAGCAGATGCCGCAGGCGGGGCAGCGAGAATTTCAGCGTGTCGAAATACTGCTCATCCGGCCAGAAGCGGATGGTGGTGCCGGTGTTGTTACGTCCCACCTTGCCCACGGTCTCCAGCCCGGACTGCTTGCGCCCGCCGCGGAAGCTCATGTTGTATTCCTTGCCGCCGCGCCGGATCCACACTTCCAAATTGCTGGACAGGGCATTGACCACCGACACGCCGACTCCGTGCAGCCCGCCGGAGAAGCGGTAATTCTTGTTGGAAAACTTGCCGCCCGCGTGGAGTCGGGTAAGGATCAACTCGACCCCGGGGAGCTTCTCCACCGGATGCTGGTCCACGGGCATGCCGCGCCCGTCATCCTCGACCTGCAGCGAGCCGTCTTTGAACAAGGTGACGTCGATCCGTTTGCAGTGGTTTGCAAGCGCTTCGTCGACGCTGTTGTCGATGACCTCCTGGGCGAGATGATTGGGGCGGCTGGTATCGGTGTACATCCCCGGCCGCCGGCGCACGGGGTCGAGGCCGCTGAGGACCTCGATATCGGATGCGTTGTAGGCCTGACTCATCGACTAAGGCTGAACCTCCGGGCGGGTGGAGAGTGCGGTATCGCCCGGCGCGGATTCTATCGCGCCGGGCATGACTCCGCTATCGGCACAGCGCCCCGACCCCCGGGGCAGGCGTCGGAGGCCGGCGTCAGGCCAGATCGGCCAGCAGCGCGCGCCGACTGTTCTCCGGTACCGGCGACGACGCCACGCGGAGCGCGTCGTGGTCGATGCCGATGCTCAGCTGGCTGCCAGCCTTCAGAGCGGACACCATGTCAGCATCCAGCTCGAACCTGAGGAAATGCACCGATGAGGTCTTCTCCTCCGATTCCCGCTCCAGGTCTTCGTCGGCGATCGCCCAGACCTTGTCATGACCCTCCACCTGGACCCAGACCCGGTCCTCCACTCCGCGGAGGGCGGCCAGGGCCTTCCGCCGTTCCTCGATGTCCGGGTATTCGAGCATGAACGTGGCCTTCCAGTTGCTGCCATCCGGGATCAGCGGGTTGTATGCCTCCAGTTCCTCGAGGATGCCCTCCTCTTCAAAGATGCGCTCGGCCCTGAGCATCTCCTGGACCTGGTACTTCATCGTGGTGAGATCCTCGAAGTACAGAGTGGCGTTGGGTCCCAGCCCGATCTTGCGATCGCGCTTGTGCTCCATGACTTCGCGCCGGAAGTCGTTCCGGATGCGCGCATATTCCTCGAGGCTGTAAAGGTCTTCCTTCCGCAGAGCAGTCATCGGTCTTCGATCCTCTTCGATCCTGGTCAGATACCGTAAGCCTGGCGCAGCAGGCTCATGGGGTGTTTCGCGTGCATGCCGCCGCCTACCCCGTCGGCGATCTGGTCGCCGGCCATCGGGCAGTCGCTGGTGAAGTGGTCGCACCCGGCATCCTTGACGCGATTGACCACCGGCCGAGCGATCTTGACGGAATCGGCGCGGAACTCCTTCTTGACTGCGTAGGTCCCGTCGTGACCGGAGCAGCGCTCTATGGGGGTCACGGTCGTATCGGGCACAAGCTGCAGACAATCCCGGGTCTTGAGACCGAGATTCTGGACCCGCAGGTGGCAAGGCACCTGGTAGGAGACTTTGCCCAGACGGTTGGAGAAGTCGGTGCGCAGCTTGCCACCTTTGTGACGCAGCATCAGGTATTCGAAGGGGTCGAAGATGGACTCCGCCACCTTCTGCACCGCCGCATCCTCCGGGAACATCAATGGCAACTCCTGCTTGAACATCAAGACGCAGGACGGTACCGGCGCCACGATATCCCAGCCGTCTTCGATCATCGCCGCCATCACGGGGATGTTCTTTTCCTTGGACCGGGCCACCGCTTCGAGATCGCCCAGTTCCAGTTTCGGCATGCCGCAGCACTGCTCCGAGGGCAGCAGCCGGACCGGGATCGAGTTGTGTTCGAATACCTTGACCAGGTCCTCACCGACCTCGGGCACGTTCCGGTTGCCGTAGCAGGTGGTGAACAGGGCCACACGCCCCCGGGTGCCGGATACGGGTTCGGGCTGCCCTGCCGGGCTGTGATCCTTCAGTCGCTTGCGCAGACTCTTGCTGTGGTAGACCGGGACCGGCGCCGTGCGGTCCACGCCCAGGGCCTTCTCCAGCAGCTTGCGACCGGCGGTCGATTTGTTGACGGCGTTGACCATCTGCGTGACGACCGGGATGCCGGCCAGGGATCCGACCTTGTCGGTGGCGCTCAGGATGCGGTCACGGGCCGGGGCACCTTCCTTGCGGAACCGCGTCGCCTTGGCCCGCAGCATCAGATGGGGGAAGTCGACGTTGAATTCGTGCGGGGGCACGTAGGGGCATTTCGACATGTAGCACATGTCGCACAGGTAGCAATGGTCGACGACCTTCCAGTACACCTCGCGGGGGACGCCGTCGACCTCCATCGTGTCGGACTCGTCGATGGCATCGAACAGCGTGGGGAACGAGTTGCAGAGACTGAAACAGCGGCGACACCCGTGGCAGATGTCGAATACGCGCTCCAGTTCCTTGAATAGCGGCTCCTCCTGGTAAAACTCTTCCGATTTCCAGTCCAGCGGATGCCGGGTCGGCGCCTCGAGGCTGCCTTCGCGGCTGGATCCCGATTCCCTGCTCATGTTTCCCCCCCTGCCATAAGGACGACTGCCGGCTCACGGCCGGCAATCGTAAACCTCAGTGACTCATCCTAGCTGTCCAGCTGATCGAGAGCTTTCTGGAACCGGTTGGCGTGGCTGCGCTCGGCTTTGGCCAGGGTCTCGAACCAGTCCGCGATCTCATCGAAGCCCTCATCCCGGGCGGTCTTCGCCATCCCCGGATACATATCGGTGTATTCGTGGGTCTCGCCGGCGATGGAGGCCTTGAGATTCAGCTCGGTGTTGCCCATGGGCAGCCCGGTGGCGGGATCGCCGACTGCCTCCAGGTATTCCAGATGGCCGTGGGCATGGCCGGTTTCGCCCTCGGCGGTGGAGCGAAAGACGGCGGCGACGTCGTTGTAGCCCTCGACATCCGCCTTGGAAGCGAAATAGAGATAGCGGCGATTGGCCTGGGACTCGCCCGCGAAGGCGTCTTTCAGGTTGGTTTCTGTCTTGCTGCCCTTCAATGCCATGATCTCGTCTCCTTAGCGTCGGATTTGCAGATGTATAGTCCGGCAGGCGCCGGACCAGATTTAGAATCGTTCTAAATTGTCGAAAGATAGTAGGAGCCGCCAATGCGGCTGTCAAGCATACTGAGTTTAGCAGGTGAAATTGACCCTATCGGGCCGGGCCGGTAATGTACCGGCGCTCCCCTGCAGGTCCCTGGCCATGCCCCGCAAAAAACACACCGAGATCGATTTCGAATCTGCCATCGCGGAACTGGAGTCCCTGGTCGCGACCATGGAAGAAGGCGATCTGCCGCTCGAAGAGGCGTTGAAACAATTCGAACGGGGCGTGACGCTCACCAGGCAATGTCAGCAGGCCCTGGAACAAGCCGAGCAGAAGGTCGAGATCCTGATGGAGAAAGCCGGCGCGGTCGAACCCGAGCGTTTCGATCCGGATCAGTGAGCTTCGAGCGCTCCCTCAATCTCTATCGGGACCGCATCGAGGATGTTCTCGAACGATGGCTGCCGCCGGCGGATCAGGATCCCGGTCGGCTGCACCAGGCCATGCGTTACGCGGTCGTCGGCGGGGGGAAACGGGTGCGACCGCTGCTGGTCTACCTGACCGGTGAAGCGCTCGCCATCGACCCGACCCGGCTGGACGGGCCCGCCGCAGCGGTCGAGCTGATCCACGCCTATTCGTTGGTCCACGACGATCTGCCGGCCATGGACGACGACGATCTCCGGCGCGGCCGGCCGACCTGTCACCGCGCTTTCGACGAGGCCACCGCCATCCTCGCCGGGGATGCGCTGCAGGTATTGGCCTTCCAGATCCTGGCCGAAGATCCGGCCATGACCCCGGACCCGAACCGGCGGCTGGCTATCGTCGGGACACTGGCCCGGGCCAGTGGCACCGGGGGCATGGCGGGCGGCCAGGCCATCGATCTCTCGGTAGAAGGCACCTCCCCAGCCGCCGAGGTCCTGGAACAGATGCATGCCCGGAAGACCGGCGCCCTCATCCGGGCCAGCGTATTGATGGCGGCGTTGAGCGGAGACGGGCTGGCGAGGGATAAGCTGCAGACGCTGGCAGCGTTCGGTGAGCATGTCGGCCTGGCCTTCCAGATCCAGGACGATATCCTCGACGAGGAAGGAGAGACCGGCGTCATGGGGAAGAACGCCGGCGCCGACAGCGCTCGCGCCAAGCCCAACTACCCGGGGACCGTGGGCATCGAGACGGCCAAGATCCGGGCCCGGGACCTTTGCGACCGGGGCCTGGAGGCCATCGGCTGGTTG
>JASFJM010000073.1:0-11415 GCA_050122055.1 Gammaproteobacteria bacterium | reverse complement strand
GGGGCGGCGAGTTGTGGCGGCGATGGGGGCCGCGTCTGTTCCTCGGCTTGTTGACCTATTTCCTGGTCAACCTGACCTGGGTGTTCTTCCGCGCCCAGGATTTCGCTACTGCCTGGCGCATGATCGACACCATGCTCACGTTCAATATGGATGGTGAGAAAGTATTGCCTACGATCGACATCATCCTGGTCTGCACCGTGATCCCGGCGATGCTGTTGGTGCACGGATTGATGCGCAACCGTCTGCTCCACGAAGTGGTCGCCGCCGCGCCGCGATGGCTTGTGGGGACCGTATGGGGCGCGATGTTGTTCCTGATCATCATCACCCAGGGCCAGAGCAATGCCTTCATCTATTTCCAGTTCTGAGCCGGCGCAGCGGGCCGAACCGGTCTTCGAACGGCCGGTGCCGATGCTCGGGCGCAGTGGCTGGCTGGCGCTGGTGTTCGCCGTGCTGCTGATGGGAGGCTGGGAGAACTGGGTCCGCAGCCAGGGCGTCGAGCCCTCCTACCGCAATTCCGACGGGCTGTGGGCGGAGCAGCGACGCCGCATCGACCAGGGGGCAGGGGATGGCTGGGTGTTGAGCGGTTCCTCGCGGGTCCTGTTCAATGTCCAGCTGGCGGTATGGGAGCGCCTGGACGGCCGCAGACCGGTGCAGCTGGCTCTGGAGGGCACCAGTCCGGTAAGACTGATGGAGCAGCTGGCCGATGATGCGGACTTCACCGGGACGCTGCTGGTGGGTGTCGCACCCGATCTGTTCTTTTCCGGTTACGAACTCCGGCGCGGGGCCCTCGACCGTTATTCTGACGAGACGCCCACCCAGTGGTTCGGCCAGCGCGTATCGCTGCTGATCGAACCCTTTCTCGCTTTTTACAATTTCGATTACGCGCTCCCTGCCATCCTGCGCCGCCGGCCCCTGAACAACCGGGACGGCGTGAAATTCAATCTGGAGGTGCGCAAACTCTCCAATATGGAGCGGGACCGGAATACCCGCATGTGGGACCGGCTGATCCGGGACGAGGATTATCGCAACCTGGCTACCCGGATCTGGGAGCAGTTCATGCTGCCGGTCTCCGAGCTGCCGCCGGAAGTGCAGGCGGAGATCGTCGAGAGCCGTGGGAAACAGATCGACCGGGCCGTCGCGGCGTACGAAACGCTGGCCGCCCGGGGCGCCACCGTGATCTTCGTGCAGATGCCCTTCGAAGGCCGCTATGTGCAGAGCGAGCAAGAGTTTGCCCCACGGGAATCCGCCTGGGACGTGCTGATCGAGCGTACCGGCGCGCTGGGGCTGCATTTCAAGGATCACGAGGCGATGCAGGGTTACTGGTTGCCGGAGTGGTCCCACATGACGGGGGAGGAGGCTGACCGTTTTACGGAGGCGTTCTATCATCTGGTCCAGAGGGAGTTGAGTGCCCGGGGTGGATGACCACGGCCAGGCGCAGCATCCGGCATCCGCTTTCGATCCGGGCTGAAAGATCAGGACGAGCGAGATCCTGCAGGAGGTGGGAGACGTGAAAATACTGGTGGCGGTGGATTTGTCCCCGGCGTCGGAGCAGGTGATCAGGGTGGCGAAACGGGTGGCCTCCGCCACCGGGTCGCGAGTCTTCGTGATCCACTGCGCCGAGCCGGAGCCCGACTTCGTCGGCTATGGCGCCGGGCCCGAGGTGGTCCGGGACCAGGTGGCGGCTGAATTCCATCGTGAGCACAAGCAAGTGCAGACGCTGGCCCAGGAACTACGCGACGCGGACATCGACGCCACCGCATTGCTGATCCGGGGCCCGACGGTGGATACCACGTTGAAGGAAGCCGGACGGCTGGATGCGAGTCTGATCATCGTCGGCAGCCACGGACGTGGCGCAGTCTTCGACCTGCTGGTGGGCAGCTATTCCTCCGGGATACTCAAGAAATCCAGTGTGCCGGTGCTGGTCGTACCAACCCGGGATGCGTGATGCCGCCGCCGGCCCCGACCGGACGGCCGCAGCCGCGACCCGTGGGATGCCGGGACCCGGGATCCCGCGCGGTTCGCGGCCATTTCCGGGCTCGCATGAGCCCGTCTCACATGGCCACCTCCCGGTAATTGGGGTACCCTTCGACCTCCTTCCAGATACCGGATGAATTTCATGTTTCGAATTTTGATTGCCGCCGTGGCGGCATGCCTGTTGTTGCCTGTCACCACAGCCCTGGCGGCAACACCTCAATCCGAGGACGACAAGACCTTGTATGCCCTCGGCGTGATACTGGCCCGTGACCTGGGCGCTCTCAACCTCACGGCCGAAGAGATGGAGATGGTCTCGGCCGGCCTGACGGACGCCGCCCTGGGCAAGGACAGCCAGGTGGATCTGCCGACTTATGGACCCAAGGTCCAGGCCATGGCCCAGGCCCGGGCGACCGCGTCAGCCGCCAGCGAGAAGGCGGCCGCCGACGCATTCGTCAGGGAGATGGCGGCTACCGAGGGGGCGGAGCAGACCGACTCGGGCCTGGTCTTCATCGTCGTAGAGGAGGGCGCCGGAGCGAGCCCCGCCGCCTCGGATACGGTCAAGGTCCACTACCATGGCACGCTCCGGGACGGCAGCGTCTTCGATAGCTCCCGCGACCGTGGCGAGCCGGCGACCTTTCCGCTCGACGGCGTCATCCCGTGCTGGACCGAAGGCGTACAGAAGATGAAGGTCGGCGGCACCTACAGACTCGTGTGCCCGGCGACCATCGCCTACGGTGATCGCGGCGCCGGTTCGCGGGTCAAGCCGGGCGCTGCCCTGAACTTCGAGGTCGAGTTGCTGGCTATCGAGTAGCCGCGAGCCGTCCAGACCGCTACGAGATCGTCATGATCGGCTCCCCTGTCCGGGTATCGGGCAGGGGAGTTTTCGTTCCGATCCATGCATTCCGATCTAGAGGCGGAACAGGAATTCCTGCATGCCGTTGCGCAGCAGCATGGCGCGTTCCAGACTGTAAGCGGGCATGCAGAGGCCGAGATCCTCCGGTGAATAGCGCGGAGCCGGGCGCATCTCCTGCGTATTGGCCACGATCCGCAGGCTATGGTCATCCACTGGCACGTAGCGATTCGGCAGCACCGGCATTTGCCTGGCGGAATAGACCACCAGCGCGTGGACCAGGGTACCGGCCTGGCCATGCTCGGCTACGCCGTCCATCAGCGCCTTCAGGGCGGGGCGCTCCAGGTAGTTGAACAGGTCCCAGCAGAGGATGATGTCGGCGTGTTCCCGACGCACCGGCGGCAACACGCCGGCGATGGTCTCCGGCAATTTTTCGGGCTCGGTCTGGGCCTGGACCGTTTTGAGATTGGCGGCGAAATCGCCGACATCCAGACGGCAGCGGAAGCGGCCGAACAAGGCCACGGTCCCGGCCTGGGGCGGTCCCAGGTCGAGCACCACGTGGCGTTTTTCGTCGTCGAGCCGATCGACCAGCGTGTGGAACAAGGGCGCGTTGAGCAGCGCCTCGTCCGTACTGTCTGGCGGATCGGATAAGCGGCCAAGAGCCTGGCTCATGACCTCTGACCTCTGCCTTTAGCCGTTCAACAGGAGCGCGGCGGCCCTAGCCGCCCGATCCGGTCTTGGCTTCGGCAAGCAGGTCCCGGCTCTTGCCCGATGACTGTTCGCCGCCGGTCTTGGCGGCGACGGGTCCCGACGGCTTGGCGGCGCTTTTCTTGGCGCCGCTCTGACGGCCGAGCAAGGCATCCAGGGCTTCGGGGTCCATCTCTATGGATCCCTTGAAACGGGCGCCATCCTCCAGGCTGACCCGCGGCGAGGTGACGTTACCGCGCACCTGGGCAGTCTCCCGGATACAAACGCGTTCCGTGCCGACAAGGTCACCTTCTACGTGGCCGTCGACGAACACGGCTTGCGCATGCACGTCCGCATTGACCTTGCCGTCGCGTCCGACCGTGAGGCTGTTGTTGAGCAACTGGACGGTGCCGCTGACCTCGCCCTGGATGACCAGGTCTTCCTCACCGCGCACGTCGCCGTCGATATGGATCGACGGGCCGATTACCGCCTCTTCCCGCGACTGGGTGCGGCGATTCGGCGCCGGTCGACTGGCGGGGCCGCTGCCGCCCGCTGTGGACGGCGAATCCTGGTCTCCGGGTTGTTTCTTGCCACGTTCAAACATGTTGACCTCCATGGGTATCTGGCGCGCCGGCCGTTGGCGCGATTTCTCCCCCTGACCACGATACTCAGTCATGCATGAGGCTAAATCAACCATTTCAGGATGCTACGGCCGCGGCCTGAGGCCAGCCGCCCGGTCCCGGAAGGGCGCCGCCGCTATCCCCAGAGGCTTTGCGTGGTCCAGGGCGAGCCGTCGCCGGTCCAGAAGCTGCCGTCCACGAAACGGTAGTTCCTATCCAGCCGGTCGATGGCGGCCATATCCGCCGCGCCAAGATCAATTTCGCCGGCCGCGAAGTTCTCGCGCAGGCGCTGGGGGTTGGAGGATTTGGGGATCACGCTGGTGCCCCGGTTGAGGCCCCAGGCGATCAGGATCTGGGCGGCGCCAAGCTTGTGTTTCCCGGCTATCGCCAGGATCTCAGGGTCCTCCAGCAGCGTCGGCTCATCCGGTTTCTTCAGCATCGCTGAACGGTCTGAGGACCCCAGCGGCGAATAGGCGGTCAGGATCATCTCCTGTTCGCCCAACCAGCTGACCAGATCGCTCTGAGCCAGATAGGGATGACATTCGACCTGGTTGACCACCGGCCGGATGGTGGCAGAGTCCAGCAGCTGCTCGATCCTGGTGCGGCTGAAATTGGAGACGCCGATATGGCGGCACAGGCCGCGCATGACGGTCTGTTCCATACCGGCCCAGGTCTCGTTCATCGGCGCCTCGGCCTCGCTCAGATAGTCTCCACCGCCGCGGGGAAGAGTCACGCCGGGTCGCAGTGACACCGGCCAGTGCACCAGGAACAGATCCAGGTACTGGAGCCCGAGGTCAGCAAGGGTCTGCTCCAACGCCGGCAGCACGTCGCCGCGCAGATGATCGGAGTTCCACAGTTTCGACGTGACCCAGAGATCCTTGCGCTGCACCTCGCCGGCTTCGATGGCGGCCTTGAAAGCCTTGCCGATCTCGGCCTGGTTGCCGTAGATCGGCGCGCAGTCGAAATGGCGGTAGCCGATGCGGATCGCCTCGCGCACGGCTTCACCGACCACGCCGGGTTCTGCCTTCCAGGTGCCCAGCCCCAGTGCCGGCATGCCGCAGTCCCTTCCCATATCGAAACTCTTCACAGACTCCCTCCGTGCGATGTGTCCCCGACGTCCGCCCGCCGGATCGGGCGGATTGCCCGACAGCGTTGCGGCTAGTATAAGCACATGAACGCCAGCCACCGTGGGCAAACCGCATCCGCCCACCCCGATCAGTCCGCTCTTCCCGACATCTTCGGCTCCGACAAGATCATCAACATGTTTCATCTTCTCTCCGCCGGACTGCAGCCATGAGACCGCTTCCGATCCGGGTCCCGACACCGCTGCTGGTCATCTTCGGTCTGGTCAATCTGCCCCTGTCCATGCTGCTGTCGCCGACGGCGGCGATCCTGCCGGCCTACTATCTCGACTACAGCGCCGTGACCCTGGCAGGGCTCGCGACCGCCACCCTGGTGGCACGCATTTTCGACGGCTTTACGGACCCGCTGATCGGTTTCCTGTCGGATCGCGGCGGCCGGCGCAAGCCATGGATGGTCGGGGGCGCCCTGGTGATCGCGGCCAGCGTCTGGTTCCTCTACAACCCGGGACCGGACGCGGGTCTGCCTTACCTGCTGTTGTGGTACATGGCCGTGACCCTGGGCTGGACCCTGGTGGAGATCCCCCACACCGCCATGGCGGCGGAACTCTCCACCGACTATCAGGAGCGGTCCCGGATCGCGCTCTGGCGCCAGCTGCTGGGATTCGTCGGCGGCGTCATGTTCATGGCCTCGCCCATGCTCCTGGTCGGCGGCACGACCTCGTTCGACCCCGAAGTCATGCGGGTTCTCTCGGTCTTCATCATGATTACGCTGCCGGCGGCGGTAGTGCTGATGTGCTGGCTGGTTCCGGAGCCCCGGCGCCGTGTCCGGACGCGCCGCCTCGGCGTCGTCGATCTCTGGCTCGCCCTGCGCAATACGCCGCCATTGCAGTATTTCCTCGTGACCCAGATCCTGTTCGGTCTCGCCACCGGCGCCGTGGCCAGCCTGTTCGTGATCTACGCAGGTCGGTATCTGGGTCTGTCCGACAAGATCCCGCACATTGCCATGCCGATGACCCTGGCGATGGCCGCCGGCATGCCCTTGTGGCTGCAGATCATGAAACGAGTGGACAAGCATCGCGCCTGGGCCGCGGCAGGGGTCGGCATGATCGCAACCCTGGCACTGGTGCCGGCTATCGCTCCCGGGCCCGGCGCGCTGGGACCGATGATCGCCATCATGGTCTCTTTCGGATTCTTCCTGGGGCTGTCCTCGATCGCGCTGCCTTCGCTGCTCGCTGATCTGGTGGATTACGACCTGTGGAAGAATGGCAAGGACCGGGCGGCCATATTCTTCTCATTCCAGGCGCTGGTCACCAAGCTAAACCAGGCTGTGGGTGGCGCTATCGCGTTGTACATCCCGACACTGTTCGGGTTTTCCGGCAAAGGAGACATGACGGCGGATTCGGCGCTGGGGCTGCAGCTCGCCTTCATCGCCTGGCCGATCCTCCTGCTTGTGCCGATGATCGCACTGGCATGGCGTTACCCCCTGGATCGAAGGGCGCACGGTATCCTGGCCCGGCGGCTGCAGTCCCGGCCCGAACCCGCTGCCCGGATGGCCGATTAGCGTGAGCGCCGAATCCGGCAGCGGCCATGGGACCATGTGGCGGTTACGGATGACCGGCGAAGAACGGACCGCTTATCGGTATCCGATGGCTCATGACATCCGCGCTGTTGATATGATCAAACTATGTCCGACGGTCATGCGCCCGCGATCCTGTCTGCTCCCCAATACGTTCCTGGATCGCGCGCTCGCGGAGCCATTACCGTGAAACGGTTTCCGGGGACGCCCATCGGTCTGTCGGCCCTGTGCACGGGTGCCGCGGCGATGGTCCCCGCACCAGATACCCGGAGGGTACGCTTGTGAACAGAGCCTCGTGGATCCTGCTGGTGATCCTGCTGCTGGCCGCAGGGACCTTCTTCGCCTTCCGGGCCATGCAGCCCGGGCAGCCGCCGACACCGGCCACGGCACCGCCCGAACCGGCGCCAGCGCCGCCAGAGGAGCCAGCGCCGGCGCCGGCATTCGTACCCGAGACATTGCCGCCCCCGGCCGTCGAACCGACCGGGAAGCCCCTGCCGGTACTGGATGACAGCGACCCGGAGGTCCGCGACGCCGCCATCGATCTCCTGGGCGAGGAATACGTGGAGCAGCTGCTGACGCCTGCGGACATCGTCCGTAAGGCCGTGGTGACGCTCGACAATCTGCCGCGGGACAAGATCGCCCTGCGCCTGAGGGTCGTACCCGCGTTGCCCGGGCGCTTTATCACCTCGGGCGACGATGACCAGTGGACGGTAATCAGTGCCGAGAACTTCGCCCGCTACACGCCGTGGGTGAAGGTCTTTACCGCCACCGATACCGAACAGATCCACGCGGTCTATTCCCGCCTCTATCCCCTGTTCCAGCAGGCTTACCAGGAACTCGGTTACCCGGATGCGCAATTCAACGATCGGGTCATCGCTGTCCTTGACGATCTGCTCGCCGCGCCCGACATCGACGGGCCTATCCGCCTCGTGCGTCCACATGTCCTGTATCAGTTCGCGGATCCCGAACTGGAGGCTCGATCTGCCGGGCAGAAGACCCTTATCCGCATGGGCCGCGAAAATGCGGCCCTGGTGAAGGCCAAACTGCGGGAGATCAGGGCGTCGATCAGCGCCGACCGCCCGCACTGAAACAGCCGCGATTCGTCCTGACCACCCTTTTTTTCGAGCAGCCACCGAAGGAATACGTGGCACCGGCACGTCAACAGAAACAATAAAGGAAACTCATCGCTGTAAGCCTCGAACTTGACTGATTCGTCAGGTGATGGCCAGATAACGGACGGTCGTTGGGGGTACGGGTCGCAACGAGGCTCACACAGACGCGCAAGATGTGCGTGGGAGGATCGGGATGGTGACGTGTCAATCAAAACGCAACGGGTTTTTTCATACTGTGTCCGGCCTGGGGGTGGTATTGCTACTCGCTCCCTGTATCGCCGGTGCGGGCGGCATGAAGGCCGCGGCGGAGATCAAGGGTTGCAGCGATCCTGACATCAAGGGGACCGCCACCCTGGTCGAGCAGGTGACGCCGGAGGGCATCAAGGAAGTCACTGTAGAAATGAAGGTGACCGGTCTCACAGACGGCAAGCACGCGGTCCACATCCATGAGAACGCGGCCTGTGAGCCCTGCGGCGCCGCCGGCGGCCATCACGATCCGGGCCCGTTCGGGGAATCTCGCCCGGACAGCGCCGGCGACGAGACGCCTGCCCGCGACATCAACCACCCCTATCACATGGGAGACCTGATCAATATCGAGGTCAAGAACGGCAAGGGCCACATGAAGCACACCACCAACCGTGTGACTTTGTCTCCGGGCCGTCTCACCATCCTCGACGAGAACGGCAGCGCTTTCATCATCCATACCAAACAGGACACCTACTGCGACGAGGAGACCGACCTGAAGAAAGGTTGTGCCGGCGGAGCCCGGGACGCCTGCGGCATCATCCGTCTGGTCAAGGACTGATCCCGTACAAAGGTCCGCTCTGATGCGCGCAGAGCCTCCGCATCTCGAGCCGCGACGAGATTGGACGGCGGTCCACCCGTGCCGCCGTGAGTTGCCCCTGGCGTGTCTCACCCGGATCAAGTTGTTCCGGTCCGAACATTTGCCGGATCGCGCAAATTTGCGCGGGATCCGTGGCCAGGGTCGGGTTTCCCCGAGACCGAGCCCAGGATCCGGAAATTTCTTTTTCGATTCCCGGATGAACGGCAAAAAGTGCCCGGATCGCGCCAGGCCCTCCACGGACCTGGGTCCGAGGGAATCCGGCGGGAAGGCCGCCAGGCCTTTATATTGCAGTGCAGAATTCTCTTCCGACCCGGAATCAGGACAGCCATCCCGGGTCAGGAATGAGTCTCAGCAGTTGTTGCGCTCACGCAACATTCTGATGAAAGTTTCGACAGTTTGCGCTGACGGCTCTGTTCCGGGGACTGGCGGGCCGCGAACGGGGGGCTTGGCATGAGCGTCCGATCCCTGTCAAAATTGTGTGCTGGCGTTGCCTCAACCACCGACCGGAGCGATTCGGCCGGGGCTGGGTGCCGCGCTCATTTTGTGTTTCTAATACATCGCCAAGACACTGAAAAGTGATATGATGTTGCATAGGAGCGACTCGCTCTAGGGGCCACCCGAGGATAAATCTTGTCAGCTGAATCCATGTCGATGAAACCGACAGAGACAAACCGGTGCCTGCCGCTCAAGAACGAAGGCTTCGCCAACCTGGTCGAAGCGCTCGAATATGCGGCCGACGGCGAGACGGGTTACAACTTTTACAACGGGCGCGGAGAGCTCTATGCCGTCCTGAGCTATAAGGAGCTGCGCGACGATGCTCAGGTCCTGGCTCGCCGGTTGCTCGGGCTCGGATGTGAGCGTGGCGCGCGGGTCGGCATCATTGCCGAGACCCATCCCATGTTCCACCGTTTCTTTTACGCCTGTCAGTACGCCGGCTTTATCCCCGTGGCGCTGCCGTCCAGCGTTCAGATCGGGGCGCACAAGGCATATGTGGAACAGCTCCGCCGGATGCTCGAGACCTGCGGTGCCGACATCGCCGTGTCTCCCGAGTCACACGCCACGTTCCTGAAGGAAGCGACCGTCGGCATGGGCCTGACCATGGCGGGCGTGCCCGAAGACTTCGATGCATTGCCCGAGTCCGATTCCGAACTGAGACCGATGGCGGCGGACGAACCGGCTTATCTGCAGTACACCTCGGGCAGCACGCGCTTTCCGCGCGGTGTCGAGATCACACAGCGGGCGGCCCTCAAGAACCTGTCGGAGATCGCTCAGGAAGGGCTCAAGATCAGCCGCGAGGACCGTATGGTGTCGTGGCTGCCGCTATACCACGATATGGGCCTGGTCGGATTCATGCTGGTACCGCTGGCGAGCCAGCTGTCCACCGATTATCTGTCGCCACGCAGTTTCGCGATGCGTCCGCGACTGTGGCTCAAGTTGATGTCGGAGAATCGCGGTACGATTTCGTCCAGCCCGCCGTTCGGTTACGCGCTGTGTGCCAAGCGTCTGCGTTGGGCCGACTGCCAGGCTTATGACCTCAGTGCCTGGCGCGTCGCCTGCGTCGGCGCCGAGCGGATCAATCCGGAGCCGCTGGAGCGTTTCGCCGAGGTGCTCAAGCCGACCGGTTTCAGTCCGGACGCGTGGGTGGCGTGTTACGGCATGGCGGAGTGCACCCTGGCCATCAGTTTCGCGCCGCTCGGAGCCGGTCTCGAGATCGACATCGTCGACAAGGAGATCATGGCCGAGCGCGGTGAGGCGCGGCCGCTGCCGGCCGACAAGCGCGGGTCCAGAAATTCGCTCTGTTTCGTCGACTGCGGTGAGTTCCTGCCCAGTTACTCCTATTCGGTGCGTGATGATGCCGGCGAGCCGCTGCCCGACCGTCGCTGTGGACGGATCTGGGTCAAGGGCCCGAGCGTGATGACCGGCTACTTCGAAGATCCGGAGGCAACCGACGAGGTGATGTCCGAGGACGGATGGCTCGATACGGGTGATATCGGCTACTGCGTCGGGTCGCGGGTCTTCGTGACTGCCCGCCATAAGGACGTGATCATCATCAAGGGCCGCAACATCTGGCCCCAGGATCTGGAGCACCTGGCAGAACAGATCCCCGGAGTGCGCTACGGCCACGTATCCGCTTTCGCTGCTCCGACCCGGGAAGGGGAAGAGCTGGCCGTGCTGGTCGCCGAGTCCAGGGAGAAGAACCCCGCCAAATGCCGCCAGATCATCGAAGAGATGAAGGCGGCCGTGCAGACCCATTTCGGTATCAACAGCTACATCGACCTGGTACCCAGTGGTACCCTGCCGCGCACCTCCTCTGGCAAGCTGTCCCGATCCCAGACCAAGCGGGACTTCCTGGCCCGCGAGTCATGGGACGCGGAGCAGGACGGAGAAGGCTTCGCTTCCGCGGAAGCGAATGGATGACGCACGAGCGCAAGCACCTCTCGTAGCCCTTACCGGATCTACCGGCTTCATCGGCCAGCAACTGCAGCGACAGTTGCTGGCCGATGGCTTTAGGGTCCGGGCCCTGGTCCGTCCCGGCTCCCCCCATGCATCCCGGCTGGACCCTTCCAGCGAATCAGTCTACGTCCGCCTCGACGATCCGCCGGGTCTGCGCAAGGCCCTGTGCGATGTGGACGCGGTGGTCTATTGCGCCGGCAGCGTGAGGGGGCGGAC
>JASFJM010000072.1:0-11514 GCA_050122055.1 Gammaproteobacteria bacterium | reverse complement strand
CGTGGATCGGGAGCCCCGTCTGATCCGGGCCATCGCGGCCCATCTCGATACCCTGGGATGCGAGACCGGTTCGACCCTCTGCGCCGAGGCGGCGACTTATCTGTCGGCCAGGCCAGAGCCCTTCGACATCATCTTTATGGATCCCCCGTTCGACAGCGGTCCTTTAGATGCATTATGTCAAATCATCTCGGACACCGGTGTCCTTAGCCCGGGCGGGCGCGTCTATCTGGAGCAGGATGCGTCCCACCCGCCCCCGAAACTGCCGCCAGGCTGGGAAATGCTGCGCAGCGCGCGGGCCGGCAATGTGCGTTACCATCTCGCGTCCAGCCGGTCGGTGGCCGGTGAGAACAAGAAAGCGGACGCCGAACAGGGAGCGCCATGACCGCCGCAGCCATGTACCCGGGGACCTTCGATCCCATCACCAACGGCCATCTGGACCTGATCCGGCGGGCCGCCGGCGTGTTCCCCAGGGTCGTGGTGGCCATCGCCGCCAACCCCGGCAAGGCGCCCATGTTCAGCCTGACCGAAAGGGTGGTGCTGGCCGAGGAGGTGCTGGACGGCATCGACGGCGTCGAGATCGCCGGCTACAGCGGCCTGACCGTGGATTTTGCCCGTGAGCACGGGCTGGGGGTCATGATCCGCGGTCTGAGGGCGGTGTCCGACTTCGAGTTCGAATTCCAGCTCGCCACCATGAGCCGCCAGATCGCCGAAGACGTGGAGACGGTATTCCTGACGCCCACCGAGCAATTCAGCTTTATCTCCTCCAGCATGATCCGGGAGATCGCCATGCTCGGCGGCGACGTATCCAAGTTCGTCCACCCGAAAGTCGAAGCGGCCCTGCGGGCCAAGGCCGTCGAGCGCGGCCGCTAGGGGCGGGCGACCCATGTCCCTGCGGATCACCGATCAGTGCATCAACTGCGATGTCTGCACGCCCGAATGCCCCAACGAGGCCATCTACATGGGTCCGGAGATCTTCCATATCCGGCCCGAGCGCTGTACCGAGTGCGTGGGACA
The DNA here is from genome assembly GCA_050122055.1 of Gammaproteobacteria bacterium. Taxonomy (GTDB): domain Bacteria; phylum Pseudomonadota; class Gammaproteobacteria; order Steroidobacterales; family XN24; genus CAMYOC01. The sequence continues at coordinate 10,500 of JASFJM010000072.1, read as the reverse complement.
TTTCGACCTGCCCCAATGCCAGGAGGTCTGCCCGGTGGAGTGCATCATCCCCGATCCGGACCACGCCGAATCCCGGGAGGCCCTGGCGGCCAAGGCGGAAACACTGAAGCAGGCCGGCACCCGGGCCGCGAGCTGAAGCCAGGAACACGAGCATGTATCAAGGATTGAGAACCCGCCTCCTGCCATTCGTCGTCCTTGTCGTCGTCGCGGCCGTCCACGTGCTACCCGCGTCGGCCGCTGCGCCCGGCAAGTCGGCGATCGCGTCCGCCCATCCCATGGCCACCGCGGCCGGACACGAGATCCTCGAGCGGGGCGGCAACGCCTTCGATGCGGCGGTGGCGGTGAGCGCGGCGCTGGCGGTGGTGGAACCGTTCAGTTCCGGGCTGGGCGGCGGTGGATTCTGGCTGCTGCACCGGGCCGGGGACGAGCGATCCGTGATGATCGATGGCCGCGAGGTGGCACCGGCCGCGGCCACCGCGGATATGTATCTGGACGGGCAGGGCGAGCCGATCCCCCGGGCGTCCCTGGACGGCCCCCTGGCGGCGGCCATCCCGGGTTCGCCGGCGGCCCTGGTCCATCTGGCCGAGAATTACGGGCGACTGCCGCTGGCCGAAACCCTCGCGCCCGCCATCCGCCTGGCCCGGACCGGATTCCCGCTCTATGCCCGCATGCACCTGGGTCTGAAATACAAGCAGAAGCTGATCCGGCGCTGGCCGGCCGGCACCGGACTGTTCCTGGTGGATGGCGAGCTGCCCGAGATCGGTCACACGATCCGACAGCCGGCCCTGGCCGAGACGCTGCAGCGTCTGGCGGACCAGGGGCGGGACGGTTTTTACAGCGGCGAGCTGGCGGCGACCATGGTCGACGATGTGCGCCGGGCCGGCGGTATCTGGAGCCTCAAGGATCTCGAGACCTACAAAGTGGTGGAACGGGCACCGATCGAGTTCTCATACCGGGGGGTAAAGATCATCTCGGCGCCGCCCCCGTCCTCGGGCGGGGTGGCGCTGGCGAACATGTTCAACATCCTCGGCGGATTCGAGCTGGAGGCGGTGGACGACGTCACCCGTACTCATCTCACGGTGGAGGCCATGCGCCGCGCCTATCGCGACCGGGCCGAGTACCTGGGGGACAGCGATTTCGTATCCGTCCCCATCGGTATGCTGACTCATCCCTTTTATGCAGATGGTCAGCGTGCTTCCATCCGTCTCGACCGGGCCACCCCCAGCTCCACATTGCCGGGCTACCAGGGCGCCGAGCCCAAGGGCCGGCACACGACCCATTACTCCGTGCTGGATGCGGATGGCAACCGGGTGGCTGCCACCCAGACCATCAACGGCTGGTTCGGCTCCGGCTACGTGATCCCGGGGACCGGCGTGTTGCTGAACAACGAGATGGATGATTTCGCCATCAAGCCAGGGGTGCAGAATCTCTACGAGCTGGTCGGGGCCTCGGCCAACGCCATCGCGCCGGGCAAGCGGCCCCTGTCGAGCATGTCGCCCACCTTCGCCGAGTCGGACCGGGGTGTGATCATCCTCGGCACACCCGGCGGCAGCCGCATCATCACCATGGTGTTGCTGGGCCTGATGGAGTGGATGGATGGCGGCGACGCCACCGGCGTCGTCAGCCTGCCCCGTTACCACCATCAGTATCTGCCGGACCGGATCTATTTCGAGCCGGCCGCCTTCGATCAAGCCATGCGCACGGGTCTGGAGGGACTCGGCCACGAGCTGCAGGAGTCGAACCGGCTCTACGGCAATATGAACGTGGTGACCTGGGATTTCGACGGCGACGAAGTCCGCGCCGCCTCGGACCCGAGGAACGCGGGCGGCGCCGCGGTGCGGGTCTACTAGCGCTGGCAGCGGTGACAGAAGAAGGTGGAGCGCTGGCCCAGCACCGCCTGCCGGATCGGCGTGCCGCAGCCGGGGCAGGGCTCGCCGCTGCGGCCATAGACGTTCAGCGCCTGGGCGAAGTAGCCCGGCTGGCCGTCCCCCCAGGTGAAATCTCTCAGCGTGGTGCCGCCCTGTTGGATGGCGGCCGACAACACCTCGCGGATGGCATGGGCCAGGGCCTCGTAGCGCTGCCTTGAAACCCGCCCCGCCGCCCGGCGGGGATCGATGCCGGCCCGGTAGAGGGCTTCGCTGGCGTAGATATTGCCCACGCCGACGACAATGCGCCCATCCATGATGAAGCCCTTGACCGCGGCACGGCGGCCCCGGCTGCGAGACCACAGATAGTCGCCGTCGAAGGCCTGATCCAGCGGCTCCGGACCCAGGTGTCGCAATAGCGGGTGGCCCAGGGGATCGCGCCGGGTCCAGAGCATGGCCCCGAACCGGCGCGGGTCGTTGAAACGCAGTATCCGGCCGCTGTCGAGGGCCAGATCCACATGGTCGTGTAGGCCGGGGTCCCGCGGGGTCTGCAGCACCCGCAGGGAGCCTGACATACCCAGATGCATGATCAGGGTGCCGGGGCCGGTGCCCAGCAACAGATATTTCGCCCGGCGGGTGACGCTCTCGACCCGGTTTCCGGGCAATTCCCGGGCCAGCCGCGCCGGGACCGGCCAGCGCAGACGGGGCTCCCGGACCGTGACCGAGGCCACGGTGGCGCCCTCCAGCCACGGCGCTATGCCGCGGCGCGTCGTTTCAACTTCCGGTAATTCGGGCATGATTTGATGGCCGCACGGGCGGCGGACGGACCGGACGTCCGTTTTCTGTGACGTCGTTATTTTGCTTTGGTTAACCCGCTTCCGTATATTTTGCGGGCTGACTTTCGATCAGGAACTCCCTATTCATGGACTATTTATACGGCTTTATCGACCTGGATTTCTGGGGCTACGTGCTGGTCTCATTCATCATGGTCCAGACCACGGTGCTGTGCGTGACATTGTACCTGCACCGGGATGCGGCCCATCGCGGTCTCGACCTGCATCCGGCGCTGCGCCACTTCGCGCGTTTCTGGCTGTGGGTCAGCACCGGTATCTCGACCCGCGAATGGGTCGCGATCCATCGCAAGCATCACGCGCGCTGCGAGACGCCGGACGATCCCCACAGCCCCCAGGTCGAAGGCCTGAAGAAAGTCCTGCTGGAGGGCGCCGAACTCTATCAGGAAGAAGCCGATAATCTCGAGACCATCGAGAAGTACGGCCGCGGGACGCCCGATGACTGGCTGGAGCGGCGTTTTTACAGCCATCAGAATATCGGCATCACTCTCTTCGTGATCGTGATGCTGCTGCTGTTCGGTGTGCCAGGGATCATCATGATCGCCGTGCAGATGGTGTCCCAGCCACTGCTGGCCGCCGGCATCATCAACGGTGTCGGTCATTATTATGGCTACAGGAATTTCGAATGCGACGATGCCTCCCGCAACGTGGTCCCCTGGGGTCTGCTGCTGGGTGGCGAGGAGTTGCACAACAATCATCACGCCTTCCCCAGTTCGGCCAAGTTCTCCATCCGGCCCTGGGAGGCGGACATCGGCTGGGGCGCGATCGTGGTCCTGCGCACCGTCGGTCTGGCCAAAGTACGACGGGTGGCGCCGAAGCCGACCGTGGAGCCGGGCCGGTCGTCCATCGATCTGGAGACGGCGCGGGCGGTGATCGTCAATCGCATGCACGTGCTGCGTGACTACACGCGCACGGTGACCTTGCCGGTGCTCAAGCGCGAGCTGGCGGATCTCAAGGCCCACGGCAAGGCGCTGCCGGCCCGGGCACGCAAACTGCTGGTACGTCAGCCGGCGCTGCTGGATGCGGGTTCCCGTGACCGTCTGCGCGAGCTGCTGGCCTCGAACCAGAAGCTGAAGACCGTGCATGAATTCCGCGAGCGTCTGCGGACCCTGTGGGACGGGGCCACCATGATCAGCAATGAGCGCCTGATCGCACAACTCAGGGAATGGTGTCAGCAGGCGGAAGCCAGCGGCGTGCGTGGCTTGCAGGAATTCGCCGCCACCCTGCGTGGATACACCATCTCCCAGGGCCGGCCGGTCTGAAGTCCGCACAGTCTGGCCGGGAATAGTTTCCCCGGACGACAGTTCTCCATGCACAAAAAACCCCGCCATCGGCGGGGTTTTTTGATGCTGCGCGATCGCCCTGGTCCGGGGGCAGCCTTACTTGATCTTGGCTTCCTTGAACTTCACGTGCTTGCGGACCTTGGGGTCGTATTTCATCACTTCCATCTTCTCCGGATGGAGGCGCTTGTTCTTGGTCGTGGTGTAGAAGAAGCCGGTGCCGGCCGTGGACGTCAGTCTGATCTTCTCGCGCATGACGGGCCTCCTCAGATCTTCTCGCCGCGGGCACGCAGGTCCGCGACCACTTTCTCGAGGCCCAGCTTGTCGATGGTGCGCAGACCCTTCTGGGACACACGCAGGGTCACATAGCGCTTCTCGTCTTCCAGCCAGAAGCGGTGGGTATGCAGATTGGGCAGAAAGCGGCGACGGGTGCGATTGTTCGCATGGGACACGTTGTTCCCCGACATCGGGCGCTTGCCCGTGACCTGACAGACTCTGGACATCACTGAATTCCTCTGGATTCCGGGGCTGACGGGCAGCCCGAAGAGCGCGACTTTATACCAGCCCGGGCCCGATCGCGCAAGGCTGGGCCGGGTGATCTCAGCCGTGCAGCAGGCCCCGTTCGGCGAAGGAAACGATGGCGCCGTCGCCGATCACCAGATGGTCCAGCACCCGGATATCCACCAGCGCCAGGGCGTTCCTGAGACGGCGGGTGATGGCCTCGTCGGCCTGGCTGGGCTCGGCGATGCCGGAGGGATGATTGTGGGCCAGGATCACCGCCGCGGCGTTGTGGGCGATGGCCTGGCGGACCACCTCCCGGGGATGGACGCTGGCGCCGTCGATCGTCCCGCGGAACAATTCCTCTATGTTTATCAGCCGGTTACGGTTATCCAGATAGAGGCAGCAGAAGACTTCGTAGGGCCGGTCCCGGAGCCGGGCGGACAGGTATTCGCGCACCTCGCCCGGGCTGCTCAAAGGCCCCTCCCGCCGCAGCCCCTCGGCCAGATGACGCCGGGAGAGCTCGAGACCCGCCTGCAGCTGGGCGAACTTGCCCGGTCCGAGCCCCGGGACGGCGCAGATCTGCCGTCGATCGGCGCTCAGCACCGCCCGCAGGCTGCCGAAGCGGACCAGCAGCTCCCGGGCCAGGGCGACGGCCGATTTTCCGCGCACACCCGAACGCAGCACCACCGCCAGCAGCTCCGCCTCCGAGAGAGCGGCGGGGCCGTCGCGCAGCAGCCTGTCCCGCGGCCCCTGGCCGTCCGGCCAGCCCCGGATCGCCATGATCAAATCTCCCGCATTCCCCGTCCACAGCCTTATCAACCCGCCACGCATAGGATAAGCTCCTCCGCCCCACTTGAAGACGCGGGAAAATGGCTGAGCTTGACGGAAAAAAGGTCCTGCTGGGCGTAACCGGCGGTATCGCCGCCTACAAGAGCCCCGAGCTGGTCCGCCGGCTCCGGGAACGCGGCGCCGAGGTGCAGGTGGTGATGACCGCCGGCGCCGCCCGCTTCGTCACGCCGATGACATTCCAGGCCGTGTCCGGCCGGGCGGTGAGGGATGCCCTGTGGGACCATGCCGCCGAGGCCGCCATGGGTCATATCGAACTGGCGCGCTGGGCGGATCTGATCCTGGTCGCGCCGGCCAGCGCCGACTTCATCGCGCGGCTGACCGCCGGGATGGCCGATGATCTCCTGGCGACCCTGTGTCTGGCAAGCGAGGCGCCCGTGGCCCTGGCGCCCGCCATGAACCGGGTCATGTGGTCCGCTGCCGCCACCCGGGACAACATGGCCCGCCTGGGCTCACGCGGGGTGGCCGTCTTCGGCCCCGCCAGCGGCGACCAGGCCTGTGGCGAGACCGGCGAGGGCAGGATGCTGGAGCCGGGCGAACTGGTCGACCAGGCGGCGGCGATGCTGTCCCCTGCCTCGGGCTCTTTGACCGGAAAGAAAGTGGTGGTCACCGCCGGTCCGACCCGGGAGCCCATCGATCCGGTCCGCTACATCACCAACCGCAGCTCCGGCAAGATGGGTTTTGCGGTGGCCGCCGCCGCGCGGGCGGCCGGCGCCGAGGTGGTCCTGATCAGCGGGCCCGTCCATCAGCCGACCCCGGCCGGGGTGCGGCGCGTCGATGTGGAGACCGCCGAGGAAATGCTGCGGGAGACGACTGCCGCGGTCGCGGGTGCGGATGTCTTTATCGCCGCCGCGGCGGTCGCCGACTATCGCCCGAAGGAAGCGGCCGGACACAAGATCAAGAAGCACGGCGAATCCATGGACCTGTCCCTCACCCGGGCTCCCGACGTGCTGGCGACCGTCGCCGCGTCCAACCCGCGGCCGTTCGTGGTCGGCTTCGCCGCCGAGACCCAGGACCTGGAAGCCAATGCCCGCAAGAAGCTGGAGACCAAGAAGCTGGATCTGATCGCCGCGAATCTGGTCGGCCAGGGCGTGGGTTTCGACTGCGACGACAATGCACTGATGGTGCTGTGGGCCGATGGGGGGCAACAATTCCCGCCGGCTCCGAAGACCCGGCTGGCGAGACAGCTGCTGGAATTCATCGCTGAAAGATTACCCCGGGAAAGAGGCTAGATCCGGATGCAGGTGATCCAACTCAAGATCCTGGATCCACGGCTGGGCGATCAATTCCCGCTGCCGGACTACGCCACCGACGGTTCCGCCGGCGTGGATCTGCGCGCCTGCGTCGACGACGCGGTCACGGTCGGTCCCGGGGAGACCACGCTGATCCCGACCGGGATGGCGATCCATATCGGCGATCCCTCGCTGGCTGCGGTGCTGCTGCCGCGATCGGGACTCGGCCACAAGCACGGCATCGTGCTGGGCAATCTGGTGGGCCTGATCGACTCGGATTATCAGGGCCAGGTGTTCGTGTCCTGCTGGAACCGGGGGCTGGAGCCGTTCACTGTCCAGCCGGGCGAGCGCATCGCCCAGATGGTGCTGGTGCCGGTGGTGCAGGCACGGTTCGAGGTGGTGGAGGACTTCGAGAGTTCCGAACGCGGCGCGGGCGGGTTCGGCCACTCGGGCCGTCACTGAGCGTCTAGCGGGATTCGCTGACCGTCGATTCCGTGGCCACCGGCTCTTCCTCTTCGGCCGGCGGTTCGTCGGGCAGGCCCTTCAGCGCGCGGAACCGCGAGATGTCGCTGGCGAACTTCTCCTGGATGGTCCGTTGTTCGTTCTCGTTACGGGCCATGCGGTCTTCGTAGACCTTGATCGAGTCCTGGGTCTGCTGGATATCGAACAGGACATCGTCCGGGGTGCCGACGTTCTCGCCGGTCTCGGGGTCCACGGAGCTCTCCTCAGCCAGCTTCTCCAGTTCGACGAGCCGCTCGTTGAGATTCCCCAGATGCCGGGACGTGACTTCCTGGCGCGCCTTGAGCTGATCGATGCGCCGGTCGCGGACCCGCTCGATGTCTTCTACCGACAGGTAGGTCTTGAGCAGGATCCGGTCCTGTTCTTCCTGACGTGCCTTCTCCAGATCTTCGTCGTCGACCTCTCCCTTGCCGAAGACCTGGTCGGCATATTCTGGCGGCACGCTGTCGCCGTAATGGACGTTGCCGTCCTTGTCGATCCACTTGAATACCTTGCCGGCCCCGGTCAGTCCGAACAGGGCGACAAGCGTGACGATGTAGAGCAATGCTCGATTCATGGCCCGTATGTAACACAGACAGCTCGCCGGAAGCGAGTCCCAGTTCTCAAATCAGATTCCATAACGTTCACGATAGCTTTGCACCGCCGGCAGATGGGCGGCCAGTTCCGGCGCCTGTTGCAGGTGGGAGATCAGGTCGTGAAGACCGATGATCCGGATGACGGGCGCTCCGAGACTCGTTTCGACTTCCTGCACCGCCGATTTCGATCCCTGGCCCCGTTCCTGGCGGTCCAGGGCGATGAGGACCCCTGCCGCCGTGGCGCCCTGGCCGCGGATGAGGCCGACCGAGGCGCGGATAGCGGTGCCGGCGGTGATGACGTCATCCACGATCAGCACGCGACCGGCCAGGGGCGCGCCGACGATATTGCCGCCTTCGCCATGGTCCTTGGATTCCTTGCGGTCGAAGGCGAACGGGAAATCGCGGTCGTGCCTGTCCGCCAGTGCCGCCGCCGTGGCCGTGACCAGGGGGATCCCTTTGTAGGCGGGGCCGAACAACATGTCGAAACCGATCCCGGCGTCTGTCAGGGCGTGGGCGTAAAAACGGCCGAGCTGCAGGATGGCGTCGCCCGTGTTGAACAAGCCGGCGTTGAAGAAGTAGGGGCTGATGCGGCCGGATTTGAGCTTGAATTCGCCGAAGCGCAGTACTCCGCGATCCAGGCAGAAGCGGATGAACTCGTGCTGGTAGTCCTGCATGGGTCCGTGGTCCCGGTCTCGCGACGCCGCGGGCGAGCGGCGTTCTGTATGATACACGCACCCCCGGCCAGGACCCCTCCATGCGCGTCATTTCCCTCAATGCGAACGGTATCCGCTCCGCCGCCCGCAAGGGCTTCTTCGAGTGGCTGCCGGGTACCGGCGCGGACATCGTCTGTATCCAGGAGACCAAGGCCCAGGAGCACCAGCTCGACCACGGCACGTTCCGGCCCGGTGATTACGATTGCCATTATTTCGACGCCGAGAAGAAGGGCTACAGCGGTGTCGCCATCTACTCGCGCCGGCCGGCGGACAAAGTCATCCGCGGCCTCGGCGTCGAGGAGTTCGATCGTGAGGGCCGCTATATCGAGGCCCGCTTCGGCAAGCTGTCCGTGGTGTCCCTGTACCTGCCGTCGGGCTCGTCCAGCGAAGCGCGGCAGGAGGCCAAGTTCCGTTTCCTCGATTTCTTTATGCCCTATCTGCGCAAGCTGCGCCGCCGCCGACGTGAGTACATCCTCTGCGGTGATCTGAACATCGCCCACAAGAAAATCGACCTGAAGAACTGGCGTGGCAACCAGAAGAATTCCGGCTTCCTGCCCGAAGAGCGCGCCTGGATGGACGAACTCTACGGCCGCGCCGGTTTCGTCGATGCATTCCGCGAGGTCAATCAGGAGGAAGACCAGTACACCTGGTGGTCGAACCGCGGCCGGGCCTGGGAGAAGAACGTGGGCTGGCGTATCGATTACCAGGTCACCACACCCGGTCTGCGGGAAACCATCCGCGACGCAGATATCTACAAGGTCCAGCGTTTTTCGGATCACGCGCCCTTGATCGTCGATTACGATCTGGACCTGGGATCCTTCTGATATGAAGCAGACCCTGGCGGGGTGGTGGCGAGCCGCGGCGGTCTATCGTCACCCTCGTGTGGCGGCCATGCTGTTCCTCGGTTTCTCTGCCGGGCTGCCCTTCCTGCTGGTGTTCTCCACCCTGTCGGCCTGGCTGCGGGATCAGGGTGTGGAGCGCAGCACCATCGGTTTCTTCGGCTGGGTCGGGATCATGTTCTCGATCAAGGTGCTGTGGGCACCCATCGTCGATCGCCTGCCCCTGCCGCTGCTGACCCGGGCCCTGGGCAAACGGCGCAGCTGGATGCTGGTGGCCCAGGTGTCCATCGCGGCAGGCGTGATGGCCATGGCCGCCACCGACCCTACTGCCGAGCTGCCGCGGCTGGCGCTGCTGGCGGTATTCGTCGCCTTCGCATCGGCCACCCAGGACGTCGCCATCGATGCCTGGCGCGTCGAGGCGGTGGAAGTCCAGCGCCAGGGTGCCATGGCCGCCAGCTATATCTTCGGCTACCGGCTGGCTCTGCTGGTGGCCGGTGCCGGCGCGTTCTACATCGCCGATTTCGCCAGCTGGGCCGCGGCTTATCGGGTGATGGCGCTGCTGATGTTGATCGGCATGGTGACCACCCTGCTGGTGGCGGAGCCCGATCACAAGATCAGCGCGGCCACCAAAGAGATGGAGCAACGCATGGCCGAGGCTATCAACCGTTTCGCCCATCTCCCCGGACCGGTGCAGCGGCTGGCGGCCTGGTTCTCGGGCGCCGTGGCCGCCCCGTTCCTGGAGTTCTTCCGCCGCAACGGGCTGGCTGCGTTCGTGATCCTCGCCCTGGTCGGTCTGTACAAGGTCTCGGACCTGATCATGGGGATCATGGCCAACCCGTTCTACATCGATCTCGGCTTTTCCAAGAGCGAGATCGCGACCGTGGCCAAGGTGTTCGGCTTCGCCATGACCATCACCGGCACCGCGGTGGGCGGGGTGCTGGTGGCGCGCATCGGTCTGATGCGCTCGCTGTTGACCGGCGCGGTGATGGTGGCCACCACCAACCTGTTGTTCATGGTGCTGGCGAAAGTGGGTCCGGATCTGTGGATGCTGGCGGTGACCATCAGCGCTGATAACCTCAGCGTCGGCGTCTCCAGCGTGGCCCTGATCGCCTATCTTTCCAGTCTGACCAACCGCGCCTATACCGCCACCCAGTACGCCCTGTTCAGCTCGCTGATGACCTTGCCGGGGCAGTTTATCAGCGGCTTCTCGGGCATCGTGGTCGACGCCATCGGCTATGCGAGCTTCTTCATCTATGCCGCCTGCGCCGGTCTGCCCGCC
>JASFJM010000071.1:0-11568 GCA_050122055.1 Gammaproteobacteria bacterium | reverse complement strand
CTTGGTCAATGCCACGATCAGTCTCTTATTCTGGCTTCTAAATCCCGCTCCAGGCGGCTGATCACCGCGGCGACGATACCGTCCACATCGTCGTCGGTAAGAGTGCGTGAAGTTTCCTGTAATATCAAGCCCAAAGCGATGCTTTTTAGACCGGAATCTATTCCTGGGCCTGTATAGACATCAAAAACCCGCAAATCTCGCAGGATTTCCCCGGCCTCAGCCCGGATCAATTCCATTATTTTCGACACCTCAAGACCCTGATCCACCAGTATCGCCAGGTCACGCCGGACGGCCGGGAATCGGGAGATTCCCTCGAATGCGGGAACCTGGGCCTCAAGCAAGAATTCTGTATCCAGTTCAGCAAGATATACAGGCTTCTTCAAGTCTAGTCTGGCTCCGATGGCCGGGTGCAGCGCGCCCAACCAGCCCACGTCCATCTCGCCGCGCAGCAGCCGTGCGGACTGGCCGGGGTGGAGTGCCGGGTGGGAGCCGGTCTCGAAACGGAACGTTTCCGCCGCCCCGGTCAGGGAGAGCAAGGCCTCCACATCCGCTTTCAGGTCAAAAAAGTCGGCCGGTACGGCCTCCAGCCCCCACTGCTCCGGATAGCGCGCACCTGACATAATGCAGCTTATAGCATTAATCTGTTTTATTTCATTAGCTTCCGTGTGAAACCTTAGGCCTGACTCGAATATACGTACGCGTTCCTGCTGGCGGCTGAGGTTCTGCTTGAGCACGCCGAGCAGTCCGGGCCAGAGTGACGTCCGCATGTCGGTCATGGCGGAGGAGATCGGGTTGGCAAGCACCACGGCCTCGCGCCCTGGCCAGACGATTTCCTGGAGGGCCCGGTCGACAAAACTGTAGGTGACGACCTCCTGGTAACCCCGATCGACCAGCAGGTCCCGGGCCCGGTCCGACGGCACTCGCGTCTCCGTCACCCGGTTGAAGGTCATATCGCCGCGTCCCGGCGTTTCCGGGATTTCGTCATAGCCATGGACCCGGGCGATCTCCTCGATCAGGTCCTCTTCGATCTCGATGTCGAATCGCCAGGATGGCGGCGTGACTGTCCAGCCCTGCTCGGTAGCCTCCGCCGGCATCCCCAACTGGCCAAGGATGGCCTCCACCTCTTCGTCCGCGACCACGCAGCCGAGCACCGCCGCCAGGCGCTCCCGCCGCAGCGCCACGGCCCGGCGCCCGGGCAGGTGGCTCTCGCTGGCCAATTCCACGACAGGCCCGGCCTGTCCGCCAGCGATCTCCAGCAGCAGCCGGGTGGCCCGTTCGATGGCCCGCCGCTGCGCGGCCGGATCCACGCCGCGCTCGAAACGCATGGATGCATCGGTATGGAGACCCAGTCGCCGGGCCCGGCCGGCGATCACTCCGGGCGAAAAGAACGCGCCCTCGAAAAACACGTTGCGGGTATCGGCTTCGACACCCGAGGTTTCGCCGCCCATGATCCCCGCCAGGGCGCGGGGGCCGCCGTGATCGGCGATGACCAGCATGTCCGGATTCAGTTCGATCACCCGCTCGTCGAGCAGGGTCAACTGCTCGCCCGCCTCGCCCATGCGCACGACGATGCCACTATCGAGCGTGTCCAGGTCGAAGCCGTGCAGGGGCTGGCCCAGTTCCAGCATCACGATATTGGTCACGTCGACCACCGGGTGGATCGGGCGGAGACCGCTGCGGCGCAGTTTCTCCTGCATCCATTGGGGGGTGACTGCCGCCGGATCGATACCGCGCACGACCCGCCCGCAGAACCGGGGGCAGGCTTCCGGGGCCCGCACATCGATGGGGAAGGTCTCGGCGATGCCCGGCTCGACCGGCTCGAGATCCGGCCAGTTCAGCTCTTTGCGGCTGAGTACCGCGGTCTCCCGGGCGATACCCAGCACGCTGAAGCAGTCGCCCCTGTTCGGCGTCAGGTCGATATCGATGACGGTGTCGTCCAGCCCCAGCCAGCCGCGCAGATCCTCGCCGACCGGCGCATCCGGCGACAGTTCCATCAGACCGTCAGCGCCTTCGCCGATGCCGAGTTCCTTCTCGGAGCAGAGCATGCCGCGGGACTCGACGCCACGTAGCTTCGCCTTGCGGATCTTCAGCCCGCCGGGCAGCTTGCCGCCGACCCGGGCGGTCGGCGCCTTCAATCCCTTGCGTGCATTGGGCGCGCCACACACGATCTGCACCGGCGCATCCTCCCCCACATCGACCTGACAGACAGAAAGCTTGTCGGCATCCGGGTGCGGGGCGCAGTCGACGACCTCGCCGACCACTACGTCAGTGAATTCGCCGGCCACCGGCTCAGCGGTATCCACTTCGAGCCCGGCCATGGTCAGGGCATGGACCAGGCTGTCGCTGGACATGGCGGGATCGACCCATTCCCGCAGCCATGCTTCGCTGAATTTCATCGCTCAGGCTCCACTCACGCGAACTGACCGAGGAAGCGCAGATCGTTGTCGAAGAACATCCGCAGATCGTCGACGCCATAACGCAGCATGGCCAGCCGCTCTACACCCATGCCGAAGGCGTAGCCGGTATAGCGTTCGGGATCGGCGCCGACACCGCTCAGCACTTTCGGATGGACCATGCCGCAGCCGAGCACCTCCAGCCAGCCTTCGCCCCAGCTCACGTCCACTTCCGCCGACGGTTCGGTGAACGGGAAATAGGACGGCCGCATGCGCAGTTGCACCCGGCGCTCGAAGAACTGCTCCAGGAATCCATGCAGCACCGCCTTGAGATTGGCGAAGCTGATGCCCTCGTCCACCACCAGTCCCTCGACCTGATGGAACATGGGCGTGTGGGTCTGGTCGCTGTCGCAGCGATAGACCCGGCCCGGCGCGATCAGCCGGATGGGTACGCCGCCCTCGGCCATGGCCCGGATCTGCACCGGTGAAGTATGGGTGCGTAACAGGTGGCCGGACGGGAAATAGAAGGTGTCGTGCATCGCCCGGGCCGGGTGCTGCTCGGGGATATTCAGCGCTTCGAAGTTGTGGAATTCGTCCTCGATCTCCGGCCCGGTGTGGACGTCGAAACCCGCGGTGCGGAAGATCGCGTCGATCCGGCTCATGGTGCGGGTCACCGGATGCAGACCGGCCGGAGACTGACCCCGGCCCGGCAGCGTGACGTCCACCGCCTGCTCCGCGAGCCGCGCCTCCAGGGCCGCGGCCGCCAGTGCCCCGCGGCGTGCCTCGATGGCTTCCTGCAAGGCGGCTTTTGCACGGTTGATCGCCTGTCCGGCGGCCGGCCGCTGATCCGCCGGCAACTGGCCCAGCTGTTTCAACTGCTGGGTCAGCAGTCCCTTCTTGCCCAGGAAACGGACCCGGACCTCGTCCAGGTCCGCCAGCGAGCCGCTCTCGTCAGCCGCCGCCCGGCCCCCCTGCAGCAGGTTGTCAATGTCGTCCACCACGCTCCCCTGGTCCGCAGAAAAAGAGAGGGAAAGGCTTGAAGACCTTTCCCTCTCGCGAATCGCAATGCGCCACGCGCGGCGTGAGCGCGGTCGCTACTGGGACAAACCGGCCTTCGCCTGCTCCGCGATCACGCCGAAGCCCTCGATATCATGTACGGCGATGTCCGCGAGTACCTTGCGGTCCACCTCGATGCCGGCCCTGGTCAGACCATTGATCAGGCGGCTGTAGGACAGGCCGTAGACCCGCGCCGCAGCGTTTATGCGACTGATCCACAGGGTGCGGAACTGACGCTTGCGCTGACGGCGGTCGCGATAAGCGTACTGGCCGGCCTTGGTGACCGCCTGATTGGCGACCCGGAATGTGGTGCTGCGGGCACCGTAATATCCCTTCGCTTTCTTGAGAATCTTCTTGTGCCGCGCCTTGGCGATGACACCACGCTTTACTCTGGCCATGGTCTATCTCCTCAGCTGTACGGCAGCATGCGACGTACGGAGGGCACATCGGCCTCGGCCACCTGGGCGGGGGCCCGCAGGTGCCGCTTCCGCTTGGTGCTCTTCTTCGTCAGGATGTGATTGAGGAAGGACTGACCACGTTTGTAGCCACCCCCACCGGTCTTGCGGAACCGCTTGGCGGCGCCGCGATTGGTCTTCAACTTGGGCATTTTCTATCTCCTTTTAGCCCGGGCCGACTCTCGACCCAAGGCGGGGCAGTCACGGTTACAACCCGCTCCTGCTCACTTCTTCTTCGGCGCAATCACCATCGTCATCTGCCGCCCTTCCATCTTCGGGAACTGCTCCACCTGACCGAGTTCGGCCAGGTCGTCGCGGACCCTGTCCAGAAGCTTGGCACCGAGTTCTCGATGCGCCATCTCGCGGCCGCGGAAACGCAATGTCACCTTGGCCTTGTCTCCGCCGGAGAGGAACCGGACCAGGTTTCTCAATTTCACCTGGTAGTCACCCTCCTCCGTCCCTGGGCGGAACTTCACTTCCTTGACGTGAATCTGTTTCTGTTTCTTCTTGGCTGCGTGGTTCTTCTTGTTCTGTTCGAAGACGTACTTGCCATAGTCCATCACCCGGCACACGGGCGGTTCCGCATTCGGCGACACTTCGACCAGGTCCAGCGCACTTTCGCCTGCGAGTTCAAGCGCCTCGGCGATCGGCAGTATCCCGACCTGTTCTCCGTCTGCTCCAATGACCCGGACTTCCGGGGCCAGAATATCCCGGTTACGCCTCACGCGTTTGTTCGAACTGATGCTTTAGTCCTCCAAAGAACGACGGCCGCGCATCGCGACCTCTCCGGCGAGCCGTTCGACGAACCCTTCCAGGGCCATCGACCCGAGATCCTCGCCGCTTCGCGAACGCACGGCCACCGTGCCTGATTCAAGTTCACGGTCCCCCACCACCAGCAGGTACGGGACCCTGTGTAAAGTATGCTCGCGGATTTTAAAGCCGATCTTCTCGTTTCTCAAGTCCGCCTCGGCCCGAAACCCCTGATTTTTAAGGGACTCGGCAATCTGGCCCGCGTAGTCTCCCTGGCGGTCGGTGATATTCAGGACCACCGCCTGCACCGGGGCCAGCCAGGGCGGGAAACGGCCGGCGAAATGCTCGATCAGGACGCCGAAGAACCGCTCCAGCGAGCCCAGCAGGGCCCGGTGGATCATGATGGGCCGGTGCCGCTCGCCGTCCGCCGCCACATATTCCATATCGAAGCGCTCGGGCAGGTTGAAATCCAGCTGTATGGTCGAGCATTGCCACTGGCGGCCGATGGCGTCCTCGATCTTGACGTCGATCTTGGGCCCGTAGAACGCCCCGCCGCCCTCATCCAGCACATATTCCAGGCCCTTGCTATCCAGCGCAGACCTCAGCGCCGCGGTGGCCTTATCCCAGATCTCCTCCGAGCCCACGGCCTTCTCGGGCCGGGTGGAGAGGTTGATGACGAAGCGCTCGAACCCGAAGTCCTCCAGCATGCTCAGGGTCAGGTCCAGAACCCCCAGCACCTCCTCGGCGATCTGTTCCTCGCGGCAGAAGATATGGGCGTCGTCCTGGGTGAAGCCGCGCACCCGCATCAGCCCGTGCAGGGCCCCGGACATCTCGTGGCGGTAGACCGTGCCGAGCTCGCCCCAGCGGATCGGCAGCTCCCGGTAGGAGCGCAGCTTGTCCTTGTATATCAGCACATGGAACGGACAGTTCATGGGCTTGAGCTGATAGAGCTGCTCGTCCTCCACCATGGGCGCGTACATGGACTCCCGGTAGAAATCCGTGTGCCCGGAGGTGTGCCACAGGGTCTCCAGGGCGATATGGGGGGTGTAGAGCAGCTCGTAGCCGCCGTCGATATGGCGGTCGCGCCAGTAGTCTTCCATCACCCTCCGGATCCGGGCGCCGCGGGGATGCCAGAAGACCAGCCCGCCGCCGGCCCCTTCCTGGACGCTGAACAGATCCAGGTCCTGGCCGATGCGCCGGTGGTCGCGCTTCTCCGCCTCCTCCAGACGGCGCAGATAGGCCTTGAGCGACTTCTTGTCCGGCCAGGCGGTGCCATAGATGCGCTGGAGCATCTCGTTGTCGGAATCGCCCCGCCAGTAGGCGCCGGCCACCTTGGTCAGCTTGAACGCCTTGAGATGACCGGTGCTGGGCACGTGAGGGCCCCGGCAGAGATCCTTGAATTCACCCTGCCCATAGACGCCGATCTCCTCACCCTCCGGGATGCTGGCGATGATCTCGGCCTTGTAGATCTCGCCGATGGAGCGGAAGTAGGCCACCGCCGCGTCCCGGTCCATCACTTCCCGGCTCACCGCCAGATCGGCGCCCGCCAGCTCCGCCATCTTTTTCTCGATGGCTTCGAGATCCTCGGGGGTGAAGGGCCGCTCGTAGGCGAAATCGTAGTAGAAGCCGTCCTCGATCACCGGACCGATAGTGACCTGGGCCTCCGGGAACAGGCTCTTGACGGCCTGGGCCAACAGGTGGGCGGTGGAATGGCGGATGATCTCCAGCCCGGCCTCGTCGCGGGCGGTGACGATCGCCAGCCGGGCATCCTCATCGATGAGCTGGGAGGTGTCCACCAGACGCCCGTCCACGCGTCCGGCCAGCGCCGCCCGGGCCAGACCCGGACCGATGTCCGCCGCCACGTCGGCCACCGTCACCGGCGCGTCGAACTGCCGCTGGCTGCCGTCTGGCAAGGTAATGACCGGCATTTCCAATCCCCGTAGGTGGCTCCGCCCGTCCTTGCGGTCCGGAGCCCCGACACAACAAAAAGGGCGCTCTCTCCCGCCGCCACGCCCCGGAGGACGAGGCGACCGAGACCGCCCTACAGCAAAATCGTGGTAGGCGCGGGCGGGTTTGAACCGCCGACCCCTACGATGTCAACGTAGTGCTCTACCACTGAGCTACGCGCCTAGAAGGCGGGCAAATCTACCGAAACTGGCCCTCCGAGGCAAGTTCGCTACCCGACCATGCTATCAGGCAAACCCAGCCCGAAACGGCGCAGGTCGGCGATCTCGTCGCGCACCTTCGCCGCCTCCTCGAATTCCAGCTCCCGGGCGTGCTTGTACATGGCCTGTTCCAGCTTGGCCATCCGCTTGACCACCTCTTCCGGTGACATGGCCTCGTAGGCCAGACGCGGCTCCGCCACGGCCCGCTGCCTGCCGCGCCCGCCGGCCTCGGAGCGCGCACCCTCCATCACGTCGGCGATGGCCTTGCGGATGGTCTCCGGACGGATGCCGTGGGTCTCGTTGAAAGCCAGCTGTTTGGCCCGCCGGCGCTCGGTCTCGCCGATGGCGAATTTCATCGAATCGGTGATCTTGTCGGCGTACAGGATGGCGCTGCCATTGACGTTGCGCGCGGCCCGGCCGATGGTCTGGATCAACGACCCGCCGGAGCGCAGGAAGCCTTCCTTGTCGGCATCGAAGATCGCGACCAGCGACACCTCCGGCATATCGAGTCCCTCGCGCAGCAGATTGATCCCCACCAGCACGTCGAATTCTCCGCGCCGCAGATCACGGATGATCTCGGTCCGCTCCACGGTATCAATGTCCGAATGCAGATAACGCACCCGGACACCGTGCTCGGCCAGATAGTCGGTCAGGTCCTCCGCCATGCGCTTGGTCAGCGTGGTGATCAGCACCCGCTCGTCCCGGTCCGCGCGGATGCCGATCTCCGAAAGCACGTCGTCCACCTGGCTGCGTACCGGCCGGATCTCCACCTCCGGATCCAGCAGACCGGTGGGCCGCACGACCTGTTCGACCACCTGGCCGGATTTCTCCAGCTCGAACGGTCGCGGGGTAGCCGAGACGAAGATGGTCTGTGGCGCCAGCGCCTCGTATTCCTCGAAGCGCAGCGGCCGGTTGTCCAGGGCCGAGGGCAGACGGAAGCCGTACTGGACCAGGGTCTCCTTCCGTGACCGGTCACCCCGGTACATGCCGCCTAGCTGGGGGATGGTGACGTGGCTCTCGTCCACCACCAGCATGGCGTTCTCCGGCAGATAGTCGAACAGGGTCGGCGGCGGCTCGCCGGCCTCCCGGCCGGACAGATAACGGGAGTAGTTTTCGATGCCGGCGCAGTAGCCCAGCTCGCGGATCATCTCCATGTCGAACATGGTCCGCTGTTCCAGCCGCTGGGCTTCCACCAGCTTGTCCTCGGCCCGCAGGACCTTGAGCCGGTCGCGCAACTCGTCCTTGATCAGGTCCATGGCCCCGAGTAGCCGCTCCCGGGGCGTCACGTAGTGGCTCTTGGGGTATATCGTCGCCCGCGGCACCCGGCGCGTGACTTCGCCGGTCAGGGGGTCGAAATGGCTGATGCCCTCGATCTCCTCGTCGAACAACTCGATACGGATCGCATCCCGCTCGGACTCCGCCGGGAAGATGTCGATGATCTCGCCGCGCACCCGGTAGGTACCCTGGCGCAGGTCCATCTCGTTGCGGGTGTATTGCATGTCCGCCAGACGCCGCAGGATCTTGCGCTGGTCGATGCGGTCCCCCCGGTCCAGATGCAGCACCATGCTGAGATAGGCCCGCGGATCGCCAAGCCCGTAGATGGCGGAGACCGTGGCCACGATGATCGAATCGGGCCGCTCCAGCAGGGCCTTGGTGGCCGAGAGCCGCATCTGCTCGATATGGGCGTTGACCGAAGCGTCCTTCTCGATAAAGGTGTCCGAGGTGGGCACGTAGGCTTCGGGCTGGTAATAGTCGTAGTACGAGACGAAGTACTCCACCGAGTTATTGGGGAAGAACTCGCGAAACTCGCCGTAGAGCTGGGCGGCCAGCGTCTTGTTGTGAGCCAGCACCAGTGTGGGCCGCTGCAGCTGCTGGATGACGTTGGCGATAGTGAAGGTCTTGCCGGAGCCGGTCACGCCCAGCAGGGTCTGGTACATCAGGCCGCCGTCGAGGCCCTCCACCAGGCTCCCGATCGCCTCCGGCTGGTCGCCCGCCGGCTCGTACTCCGACACCAGTTCGAATCGATTCGCCATCGCAGATTTCGCCGCCGATAGTGTTGGCCGGCGGATTCTCCATGAATTAAGATTGCAAGCTCGCCATTATGCCATCAGGATCGCGCCGTGAACCCTCTCCTCGCCGCCCGCGTCGGACGTATCAAGCCCTCCCCCACCCTGGCCGTCACCGCCAAGGCCGCCGAGCTCAGGCGCGCCGGCAAGGATGTCATCGGTCTCGGGGCCGGCGAGCCGGATTTCGACACTCCGGCCCACATCAAACAGGCAGCCATCGACGCCATCCGTGAGGGATTCACCAAGTACACGGCGGTGGACGGCATCATCGAGTTGCGCCAGGCCCTGAGCGAAAAATTTCGTCGCGACAACGACATCGACTATGCGCCAGACCAGATCCTGGTCTCCACCGGCGGCAAGCAGAGCCTGTTCAACGCCTTCGAGGCCATCCTCAACCCCGGTGACGAAGTCATCATCCCGGCCCCGTTCTGGGTCTCCTATCCGGACATGGTGCTCCTGTGCGACGGCGAGCCGATCATCATCTCCGCCGGCGCCGACCAGGGTTTCAAGCTCCGGCCGGACCAGCTCGGCCGGGTGCTGAACGAGAAGACCCGGGCCTTCGTGCTCAACAGCCCCAGCAACCCCACCGGCGCGGCCTACACCCGGGACGAGCTGCGCGCCCTGGCCGATGTGCTGCTGGAGCACCCGCGGGTGATGATCATCACCGACGACATGTATGAGCACATCTACTGGGCCAAAGAGCCCTTCTGCAGCCTGCTGACCGTGGCACCGGAACTCTACGACCGGACGATCACCATCAACGGCGTGTCCAAGGCCTACGCCATGACCGGATGGCGCATCGGTTACGCGGGCGGGCCGAAGCCGATTATCGCCGCCATGAAGAAGATCCAGAGCCAGAGCACGTCGAACACCTGCTCCATCGCCCAGAGGGCGGCCCTGGCGGCGGTGAGCGGGGACCAGAGCTGCATCGCCGAGATGTGCGTGGCGTTCAAGGAGCGGCACGATTATCTGATCGACGCCCTCGACAGGCTCCCGGGATTCAGCTGTCTGCCCGGGGCCGGCACCTTCTACGCCTTCCCGGACGTCAGCGACGCCATCGCCGCCATGGACGGCATCAGCAACGACGTGCAGTTCTCGGAGCATCTGCTGGAGAAGGCCGGTGTCGCAGTGGTGCCCGGCTCCGCCTTCGGCGCGCCGGGGCACGTGCGGCTGTCCTTCGCCTGCGGCCTGGACACCCTGGAGCGGGCCGTCGGCCGGATCGCCGCCGCCCTGCCGCTGGCCGCCGGCGCGGCTTGACTTGAGCCGGGCGGACTACGAGAATTCCGCCCCTGCCGCGAGACGGCACAGATTTTTTCCCCGGTAGCTCAGTTGGTAGAGCGGTTGACTGTTAATCAATTGGTCGGTGGTTCGAGTCCGCCCCGGGGAGCCAGATCAAAAAAAGGGACTTATCTAAGTCCCTTTTTCTTTGCCCTGGCAGTTCTTCCCGCATCAATTCCGTTGCCCGTCTCTGCCCGCCTTCCATTGCCGGCTCTCTGGACGACCCGGCGTAACTCGACACACAGAGGCTCAAGCGGAACAGAGACCTCACGCCTACCAGGTGTCCATCCGGACAACATGCCGCGTACTCGCGGCGAAGCACTGCCCGACTGCCTGATCTGGTCGGCCAGTCGACTCCCCAAAAAGAAAACCCCGCCGAAGCGGGGTTCAAATTCAGTTGTTGCTGTTGTTCTGAATCAGGCTTTCATGCGCCGACGCACGCCCATGCCGACCAGGCCGAGGCCGAGGAGCGCCAGTGAGGTCGGCTCGGGAACCGTGCGCAGACCGATAAGCTCCTCTTGTCCGAGCGCTCCGGCCCACAGTTCCAGAGAGGCTCCGCCCAGACGCTCGAAAAAGACGATCTCTACCAGGTTGCTGCCAGCGTTCAGATCTACAAGGGCGCCGGTGTTAATGTTGTCAAGGATCGCGTCGGAAAAGGCGATCACGACGCCGTTGACGGTGATACGCACGCCATCGTCGTGATTGACGAACAGGTTCAAGGTAGCTGCCGCATCGAGGTCGAGACTCCCCGTGATGCGGGCAGCGAAGTTGCTGTCGACCCCGCCCGGCCAGGGCAGATTCAGGTTGCTCAGCCCTCTAGTACCGTCACCCAGGTCGTCGTAATCGATGGGGCCGGAGTAGTCGTCGGTGTAATCCGCAGGGCCCGAACCGATCAAGGTGTCAGCGTCACTGAGGCTCAGCACGTCGCCGCCACTCTGCCAGATCTCGATCAATGCCGCGTTGGCGCCAATCGGTCCGGCTAACATCATTACTCCGACAGCCAGGGCGATCTTTAAAGATGAAGTCATGTTCATGCTCTCCAGATGGAGGAAAAAGTCTACTGTATTGAGTAAAGCACGATTCATGCCAAAACAATAAAGTTCCGTTTTTTCATATACTTGCAAACTGGACCGCGACCTATCTCTCGTCGAAGTGTAAAGCCCTCCGACACCAAGTTGGCCGGATCAAACCGGCGCGACCAGCCTGCTGCTGGCGGCGCACCTCGAATCGGTTCAGACCGGCCGCCCAGCGCGGCCCGTTTTCATTTCGGCCCCCGACACGGGCCTCCGGCACGGAAGGCGGAAGCTGAGCGGATCCTGGTTCCGGGACCGGTGGCAGGTCTCCGTGGCCAGACCTAAACTCAAGTTAGGGAAGAAAGGAGCCCGTCGCGGCGGAGACCATAACT
>JASFJM010000070.1:0-11575 GCA_050122055.1 Gammaproteobacteria bacterium | reverse complement strand
AGCGCAACTCCTGGTCGTACCAGAGGGCGTCGGGCGCCTCGCGCTCGAGCACCCGGATGCTGCGCCGTTTGAACGGCACGTCGGTCGGCACGGGCGCCTTGAGCGGCGCCGGCGTACCCACGACCGTGGCCAGGAAAGGGTCGGCGATGGGGTAATCGTAGGCGGTCGCCGATGCCGCCCAAAAGAGCGTCAGCGCAAATCCCAGCCCGAGCAGGACCGGTCTGGTGCTAAATAGCCTCGTCAAACGTCACCCCCGGATCGCGTGAGGATAGCAAAAAACGGGGGAAGTAAGACGATTGTTGACCATTCCCGCCCGGGCGACCGGCCAGCAACCGCGGTCGCGGTGGAAGCCGAGGGCCCCGTTCGATTAGAATCTCGCTCCCGATTGAATGATGGACTGACCATGGCTTACCGATTGAACCCGGAAAATCCGCTCTCCCGCGAGCTGGTCCGGGTCGCCCGGGAGCAGATCGAAGGGGCCATCAAGGACATCCACCAGGGCCGCCATGACATCCATGAGGCGGTCCACGATGTCAGGCGGCATTGCAAGCTGATCCGCGGCCTTATCCGGCTTGTCCGGCCGGCCTTCCCCGAATACCGCAGCGAAAACGCCTGGTTCCGCGATCTGGGGCGCTCCCTGAGCGCAACCCGGGACGCCACCGCCAGCATCGAGTGCCTGGATGCCCTGGACCAGCGCTTTGCCGGGCTGATCCAGCCGGGTCTGTTTGCTCCGGTCCGTCGCAGCCTCGAGCAGCGTCGGGAGTCGATCATCGCCTCGGTCAAGCTCGATGACCGGCTGGTCGAGGCGCGTCATTCCCTCTATGCCGCCCATTGGCGGGCCGGGGACTGGAGTCTGGAAGCGGACGGCTTCGAGGCCGTGGCCGGCGGCCTGCGCAAGACTTATGGACGCGCCCGCAACCGTATGCTCGAAGCCCGCGAGGAAGCCCATGACGAGCTGTTGCACGAGTGGCGCAAGCGGGTGAAATATCATCGCTACCACATGAAGCTGCTCGGGGACATCTGGCCGGCGATGGTCGGATGCCGCGAGAAAGAATGCCACCGCCTCACCGACTATCTGGGCGACGATCACGATCTGGTGGTGCTGCGGGACACCTTGCTCGGCGAGCCCGATCGCTTCGGCGATCCCCAGACGCTGCGCTACCTTCTCGGCCTGATCCGCTGGCGCCGGGCGGAGCTGCAGGCGGCGGCCATGCCCCTGGGCATGCGTCTGTTTGCGGAGACCCCGGATGCCCTCGTCCAGCGCTTCAGCGGGACCTGGGCGGCCCGGCTGGCGGAGACGCCGGAAGCCTTTGGCATCCCCGCGAAACCCAAGAGCGCTTCCGCCAAGCCGGTGAGGCTCCTGAACGCCGTCTGAACGCCCTCGCCGCCCGTTCAGTCGGCCGGGCCCAGGAAATCCCGCTTGCCCAGTTCCACGCCATTGTGGCGGAGGATGTCGTAGGCCGTGGTGATGTGGAAATAGAGGTTCGGCAGCACGAAATTCAGCAGGAACGGCATGCCCGCGAAGGTAGTCTCCCTGCCGCCGGCCCTGATCGTGACCGTTAGGTCTTCGCTGCCGTCGATGGCCGCCGGATCGAGGCCGTTCAGATACTCGATGGTGCCCCGCACCCGGTCGATGATCGCCCCGAAACTCGCCTCGGTATCGGCGGTCTCGGGCGGTTCCTTGCCGGCCAGCCGCGCCGCGCCCCGCTTGGGGATATCGCAGGCGATCTGGACCTGGCGCACCAGCGGGAACATATCCGGGAACAGGCGCGCGTTCAGCATTACGCCATCCTCGATGCCCCGCTCCCGGGCATAGGCCTCACCCTTCTCCAGGATCGCGATCAGGTTGCCCAGCATCCGGGTGAACACCGGGACCGAACTCTGGTACATGGATATCTGCATGGGATCGCTCCGTTCTAGCGGCGCCGGATGCCGCTTTGACGCTCATCATCCTGCGATGGCGGGCATCCCTGCAAGCCCGGACGGCAACGGCCGCGTGACTTCCGGCGTCGTTTCCTCAGGACCGCCGGCGCCAGACCAGCAGGCGGTTGTTCGCGGGCATGGCATGGTCGGCCATGACCTCCAGACCGGCCCGGTCCGCGTGCAGAACCACGGCCTCGATATCCCGCACGCCGCTGTCCGGATCCCGCTCCCGCAACATCCGATCGAAGGCGGCGTTGCTGTCGCTGGTGTGCCGGCCGTCATATCGGAACGGGCCGTAGAGCAGGAACAAACCGCCCGGCAGCAGCACGCGCCCGACGCCGGCGAGCAGGCGCTTCACCGACGGCCAGCTCATGATGTGCGTTGTATTGGCCGAAAACACGGCCTCGGTCTCGCTCACCGGCCAGGGCCAGTCGTTGACGTCCAGCTCCAGGGGTGGCGGCAGATTGGGCAGATCTGCCTCCTGCTGCCAGACGCGGATGCCGGGCAGATGTTGACCCTGGTCCGAAGCCTGCCAGGTCAGATGGGGCAGCCGGCTGGCGAAGAACGCCGCATGCTGGCCGGTACCACTGCCGATCTCCAGCAGACTCGAGACCCCGGCCAGATGCTGCTCCAGCACCGCCAGGATAGGCGCCTTGTTGTTCTCGCAGGCCTGGGAGAAGGGCTTGTTCACGGCTTGCCTGTCGGCGGCCGGGCGCGGGCCCCGGTCGCGGTGGTTGTCGAGTGCTGGATCATGAAGGGAAGTCTGGGAGATTCGGGGCCGGACCACAATGAGACAAACCTGGGCGATCAGGGCGTTTGTGAGTCCGCAACCCTGCTCATAGGTATCCCTTAGCGATTACGGACGACCGGGCGAGCCTCCAGGATCACCTCACCCTTGCGCTTCTTCTTCCCGCGCCGGGCCGGACCCGGGCCGGCGGTCAGGCCCGTAGTGTAGGGGACGCCTTTGTGTTCCACCGTCAGGACATACCAGTAAGCCGTTTCCGTCACGGTATGTTGAGCCAGGTCGGTGATCTCGATGGACTTCCTGCGCACCTTCGGATTGACGAAAATGCTGCCGCCGCCGTCGATGCTCAGATAACGGAAGCGGAAATCCTGGGGCGAGTCCGGGTCCTTTTTCCACACGATGCGGCGGGACCTGCGCTTCTTCACCACATAATCCGGGATGTTCACCGTCACCGGTGGATCGGCCTCCGCGTCGAGGGAAACGAGGATGGATTTGGGCATGGGGATACTCTTTCTCGCCGGCACGGCCGCGGCTGCGCGGGCGGCCAAGTATACCCGCCGACTCGGGCGTATTCCGTCCGCAAATGCCGAAACCGCAGACCTGCCGCGATCGTCCGTTCCGGGTCGGGGCGGCCCGCTATCGGCGCCGTTTTGTCAGGGCGCGCGGACCTGCCCGCTGCCGCGGACGCAATACTTGTAGCTGGTGAGTTGTTCTACGCCGACCGGCCCGCGAGCATGGATCCGGCCGGTGGATATCCCGATCTCCGCGCCCATGCCGAACTCGCCGCCATCGGCGAACTGGGTCGAGGCATTGTGCAGCACGATGGCTGAATCCACCGCTGCCAGGAAACGTTCCGCCACCGCGTCGTCATCGGTGACGATGGCGTCGGTGTGGCCGGATCCAAAAGCGTGGATATGCGCCAGCGCCCCCTCGACGCCGTCTACCATGCGCACGGCCATGACAGCGTCGAGGTATTCGGTGCTCCAGTCTGCCTCATCGGCAGTCTGGACCCGGGGATCGACGGCGCAGACCGCCTCGTCGCCACGCAGTTCACAACCGGCCTCCAGCAGCGCCTCGATGAGCCCGGGCAGATGCGTGTCCCGGGCGCGCTGATCCACCAGCAGCGTCTCGGCGGCGCCGCAGATGCCGGTGCGTCGGAGCTTGGCATTGAGGACGATTTCCCGGGCCATGTCCGGGTCGGCGGCCCCGTCTACATATACGTGACACAGGCCTTCCAGGTGGCCGATCACCGGCACCCGGGCGTCGCGCTGGACCCGGGCGATCAGGTTCTTGCCGCCGCGGGGCACGACCACGTCCACGAACTCCGTCATGGATCCGAGCAGATAGCCCACCGCGGCCCGATCGGTGGTGGGCACCATCTGGATCGCGGTCTCGGGCAGACCCGTCGTCTGCAGGGCCGCGGCGAGTACGGCATGGATGGCGCGGCTGGAATGGAAGCTCTCGGAGCCCCCGCGGAGGATGACGGCGTTACCGGACTTGAGACACAGGGCACCCGCATCGGCGGTCACATTGGGCCGGCTCTCGTAGATGATGCCGATCACGCCGAGCGGGACGGCGACCCGCTGGATGCGCAGACCGTTGGGGCGGGTCCATTCCTGCATCACCCGGCCGACCGGGTCCGGCAGGTCGACAATCGCCTCCACCGCCCGGGCCATGGCTTCGATCCGGTCCGGGTCCAGCCGCAGGCGATCGAGCATGGCGGCGGTTAGCCCGCGCGCGCCAGCCGTCTCCATGTCCCGGGCGTTGGCGGCGAGGATACGCTCGGCGCCGGTCCGCAGGCCCCGGGCCATGGCAGCGAGCGCCGCATCCTTGCGCTCGCTGCCGGCGTGGGCGAGCTGGCCCGCCGCGGCCCGCGCCGCCGCGCCGAGGGCGTCCATGGTAGCGGCGATATGGTCTCCGGCAGCGGCTCGCTCCTGCGTGCTCATCCTTTCCTCCGGGTCATGGCCAGATCGTTCCGATGGACCAGTTCGTCCGGCCCACGGTAGCCGAGCACACCCGCGATGTCTGCACTGCGCCGCCCGGCGATCTGTGCGGCCTCTTCGGCCCCGTAGGCGGTCAGGCCATGGGCAAGTTCGGCGGCGTCGGGACCATAGATGACGACCGCGTCGCCGCGCTCGAAGCGGCCTTCGACCCGCACCACGCCCGCCGGCAGCAGGCTCTTCCCGGCGCCCAGGGCAGCGGCGGCGCCCGCATCCACATGGACGGCACCACAGGGGCTAAGACTGCCGGCGATCCACTGTTTGCGCACGCCATTGGGCGAGTCTCCCGCCAGGAACCAGGTACAGGGCGCGCCGGCCTCCAGGGCCTGCAGCGGTCTTTCGCCATGACCGCTGGCGATCACCATATGACAGCCGGCGCCGAGAGCGATCCGCGCCGCCGCCAGCTTGGTGATCATGCCGCCGGATCCCGTGTCGGTAGCGGACTCGCCGGCCATGGACACGATGCGATCATCCAGCTCATACACTTCCGGGATCAGACGTGCCCCGGGATTCCGCATCGGATCCGCGTCATAGAGGCCATCGACGTCGGATAGCAGAACCAGACAATCGGCGCTGACCATCTGTGCCACCCGGGCGGCCAGCCGGTCGTTGTCCCCGTAACGGATCTCCTCGGTGGCCACGGTATCGTTCTCGTTGATCACCGGAACCGCCCCGAGACTCAACAGCTTCTGCAGGGTGCCGCGGGCGTTCAGATAGCGTTTGCGCCGCTCGGTGTCGGACAGGGTCAGCAACACCTGGGCCACCGGGAGATCATGCTCGCCCAGGGCTTCCTGCCAGGCATGAGCCAGGCGGATCTGGCCGGCGGCTGCCGCGGCCTGGCTCTCGTCCAGACGCAATGGACCGACACCCAGGCCGAGATGGCGGCGCCCGAGAGCGATAGCGCCCGAAGACACCACCAGCACCTGCTGCCCGCGGGCCCGGAGCGCAGCGACATCATGGACCAGGGTACGGAACCAGGCTGCGGCCAGCCGCCCGCCCTGGCGGTCAACCAGCAGGGCCGAGCCGATCTTGACCACGATCCGGCGGGCCGCCTCCAGACGGTTGGCGGAGCCGTCGGAATCCTTTTTGCGGGGAGTCTCCATCATGCAGAACCGAGCATGGATATTTTGCCGTGGCTTGTACAGACCCGGCGCTGTGGGCGGGACGAGGCCCCCGGGTCCTGCCCGGGCTGTCCCGGCCCCCAGGACGGGCTAAAGCCCCGCCCCGGTTCTGCCGATATGGATATCCAGAAGGATCTTAACCGGCAACTCAGGAAGAGCATCGTGAGCGAGACCCCATTCGAACTGACCCTCGAAGAAGATGCCGCGACCGCGGCCCCCGCCGATGAAAAATCCGCCGCCGACGCCTCGGCGGAAGCATTCCGCTTCGTCGAGATGCTGGCCGGCGAGCTGTCCGGCGGCACCATCGAATTGCCGTATCTCCCGGACATCGCGGTGAGGATGCGCAAGATGATGGACGATCCGGATTGCAGCCTGCAGCAGCTGGGCAAGGCCCTCAGCGCAGAGCCCGGCCTGGCCGCCCGCCTGCTGCGGATGGCGAACTCCGCCCAATACAACCGCACCGGCAAACCCTTGACCGAGGTGACGCCCGCGGTCAACCGGCTGGGCTTCGAGCTGGTACGGAACACCTGCTGGACCTACGCCCTGAGCCAGATGCAGCGCCAGGAGCATCTGCGGCCGGTCGCCGACCAGCTGGTGGAACAGTGGCAGATCAGCACCGATGTGGCGGCCATGGCCTTTGTCGTCGCCCGGGAGACCAACGTCGGCCAGCCGGACGAGGCGTTGATGGCCGGCATGATCCACAACGTCGGGACGGTCTACATCCTGAGCCGGATGGTGGATTGGGAAGACGGCAGCATGGGCCGCGAGACGCTGAACACGATCATCCAGGACTGGAATTGTTCGATCGGCCGGTCCATCGCCGAGAACTGGGAGCTGCCGGAAGACACCATCGAAGCCGTCGCCAACTACCGGCAGTATGATCGCATCGGCGTCGGCAATCCGGATCTCTGCGATGTGCTCACGATCGCCGTGTGCCTGCACGAGGGCGGGATCGCCGAGGCGCCCGAACTCGCCGCCGCCCAGCGCATGAAACTCAAGCTGGAGACCCTCACCCGCCTGATGGATGAGGTGAACGAGGAGCGCAAGCAGCTCCGGGAGACGCTGTCAGCCTGAGGCGGACGCTCCGGTCGTCATCCGCAGCAGCTCACCAGCCCCCGCCTCCGCCGCCCCCGCCTCCGCCGCCGGAGAAGCCCCCGCCACCGCCGCCGGAGCTGGAACCCGGAGGTGTGGCGGCCGAGGAGATGGCGGAGCCCAGCGAACTGCCGACGGTGCTGGTGAAGTTGCCGATCCGGCCCGGGTCGAAATCGCCCTTGTACCACTGAGGCTGGTAACTGGCGCCGGGCTGTAACGCCATGCGCGCGAACACGTCGGCGAAGCGGGCGGCCCAGGCCTGCTCCACACCGAGGGCGTAGGCATAGGGCAGATAACGCTCGAACAGGGCCGGGGTCAGTTCCGGCGGATGACGCAGATTCAGGTCGTCCTTTTCGGCCACGTCCAGAAACAGACGGAAGCCCTCCAGGCGGTCAAGCAGTCGCCGCCCGGGCGGCGTCGGCGCCCGCAGCAGATAGTAGAACAAGCCGTGCAGCGCCAGCGCCAGCAGGATCACCACGAATGCCGCCGGCGTCATGACTCCAGTGACGAACAGACCCCCGCCCATCAGCACCAGCAGCACCAGGGAAGGCAACAGCAGCGGTGAATTGGTGACGAAATAGAGCCGCTCATAATTGCGCCGCAGGGCCCGCCGATGGGCTTTGCGCGCGGCACCGATCCTCTGGTGATTCTCGCGCTCGAGTTCCACGGTCGATCCGCCCTCGAACAGCCTCGAAAGCAGCGCCTTCTCGCCCGGCGCCAGAGCTCCGCTGCCCTGGGTCTGCCGCAGCACGTAATCGTCATCATCCTGTTCGATCTGCAGATGCCCGTGCACGGCCAGGTTGATCACCGCGGCGGTGAAGGCGCCATTGTCGTAGGCCATCCGACGGATATAGCGGGCCGAGGCCGGAGAGAAACCGCGGGGCGGTTCGTAATGGGGGAACAGCACGCCCGGCCGGGGGTCGCGTCCATAGCGATGCCAGACCTTCAGCAGATAAGTCAGCGCCGCCGCCAGCCCGATCAACGCCACCAGCAGACCGATGTTGTCGGTGAGGATGAATCCCAGGCGGTCGGCCCCGGTGGGTTCCCGGACCAAGCCCTTGGGCCAGCTGGCTACGAGCGTCAGGCCCTCGCCGGGACCCAGCGGCACAGTGGTTTCGATCCAGGCGGCGCCATCGCGGATGCCGCTATCGGCATTCCGGGCGTTGCTGCCCATGACGCCGGTATACCCGACGATCTCGATCTCTCCCGGCGGCACGTCTCCGGGGAGCGAGACGCGGGCACTGGCCTGATCGATGGGGAAGGCCCAGCCATTGCCGGTGACGTTCCAGTACAACTCGTCATGATCCGCGAAGAATCCGAGCTGCCGGGTCGTCGTAAAGCGGATCTCGTAGACGTAATCACCCGGGCTCAGAGTCCGGTCGGGATCGCCCACATAGACCCGGACGCCGTTGGCGCGGTCCTCGACCCGCCAGGGTTCCGGATCTCCGTCCCGGGTCACCGACTCGACCTGGAAACCGACCCGGTAGCGATTGCCGAAACGATCCCGGTAATCCGTGGGGAAATCCCGGTAGATCCCGCGACGGATATTCCGGCCCTCAGCCCGGACCCGGATCTGCTCGGCCACGCTCATACTCGCGTCTTCGGCGACGACGATCTCGCTTTGATAATCGAGGATCCGTTCCGCCGCGGTGATGGGTGCCGGGACCAACAGGCAGCCGGCGAGCAGCAACCCTATCGGAGCCAGGAAGCGTGGGCCCGTGGCCGTCAACGGTCCTGCCCCAGCTCGATCCGTGGCACGGCGCGGACCTCTTCGGCGTCGGCGGCAAAGAACTCCCGCGGCCGGAAGCCGAATGCCCGGGCCACGATGAGATCCGGCACCGATTCCAGCCGTGTGTTGTAGATCCGCACCGAGCCGTTATAGAACCGCCGGGCGTACTGCAGGTGGTCTTCGATTGCGGCCAGTTCCCGCTGCAGCTGGAGGAAGTTCTCGTCCGCCTTCAGGTCGGGATAGTCCTCCGCCAGCGCGACCAGCCGATGGATACCCGCCACCATCTGGTCCTCGATCCGGGCCTTGTCCGCCAGATGATGGGCCGCTTCGCTGCGCGCACGCAGCTCGGTCACTGCCTCCAGCGTAGCCCGCTCGTAACCGGCGTAGGCTTTCACGGCTTCGACCAGCTGGGGGACAAGATCATGCCGCCGGGTGAGTTGAACGTCGATATCGCTCCACGCCGCCAGCGCCTGGTTCCGGTCCGCGACCAGGCGATTGAAGATCAGGATACCGGCAGCCGTCAGGCCGGCAAGGACGACAAAGATCCAGGTCATCACGACGCACTCCGGGCGATGGGTCCCGGCGGCAAGTATAGCGGTCGCGCAAAGGCGCGCCCGGTCGGATAGGTGAGCGTGATCCGATTCACGCTTTGTCGGCGAATTTTCGTGACCGGCATCACACCAGCCACATGACCCTATATAAACTGAGACACAGACCCTTCAACCATGTGACATAACTGCGGATATTTGGCCCTGAGATCGCGCTCGCCGGCGCGTTCGCGGCCGGCATTCGGATACGGCCAGGGACAGGCGTCTGGATGAAGAAAAAGCGGAAAGCCCCCTCAGCACTGATCGTTGAAGACAACGAGCACGTGGTGTACCTGCTCGAGTTCATGCTCGATCGGGAAGGCTTCCGCACGACCACCTGTACCGACGGTCGCGAAGCGGCGGATTTCATCGACGCCTCCGCCCCGGTGGATGTGGTGCTGCTGGACCTGGTCCTGCCCTACCGGGACGGCTTCGAAATCCTGAATCAGATCCGCGGTGACGAGCGTTGGCGGGAAGTGCCGGTGATCGTCCTTTCGGCCCGCACCATGGAGCGGGATGTGGTGCGCGGTCTGGAGGCGGGCGCGAACGATTACGTGGGCAAGCCCTATAATCCGCGGGAACTGCTGGCGCGTGTAAAACGCCACATGCGCACCGGCGATACGGTGAGGGCCTGATCATGAGCACGATGACACGGAGTCGTCCAACTCGCCTGGCTGCTGCAGGTTTGCACTCCGGATTCGTGGTCGTCCTGGGTCTGATGCTGCTGCTTGCCTCGACCCTGGTGAGTGCGGCGGACGATACGGTCGCCGAAGCGCGCGCGGCCATCGATCGGGACGACTATCCGGCCGCCATACTGGTGCTGGAGCAGCGGCTGGCCGGATACCCGGGCGATGAGGAGGCGCGCTATCTGCTGGCGCGGACGCTGGCCTGGTCGCGCCGCTGGGATGCGGCCATGGCCGAGTACGATCAGCTGCTCGACCAGAGTCCGGACAACGCCGATTACCTGCTGGGCAAGAGCCAGGTCTACGTGTGGTCCGAGCGGCCCGCCGAGGCCCTGCCCCTGCTGGAGCGGGCGCGGGCCCTGGCTCCGGATTACGAAGGGATCTGGCGGCTGGAGTCCCAGGCATTGCTGGCCACGGGCGGCGCCGAAAACCGTCGCCGTCATGACGCATTGGCAGCAGAGGCAAGAAAACGTTTCCCCGACAGCAACTGGCCATTGTGGCAGGACCTGAGTGGCTCGGCCCTCGGCTTCGAGCCGAGCTCCGATTACGAAGTCGGCTATTCCTTCGATTCCCTGGATAACGGCTTCGACAACTGGCACAGCGTGTATGTACAAGCCAGCCACAATCCGGCCCCGCGCAAGGCCTACTACGTGGTCATCGAGTCCATCGACCGCTTCTCCGAACGGGAATCCGACTTCATGGCAGGGGCCTATCTGCCATTGGATCAAGACTGGACCCTGCTGGTCCAGGGCAGTGTCGCACCCTCGGCCAACGTGCTTCCGGAATGGACCGCTTCGGCAGAGTTGCAGCGGAGCCTCGCCGGCAGCTGGGGTCTGCGCGGAGGATTCCGCCACGCGGAATATTCGGATTCCCGCTACGAACTCATGAACCTGGGCGCGGAGCGCTACTGGGGCAACTGGCAGGCCGCCTATACGCTATACATCGGCTGGCCGGAAAGCGCCGGCACATCGATCAGCCATCTCGGCCGTCTCGATCGCTATTACGGCGCCCGAAACCGTATCGGCCTGCTGGCTGGCTTCGGCGAGGAGAGCGAGAGCGTCGGCCAGGACCGTCTGCTCACCAGCAACACCCGTACCCTCGGTCTGACGGGCCGGCACTGGATGAACCCGGACTGGGCCGTCAGCTGGGATGTGATCTGGCATCGCCAGGGTGACGTCTATAACCGCGGAGGCGTCCGTGTGGGACTTCGTCGCCAGCTCTGACCGGGCGATAGCATTCGCTCTTTATAGCAGCCTCGTCGCCGGCGTGATGACGATGATGCTGTTTATCTGGGTCGTGATCCTGAGAGTGCGGTTGCTGGCTCAGGAACGTCGACGCAAGGCATTCATCGAGCGATGGCGGCCACTGCTGACCCGGATCGCTCTGGCGCCGGACGCCGCTGTGGGAGACGATGAAGGACAGCCGCTGCCGGAGTTGCCGACAGCGTCGCTGATGTACTTCCTCAACGAGTGGAACGTGCTGCATGACATCCTGCGCGGCAGCGCCGGTCTGCGCCTGAATGCGCTGGCCAGGCGGATGGAGATCGACAAGGCGGCCTGGAGACTGCTCAATCATGGCCGCCTGAGCGACCAGCTGATCGCCATCGCCACTCTCGGTCATCTGGGCGAAACCGGCGCCTGGGACCGGCTCCTCGAGCTGCTCCATTCCGAACACACGCTGATCTCCCTGATGTCG
>JASFJM010000069.1:0-11643 GCA_050122055.1 Gammaproteobacteria bacterium | reverse complement strand
CTCGACCGCCGTCACGCCCAGTTCGCGCAGATACGGGATCTTCTCGATCACACCCCGGTAGGTCCCGCGCAGTTCCCCGGGCACGCCGGAAGACGGATGGCGGGTGAATCCACCCACATGCATCTCGTAGATCACCGATTCCGAATAGGGCCGGCCCAGGGGCCGGTCTCCCTGCCAGTCGTATTCCTCGTCCCCGACCAGCACGCTTTTCATGGCCTTGCCCAGGTTGGGGCCCGCCCGGGCCGCGGCGGCCCGCTCGTAGCCCGCGCCGGTCGCCACACCCCGACCGTAGGGATCCAGCAGCAGTTTGTCGCCATCGAAGCGCAGCCGTCGCGACGGCTCCCATGGCCCCGCGACCCGGTAGCCGTAGAGCTGCCCCGACTCCAGGCCGGGCACACAGACATGCCAGTAGTGATAGGTGCGGTTGACGAGGGGATCGAAGGCGATGGTCCGGGACGGCCTGTCATCGTCCACGTCGTCGAATAACAGGAGCTCGACCGAACGGGCGTTCTTGGAGAATACGGAGAAATTCACGCCCTCGGACCGGAAGCTGGGACCGATCGGACCGGGGCTGCCTGGCAAGGCCTGACTCATCGACGCTGTTCCTTCAAAGCCGATAGACCACGACGCTGCGGGGTCCGACCCGGGGGACGGCGATGCGGTCTGCCGAAAGGCGGGCCGGCACGCCGTCGCCGAACAGCACGGCGGCCGGGCCGGAACCGGCATCGGCGATCGTGACGATCAGATCCGTGCGGGGCGAGTCGGCGAAATTGGCCACCACCACGATCCGCTCTGCATCCGTGAACCGCTCGAAAGCGATGACGTCACCGGACCCTTCCACCCCCAGCGACCGGTAGCCGCCGCCGGACAGCGGGGCATGGGTTTTGCGTAAGCGGATCAGGTCCCGGTAGAGACGCCACATGGAGTCGGGATCCGCCTGCTGTCCGGCCACATTCATCTCGGGCCTGGCCTTGCGGTTGGTCTTCCATGGGGTGCCGTCAGTGAACCCGCCGTCTTCGGTCCAGCGCATGGGCGTTCGCTTCTCCGGATCCTCGTCGCCTGGCCCGTTGACCATGCCCAGTTCCTCGCCGTAGTAGACGAACGGCACGCCGGGCAGGGTGAACAGCAAAGACGCGGCCAGCCGCGCCCGCTCCGGACGCCGGACCTGGGTGGCCACCCGGACCATGTCGTGGTTGGTCAGGAAGATCGCGTCCAGAGCGTGGGGCGGGTAGAAATCCGCCACGTCGCACAGGGTCTCCTGGATCAGGCCCGGCGTGTCGTCCCGGGCGCCGCCGACGATGGCCGCGGCCAGATCGAAATTGAAATTCATGTCCAGCTGGGAGTGGGGCGTCTCGCCGAAAAACGGCGCCACCTGGTCCACGGTGGTCCAGTTCTCGCCGATGAAGATCGCGTCGGGGAAGTCCCTGCGCACCTCCCGGGCGAACTCGATCCACCATGCATGGGTCTCGGGCGAGCCGCCGGCCTTGGCTTCCTCGCCGGCTTCGATGATGTGGCGGGAGGCGTCGAGACGGAAACCGTCAACGCCCCGGGCCAGCCAGCGCCTGGCGATGGCGATCATCTCGGCCCGCACCCGCGGGTTCTCGAAATTGAGATCGGGCATCTGGCTCCAGAACAAGCCGTAATAATAAAGCGGCAGACGCTGTGACCGGTGCCAGGTCTGGGACGCGGACCAGGGCTGGGTCCAGCCCGGATCGTCCTCGCGCCAGACATACCAGTCATGGAAGGAATCGTACTCCGATACGTTGGCCTGGACGAACCAGGGGTGCCAGGCGGAGGTGTGGTTGACCACCAGGTCCATGATCACCCTGATGCCGCGCCTGTGCGCCTCGGCCAGCAGGCGGTCGAAGTCCGCCTCGCTGCCGTAATCCAGCTCGACCCGGTCGTAGTTGAGGGTGTCGTAACCGTGGTAGCTCGGCGACTCGGTGATCGGCAGCATCCACAGGGCGTCGATGCCCAGGTCAGTGTCGGTGTCCGGATCACCGTCGTTGAGATAATCCAGCCGCGAGATCAGGCCGTTGAAATCACCGATGCCGTCACCGTCCGAGTCCTGGAAGCTGCGCACGAAGACCTGGTAGAACACCGCATCTCTGGCCCAGTGATCCAGCTGCCCCGCACTGTATTCCACCGGGCAGATCCCGGTGCTGGCGGAGACCGGGTCGAGGCTGCCTGAGGCAATGACCGCGGCCAGGGCGCCTGCGCACAGGAGCCTGCGGGAAACGGCCGGATGATGACGTGTCATGGGAGTCTTCACATTCCATGAAAATACCGCTCCTCTGCAGGTTATCACGGGGCGTGTCCGGCGCGCGCGGGGGCGTCAGCGGTCAATTTGCGCTACCGGCACGATGTCCCTGGCAGCATCGGTCATGCCCCAGGGCCGGCAGGCTCAGCCGGACCGGAATCCGGCCGAATTTGGCGATCCATGCTCGTCTTGAGTTAACATTTTCCCTGACGGCGTCGGCAATCAGTCCAATCGAATCGATCCCCAGACCGGGCCATGCACGGTTGGCCGTGCATTTTTTCGCCGAATTCGACCACGCTACGATGGCGACACGAGGGAGCGCGCTCGCCATTGGAGTTCCTTGACCACAGGAGGAAGTGATGCGGATCTTCGTGACTCTTTTTGTCGTCCTGTTCGTCGCGCCGGCGGCGCTCGGACAGGATCTTTTCGTTTTCCCCAACGACGGCCAGGGCCAGGACCAGCAGGACATGGACACGTTCCAGTGCCAGCGGGCGGCCACGGATCGAACCGGTTTCGATCCCATGGCGACGCCCACCGCGACGACCCGCCCTCCCGAGCAGAAAGGCGGAGTGGTTGGTGGTGCAGCGCGCGGGGCGCTGCTGGGCACTGCAGTGGGCGCCGTGACCGGTAATACCAAGAAAGGCCTGAAGGCCGGCGCCGTGGGCGGCGGCGTCATCGGCGGCATGCGCCGGGCCGACAGCAACCGCCAGCGGGACGACTGGGCGCGCCAGGAATCGCAGAACTACCAGCGCAACCGGGACAACTGGAACCGGGCCTTTATCGCCTGTATGGAAGCTCGCGGCTACACGGTCCGCTAGGAGAGCAAGAGCATGAGATCAAGCATCAAGACGATCGTGTTCACTGCCCTGATGGGCTTCGTGGCCACCGCATCCGCGACCGATTATTTCGACGGCAAGAAACCCCTGTTGTGTTCGGTCTACCAGTTGTTCGAGTGTGATCATCCCAACGACTGCCGGGCGGTCACGCCGGACCAGATCGAAGGCTTCAGCCATCTGAACATCGACTTCGCCAAAAAGCTGGTGACCCGGGCCGGGGAGGAATCGGAACAGAAGTCACCCATCGAGAGCATGGAGACCCGGGTAGACGGCAAGCTGATCATCCAGGGCATCGAGGACGGCCAGGAAGGCGTCCGTGACGGTGCCGGCTGGACCATCTCCATCATGAATCCGGAAGGGACCATGGTGTTGGCGGCCGCTGCTGACGGTTTCGCGGTGGTCGGCCTGGGCGCCTGCGTGCCCAAGCCCTGATTTGGCCTACGCCGGAGAAATTGTGGAAATGAACAGAGTCGACGGTCGGCTCCCGCCGGCCGTCGACTCTCCATCCTCTATCCACTATCCTCCATCCTCCACATCCAGGGTCGTCCGCCACCTGACGTCACCCTGCCCTGAGCGATCCCGTCGAGATCGCAATCAGAATTCACGAACACAGAAGACCGGAGAGAACTTCATGACGCCTCATGCACGCGCTTTGATACTGACCGCCACCCTCGCTTTTTCGTCTGTTGCCACGGGAGCGGGCGAGGGCGGCGGCAATATGCAGGTTCTCGATGCGGACCAGCATTTCCATCCACAGGGCAAGCCGCCATCGGAGCACACCCTCAAGGTCATCGAGGAGCAAAGCGCCCCGCTGCCGTTCTCGGACAGACGGGATTTCGACGAGGCGAAAAAGGGCTTTATCGCCGAGCCCGAGTCCTGGAGGGTGCTGGGCGCCGAGGGCAACGTGGTCTGGGACCTGGAGC
Organism: Gammaproteobacteria bacterium; assembly: GCA_050122055.1. Classification (GTDB taxonomy): domain Bacteria; phylum Pseudomonadota; class Gammaproteobacteria; order Steroidobacterales; family XN24; genus CAMYOC01. Next base: position 7,624 of record JASFJM010000069.1, on the reverse strand, counting down.
GTTACGGGTTCTTCCTCGAGGACAGGGACTTTCCGAGCATCCATCCCTCCCTGCAGCGCCAGTCCGAACTCAACATGATCAAGGGCCTCTACGAAGTCGTCCCGGGCTTCTACCAGGTCCGTGGCTTCGATCTGGCCAATATCACTTTCGTCCAGGGCGAAACCGGCTGGATCGTGTTCGATCCGCTAACTGCGGCGGAGACTGCGGCTGCCGCGAAGGAGCTGGTCGACAAGCACCTGGGTGAGAAACCGGTCGTGGCCGTGGTCTACTCCCACTCTCACGCGGATCACTGGGGCGGCGTCCGCGGCATCGTCGACGAGGCGGATGTCCGCGCCGGCAAGGTGCAGATAATCGCGCCCCGCGACTTCATGGAATTCGCCGTCTCGGAGAATGTCTACGCCGGCAATGCCATGAACCGGCGGCTCATGTATCAGTACGGCGTGCTCCTGCCCGCCAGCCCCTTCGGCCACGCCGGCCAGGGCCTGAACATGAACGTGGCCAACGGCAATATGGGTCTGATCCCGCCGACCCGCGTCATTGAGGATGACATCGAGGTGCTGACGGTGGACGGCGTGGAGATGGAGTTCATGAACACGCCTTTCACCGAGGCGCCGTCGGAGATGCATACCTGGTTCCCGGCGTCGAAAGCATTCTGGCCCGCGGAGAACGTCACCGGTACCTTCCACAACATCTACACGCTGCGCGGAGCGCAGGTGCGTGACGCCCTGGCGTGGTCGAAATACATCAGCCTGTCGCTCCATCGCTACGGCAAACAGGCGGAGGTGATGCTGGCCTCGCACCACTGGCCGCGCTGGGGCAACGAACGGATCCAGGAGGTGCTGCGCGGTCAGCGGGATCTCTATGCCAATATCAACAATCAGGTCCTGCATCTGGCCAATCAGGGCGTGACCATCAACCAGATCCACAACGTCTACGAGACGCCGCAGAGCATCTCCGATCAGTGGTACAACCGGGGCTACCACGGCTCGCCGGAGCACAATAGCCGGGCTGTCATCAACCGCTATCTGGGTTACTGGGACGGCAATCCGACCACCCTGATCCCCCTTTCACCGGCCGACTCCGCCCCCCTGTATGTGGAGATGATGGGTGGCGCCCGGAAGATTCTGGCCAAGGGTCGGGAGCTGAATGAAGAGGGACGCTATCTCGAGGCTACCGAGATCCTCGACAAGCTCGTCTATGCCGAGCCGCAGAACGCAGAGGCGAAAAACCTGCTGGCCGATGCGTTCGAGCAGATCGGCTATCAGCAGGAGAACCCCGGCATCCGCAACAGCTTCCTCCAGGGCGCTTTCGAGCTGCGGTCCGGCATCCCCGAGGGCGCGCCGCCGAAGTCCGCCGGACCCGATGTGGTGCGCGCCATGTCCACCGAGTTGTTCCTGGATTTCGTCGCCATCCGCATGGACAGCCGCAAAGCCGGAGACATGGAGTTCACCGTCAACCTCATCACGCCGGACAACGGCGAGAAGTTCGTGGTCGAACTCTCCAATGCCACCCTGACCAATATCCCGGGTTTCCTGGCCGAAGACGCGGACCTGACGATCACCATCGATCGCAGCGATCTGGAGACGGTGATGATGGGCGCCAAGACGCTGCGGGCGCAGATCGCCGATGGCACCGCAAAGGCCGAGGGCGACGAGGAGATCCTCGCCCGGCTCGCCGAGACCCTGGCGGTCTTCACGCCGACCTTCGAGATGCTGCCGGGCACCGCAAGCAACGGTGGCCAGCCGGCGGACGGGAACCCCTACGAAGTGGACGATCTGCAATTGCGCGGCGAGTGACCGGGCGCGGGGCGGGGTCGCGCGACCCTGGCCGCTATCGGATCCGGCCGGGCTGGCGCGGGAGACGGTCTACCTGGCCGGATCCTCGTCGGCCCGGCCAAGATGACGCCGGATCCGCCTGACCAGGGACCAGACCACGAGGATCACCACCGGCACCGAGATGCCCGTTGCGATGTCGGATCGTACTGGCACCCCGGTCGATTCCAGCGCCTCGAAGAGGATGTGGAGCAGCGCCACGGTGTAATAGCTGATCGCCGCCACGGACAGGCCCTCCACCGTCTGCTGCAGACGCAGCTGGAGGCCGCTGCGGCGGTTCATGGCCGCCAGCAGGCTCTGGTTCTGGGTCTCGATATTGACGTTGATGCGCGCCTGCAGCAGTTCGCCCGCGCGGCCCACCCGCTGGGAGAGATTCTCCAGCCGGTCCTCCATCGCGAAGCAGGTCCGGACGCCGGGGCCCAGGCGCCGGTCCAGGAACTTGGCCATGCTGGACATGCCCGGGTAATGCTCCTCCCTGAGGTTGGCGAGGATCCCCTGCACCAGGCTGTAATAGGCCCGGGTGGCGCCGAAGCGGTAGTTGGTTGTGGAGCGATGATGTTCCACCGTCGCGGCCAGCCCGGACAGTTCCGACAACAGCTGCCGTTCGTCGTCTGCCGATTCGATGGAAATGAATCGGTCCATGACCGCGGCCAGCTCCTCGTCCAGCCGGGTGGTCTCCGGGGCCAGCTTGCGCGCCTCCTGCAGGGCCAGCAGCGACATCACCCGGTAGGTCTCCAGCTCCAGCAGCCGCTGCACCGTGCGGCCGGCCTGATAGGGACTGAGGCCGTTGTCGCGCACCAGGAAACGGCTGAAACCGTCCCGATGCATGCGGAACGTGGTCCACGCCGACACCCGGCCGTCGCTCAGGCGGCTGCCGATCACGAGCTGGCCCTCGAACCACTCCTCCAGCTGTCGGCCGTCCGGCTCGGCCGATTGCTGGGGCAGCACGCTCAGGTGCGCCGCCACCACCAGCTGGCCCGGTATGGCATCGACCCAGTCTTCCGGCAGCAGGTTGAATGCGGTGTCCTCGAAGGGCTGCTCACCGACCCCGGAACGCAGCACCGTCAGGGAGCAGAACTCGGTGTGCTTCTCCCAGCGCAGATCGAAGCCGCCGAAATGGCCATGAAAATAATTCGAGTCCGGCGTGGGCGCCGTGGTCGAATAGCGTTTCGCCAGGCGCACTACGTGGGCATGGCTGGCCGCCATCTCCTCCAGGTCGGTCAGGAAGACCAGGTGGGAGGCGCGTAGCGGCACATCCAGCAGCGGCGTCGGCCGCGCGTGGAGTTCGCCGTAGATCTCTTCTCTCAGCGGATGGGGCTTGAGCTGGCTGATGATGGCGGGATCGCGGTCGAGGGTCATGGCATAAATTCCAGTATCTTCATCCCCAGTGTAGCGTTGCTGCGGTGCCGGTACGACTCCCGGTGAGCCGGGGTATCGTGACCGGCTGAGCCTCGCGGAATTCAGGTGCAGGTTCCGTCGCCCGCACTTGCGCGGATGGCGAGACCGGCCCGGGAGAGCTATCGTTGGGCGGGTCAATGATGCGGGAGTCCCATCGGGTGTCGGAGTCGATGATCTGGACCGCGTTCGGAGCCGGCCTGTTCAGCGCCTGCTCCCTGCCGCTGGGCGCGATCACCTCGATGTTGTGGCGGCCGAGTGACCGCGCGCTTTCGTTCCTGATGGCGTTCGGTGGCGGAGCGCTGCTCGCCGCCCTGACCATAGACCTGGTTGCGTCAGCCCTGGCTCGCGGGCATTTCACGCCGCTGGCCGTGGGCAGCATCGGCGGCGGACTCCTTTTCATCGGGCTCAACGAGATCGTCAATGACTACGGCGGTTTCCTGCGCAAAGCCTCGACCACCCTCTATCATCTGCGCCGGCGCGACCACGTCCGGTTCAGGCGACTGCTGTCGAACCTCCAGGGCGTGGATTTTCTCAGCGACCTGGAAGACCGCGACTACCGGGAATTGGCGCGAGCGATGTACAGCCTCGAGCTGGAGGCCGGACGCATCGTATTCGACCGGGGCGATCCCTCGGATTCCCTCCACATCATCGAAGACGGCAGCGTGGATCTCATGGGGCGCGGGGATTCCGGCCGCGCCGCGGTCCGGGCGGGTGCCGGCGAAGCCTTCGGACGCCGGGCTTTTCTGGCCGGCACGCCGCACAGCAGACGGGCCGTGACCCGGAGCAAGACCTCGATGCTGGTCCTGCCCCGGCGGGATTTCATCGTCCTGCTGGAGAACTCGCGGATGCTCCGACAAAAAGTGCACCGCGCGCTTCGAGAGTCGACCATGCTCGATTATCTGATCGAGTCTCATCACCTGGACCGGTCCGATGCCGAGTCTAGGATCGCTGAATCCGCCCAGGAGCTCTACGTCCACGGATCGCTGCGCGAGGCGGTTCCGGTGGAGCGTCACGAGGAAGATTTCGTGACCATGGCCGATCGACTGCAGCGACTGCCCCCGGTACGGGATTTGCCGGAATCGGAGCTCGATGCCATCGGCTGCAAGCTGCTCTACAAGCGCTATCGTCGGGGTGACGCCATTTTCCATGCCGGTGAACTGGCGGAGCGCCTGTACATCGTCCACGAAGGCGAGGTGACCCTGTTGTCGCCCCGGGAAGTCAGCCGCCGTGGCCGTCTCGTCGACGCCGGCAGCGCGTTCGGCGGGCTCTCGTTCCTCACCGGCGGGCGCCACACGGTGGGCGCCATCGCGGCCGAGGATACCGCCGTCTGGGAGCTGACCCGCACCGACCTGGAGGAGTCTCTGCACGAGGCGCCCGGCCTGCGTAAGGCGCTCGCCGACTACCTGCACGGGGACCAGATCCGCGACTATCTGGTCCAGGCCCAGGGGCTGGACCGGGACCGCGTAGCGCGCTGGATGGGTTCGGCGCTGACCGGGCTGGGCGACGGCCGCCTGCCGTCGATCCTCCGGATCCAGCCCCACGGCTTCAATATGGCGCACGGCGCGGCCCTGGCGATCTGGCTGGGCATCCTCCTGGACGGCATCCCGGAATCGTTTGTCATCGGTGCCGGCCTGATCGAGCGGGGCATCAGCTTCTCGCTGATCGCGGGGCTGTTCCTGTCCAATTTTCCGGAAGCCCTGTCGAGTTCTGTCGGGATGAGGGAGCAGGGATTCAGCCAGGCACGCATACTGATCATGTGGACGTCCCTGATGGTCATCACGGGTCTCGGGGCCGCCCTGGGAGGCGTGCTCCTCGCGGGCACCTCACACAGCACCTTGTCTCTGGTCGAAGGGGTGGCGGCCGGCGCCATGCTGACGATGATCGCCCAGACTATGCTGCCCGAAGCCTATTTCCGCGGCGGCAACATCATCGGTTTCGCGACCCTGATGGGTTTCCTGGCGGCCATATTCTTCAATACGCTGCAATAGCGTCGGGAGCCTCAAAACAGAACCAGGCCGAGCCGGCCGTGATCGCGGCACCGGTCCGGCGCCGTCTTGGGTCGAAAACGGAGCGGGCTGTCTATTTGACGGCGCGCAGCACGGTCTTGCGCCCGGCCGCCGTATCCGTGGAAAAGCTCCCATACGCCCGCCGCACCACCTCGGTGCCGTAGTCCCGTTCGAGCCGGCGCACGGTGAAATGCCCGTGGGCGATGTCCTGGAAGTGTTGCACGAAGATGGCGTTCAGCAGCGCGCCGCCGGCGGCACCGAGGATTGGCACCATCTGGAAGGCGACCTTGTCCGAGATCGCAATACCGAAGCGCGCCGCCACGGCCCGGCTCAGGTTGACCAGTATCGGCAGCCCCTGTCTCACCACGCCCTGGTCGATCAACTGCTGGCTGACCAGGGAGAAATGGAACGCCAGCGCCAGTCGCAGGCTGTAATAGCCCGTCTCGGCGGCGTCGTCTTCGTGGCGAGGCCCGCCCAGGGCGAAGACCTCCACGCAAGCCAGGCGGCCTTCGATCTGTCGCAGATCCTCGCCCTCCGAGGCGGCGATGGCGGCGATGCTGCGAAGGATCAGGCCGGTGGTGACCGGAAGCTCCAGCAACACGCCGGGGAGGCCGAAATAACCGCCTACGGCGCCCAGGCCGATCCCGAGGGTCTTGTGGAGATCCCGACTGCCTCCCGGAGCCGGGTCCTGGGGCAAGGTGGACACGGCCGTTCCGAGGATCCGATGCATGGTCGCCTCGGTGGCGCCATGAATGCGCTGATACCAGGCGCGGGGCAGGAGTTTCATGCCTTCTTCGATCGGGGTGCCCACCACCGCCGTCAGCCGTGCCGCCAGGCTCGGGTGTTCCAGCTTCCCCCAGGCCGCCCGCAGGTCTTCCATATCGGACGCCGAGAGTTTGCGAGTCTTGCTGGTCTGTTTAGCCATTGCCTATACCATTCAGTTCTGCCGGCAAAAAAATTATAGCCGCGGGTCGTCCGGCTGGACCCGATTGCCGTCGGATCGCCCGATTCCGGGGATAGTCAGCCCGAGTTGGCGGGCAGAGCGTGCGCGGATTCCAACTCTTCGGATCGCAGCAGTGAGCGGCGGGCACCTTCCGGGATGCCGGACAGGCAGGTCTCGAGGTCCTCGCGCAGGGGCAGACGGAGATCATTGGGGTGGATGGCAATCCGCAGGCATCCAGTCCTGGCCGCGCGCCACGACGCCAGCGCATTGGACAGACGCAGGAAGGGGGCTGTCCAGGGACGCGCAGCCTCGAACCCTGCCACCGGTGCCGGGATCCTGGTGCCGTCCCGATGCAGGAACCCGCCCAGGTCCTCGTACCATTCGAAGGGCAGGTGGCGCAGGCGATCCGGGCCCGGATTCCCCATCGCCCACGCCGGCGGTACGTAGAGCGAGGGTGCCTTGAGTCCGTGGGCCGGGAACCAGTCATAACAGCGCTGGATCAGGCTGGCGGTGTCTTCGGGTCCGAGTTCCAGGTGTTCAGCCACCCGGCGGGAGATCAATGCACTGTGAAGCCGGTGATAGAGGCCGCCGTAGCCGCCGATCCTGTGCCGCCAGCCGTGGCCGGCCAACTCGTACCCGGCATCCTGGAGAGCGCGGAGACGGTCTACGCCACTTTCGTCCCAGCCGGATCCAGGGACGACCAGCAAGGTCACGGGACCCATATCCTGGCCCCGCAGCCAGTGAAGGATTCCCACGACGTCCTCCAGGGTGGAAGGCATGACGTCATGGACCGAGAGATGGAAACGCATGGCGGTGAACATTCAGGACGGGCCGATGAGATCGAGCCAGTGCCGGGTGTTGCTCGCGGCCAGATTCTGGGCGGCCCGTCTCCCGGCCAGGGCTCGCGAGCGGCGGAGGGCCGGATCGATGGCGGTCATGCGCCGTATTGCGGATCCTACGGTCTCGCCCCGCTCCATGGCGAACAGGCCTCGGGCCAGATCCGGCCAGCCGAGGATGCCGCAGGCAGCCGAGACCAACGTCATCCGTCCGCGCGCCATGGCCTCCAGGGCGATGGTGCCGAAGGATTCGACGCTGGATGGCAGGATCAGCACATCCGTGCCATCGATGATATTCAGCATCCGCTCCCGCGGCTGCCACCCGAGCCATGACAGGTTGTCCAATTCCCGGGCGGCGTCGGCGACCGTCTCCCGCAAGGGCCCGTCGCCCACAAGCACGAAACGGGTAGCCGGCAGGTCGCGGGCCGCATCGATGATGCTTTCCACGTTCTTTTCCGGCGCCAGGCGTCCCGCGAACAGTACGCGCCCTATCTGCCCGGACATCGGTTTCAGCGGTTCGATCAGGAAGCGACGCGGGATCGGGGTGCCGACCATCTCTACCTGCCGGGCGCCGAAGCTGCGGGCCAGGTCGGCCATCTCCGGAGAATT
>JASFJM010000068.1:0-11670 GCA_050122055.1 Gammaproteobacteria bacterium | reverse complement strand
CCCGGCGCTTTACGTCGCGCCTGGCGGCTCGAGGCGGCGCGCCTGGCCGGGGAGCAGCGAGGCCCCTGGTCAGTCCGCAACGAGATCCTGCAGACGGCGGTCCTGACTCTGGGGTTCTGGGGCGCGCTGTTGTTCTGGCTGGGCCCCGGGATCTTGCCGTTCTGGTTGATCCAGACGGCCATGGCCTATTCGCTGCTTTCGTCGGCCAATTACGTGGAGCACTACGGCCTGCTGCGACAGCGCGACGCCAACGGCCGCTACGAGAGGCCCAAGCCGAGGCACTCCTGGAACAGCAATCACGTCCTGTCGAACATCCTGCTCTATCAGCTGCAGCGGCACTCGGATCATCACGCCCATGCGGCGCGCCGCTACCAGGCGCTGCGCCATTTTGACGAGGCGCCGCAGCTGCCATCCGGCTACTTCGGCATGTTTCTGCTGGCGTTCTTCCCGCCGTTGTGGTTCCGCGTGATGGACCCGCGGGTCGTCGCCCATGCAGAGGCCCATGCAGAAGGAGACGGCAGCCGCATCAATTTCGATCCGTCGCGGCGCGACGAACTCGTCGCCCGGTACGGGCTCGGCGGCTGAATCCGGGGCTTCAGGCGAAGCCGAGCAGCCGGCCGCCCTGGAACACCAGGAAGCTGGCGGCCCAGGCCAGCACCGTCATATAAGCGAACATGAAGGCGGGCCAGCCCCAGCCGCCGGTCTCCCGCCTGACCACCGCCAGGGTGCTCATGCACTGGCAGGCGAGGGCGAAGAACACCATCAGGGACAGGCAAACGAGTGGCGTGAACACCCGCCGTCCGTCTGGCCACTCATCCGACCACATCTTCGAGCGCAGGTCTTCGGACGCTTCGTCCACGTCTTCGCCGACGCCGAATACGACGCCCATGGTGCTGACGAACACCTCCCGTGCAGCGAACGCGCTGATGATGCCGACTCCGATCTTCCAGTCGAAGCCCAGGGGTTCAATCAGGGGTTCGATGGCGTGGCCCAGGCGGCCGGCATAACTGTGGCGGGTCATGGCGCTGGCCCGATCACGCTCAACCTGTTCCAGCTGGTCCTCCAGGACGGAACGGGCATCGTCGCCCGATGCGGCCGCCAGTTGCTGCTCGATGGCCTGGGCCTGCTGCTCGAATGGTGCGACGAGCCGGGAGTCGCGCGGGAAACTTAGCAGCGCCCAGATGATGATCGAACCGATCAAAATGATAGTGCCGGCGGTCTTCATGAAATCGCTGACCCGCCGCATCACCATCCGCCACACGGACGGCCAGTGGGGCACCCGGTAGGGCGGCATCTCGATCACCAGCGGGATATAGCTGCCCCGCAGCATGGTCTTGCTCATGACCCAGGCCACGATCAGGGCCATGGCCGTCCCGAACAGATACATGAACGCCATCAGCAGACCCTGGGAGAATCCGCCTTCCTGCCAGGGCGGCACCATGGCCGCGATCAGCAGCCCGTACACCGGCAATCTCGCCGAACAGGTCATCAGCGGCAGCGCCATCATGGTCAGCAGACGGTCACGCCGACGCTCCATGGTGCGCGTGGCGAGGATCGCGGGGACGGCGCAGGCGAAACCCGACAACATCGGTACGAATGCGCGCCCGTGGAGGCCCATGCTCCGCATCACCCGATCCATCAGCACCGCCACTCTGGCCATGTATCCGCTGTCTTCCATCAGGCCGATGAACAGGAACAGCAACAGGATCTGGGGCAGGAACACGACGAACGCGCCGACGCCCTCGATGACGCCATTGACCACGAATTCGCCCGGCAGACCGGGGCCCAATACCTTGCCGGCCGCGTGCCCGACCCGGGCGACGCCTTCCTCGATCAGGCCGATCAGCGGGTCGGCGCCGGTGAACAGCGCCTGGAATACGAGGGTCATCATGGCGAGTAACAGGAACAGACCCAGGGCCGGGTGCAGCAACAGCCGGTCCACCCGGTCGGTTGTGGAGATCCTGCGCGGGTCCTCGCGCAGGCATCTGGACACGCAGCTGTCGATCCAGCCGTAACGGCCCTCGATGATCTCCCGGTCCAGGTCCCGGCCCGCCGATTCCGCCGCCTCCCGCCGTTCGGCAGTCCGCTGGCGCAGAGATCCGGGCACGCCCGCGAGATGATGTTCCGCATCGATGGAGAGCAGGGCCCAAAGAGCCAGGGCGCGCCGGCGGTCATCGCTGCCGCGGTGCCAGGTCTCCGGCACGGTGTCGGCGATAGCGGCGATATCCTCGGTCAGCGGACCCGGTTGCGGGGTCCACCGCCAGCCCGGGAGCGCCAGCGACGGTTCCTGTAGCACCCGGTCGATGGAGCGGACCAGATCGCCCAGCCCGGTGCCGCGGCGGGCCATCATCGGTACCACCGGCACGCCCAGTTCCCGTTCGAGTGTGCTGACGTCGATCCGCTGGCCGCTTGCGGCCAGGGTATCGGTCATGTTCAGGGCGACGATCACCGGGACCCGCAGCTCGATGATCTGCAGCACGAGATAGAGATTGCGGCTCAGCTGCGAGGCGTCCACGGTAACCACGACCAGGTCCGGCCGCGGCAGTGGATCGACGCCGGCAATGGATTCCACCGCCAGCAGTTCTTCGCTGCTGCGGGATGCCAGGCTGTAGGTCCCCGGGGAGTCATTGACCGTGGCGAGGCGGCCGCCCGGCAGCATGGTCCGTCCCGTACTCTGCTCGACCGTGACGCCGGGATAGTTGCCGATCTTGGCGCGGCCGCCGGTCAGCTGGTTGAAGACCGTGGATTTACCCGTGTTGGGATTGCCGGCGATGACGATCGTCGCCGTCGAGGATGCCGTGGCGCTCTGCACCTTGCGTCTCAGGTCCTGATGACGTGCAGATGCGTGGCCTCGCCGTGACGGATCGAAAGCCGCGATCGGCGCACCTCGAGCTCCAGTACGCCGCCGAGATCCAGCCGCCGGATCAGCTGCAGCGGAGTGCCGGGCAAAAGACCCATCTCCATCAGGCGCCGCCGCAGGGTCGGCTGTCCGTCGACAGATACCAGCGTCGCGGTCGCGCCTTCCTGTAACTGGTCGAGACTGGTCATCGATTCCGGCCTTCTTATGGGTTTATGAGAATAATTCTCATTTCTAAGCGTATTTATAATCGCTCCTGCGGATCAGGGCAATGACCTGCGTCAAACCGGCGGGGCTATCCACGCGTCCCTGTGGCCCGTACCATCGGCGCCGGGCCATATGGACATCCGCATACAGGACAAGGTTTTCTGGATCACCGGCGCAGCCAGCGGCGTCGGCCTGCATCTGGTGGATTGTGTGCTGCGCCGCGGCGGCCGGGTCATGGCCACGGATATCAACGTTGAGGGCCTGCAGCACGCAGCCCGTGCGCGGGGCTGGCCCGAGGAGCGTACGCTGACCCGCCGTCAGGATGTCAGCGATGCGGAGAATTGGGATGCGCTCCTGGGCGAACTGCTGGCCACCTGGGAACGGCTCGACGTCCTGCTCAACGTGGCCGGCCTGATCCATCCGGGCTGGCTGGCCGAGGCCCGGGTCAAGGACATCGACCGGCATATCGACGTCAATTTCAAAGGCGTCGCCTTCGGCTGCCGCGCCGCCGCCCGACATATGCTTGCCCAGGGCGGGGGCCATATCGTCAATTTCGCATCCCTGGCCGGGATCGCACCGATCGCCGGGATCGGACTCTACAGCGCTTCGAAATTTGCGGTCAGAGCCTATTCTCTGGTGCTGGCGCAGGAACTCGCGCCCCGGGGCGTCCATGTCACGGTGATCTGTCCGGATGCCATCGAGACGCCGATGTTGTTGCAGCAGGAAGCCTATGAGGAAGCGGCGCTGACGTTCTCGGGGCGGCGGACCCTGACCGTCCACGACATCGAGCGGGCGGTCTTCGATCGGGTGCTGGTGCGGCGGCCGCGCGAAGTCATCCTGCCATGGAACCGCGGTATCCAGGCGCGACTGGTGAGCCTGTTCCCCGCGCTTTCCGACTGGTTGATCGGCATCCTCACGCGCCGCGGACGCCGGGTACAAAAACGCCGCCAGCGGATCGGTCCGCTAAAGCGCTGAGCGGCGGTCAGGCCGGCTCGAACTCCTCCAGCATGCGGATGTAGTTGGCCCGCTCGAAGGCAGACGGGTCCGCCACCCGGGACAGGCTCATGCTGCCGCGGAGGGGTTCCAGGCTCTCATAGCCATGGCGCTCCATCCACTCGCCGAGACCGTCCCGCAGGTTACCCAGGTAACCGATCCCGTGTCGCAGCAGGCTCGATGTGGTCATCACCACGTCGGCGCCGGCCATCAGATATTTGACCACTTCGGCCGGTCCCTGGACGCCCGTGGACGCGGCGATAGACGCGCCCAGCCTTCTGTACAGGACCGCGATCCAGAGCAGACCTGCCCTGATCTCTTCGGCACTGCTCAGCTCCAGCGTGCGGGTGACCGCCATCTGCTCGAGATCGAAATTCGGCTGGTAGAAGCGGTTGAACAGCACCAGCCCGTCTGCGCCGGCGGCGACCATCTGCTGGGCCATGTGACCGAAAGCGCTGAAGAACGGCCCGGTCTTCACCGCCACCGGGATCGACACCGCACCCTTGACGGAGCGGATGATCTCCAGATAGCGGTCTTCCACTTCCCTGCCGCTCTCGCCCAGATCCGCGGCGATATAGTAGATATTCAGTTCGATCGCACTGGCGCCAGCCTGCTCCATGGCCGTGGCGTGACCCGTCCAGCCGGCCGGCGATATGCCGTTCAGGCTGGCGATCACAGGGATGTCCACCGCCGCACTGGACGTCGACAGAATCTCCAGATAGCGTTCTTCGCTGGCTCGGTAATGATCCAGCGGCGGGAAGTAGGACAGGGCTTCGCCGAAACTCTCCTCGCCGCTGGAGAGCAAGCGGTCCACGGCCGCCGCTTCCTGGTTGATCTGCTCCTCGAACAACGAGTGCATCACGACTGCGGCAGCGCCGGCGTCTTCCATCCGCCGGATATTCTCCTCCTTGTCGGTCATCGGCGAAGCCGACGCGATGACCGGGTGATCGAGCGACAGTCCCAGGTAATCAGTTTGCAGGTCCATGGGGGCCACCTTGAGTCGGGGGTTCTCCGTGCTGACTTGCGGCAGAGGCGAAGTGGAAGCTGGCGTCGCCGCGGGTCGCCATCTCCTCGTAGAGCCCCCAGCGCACGTCGATGTCCATCTGGGCGGCGCGCATCAGCGATTCCGCGTGCGCAGGGTTGCTCGCGGCCAGCAGCCGGTAGCGGATCTCCCGTTCCGCGTAGTCCTTCAGGCGGATGCTCGGACGCTGGGAGTCCAGCATGAAGGGATTGCCGCCTTCCTCGCGCAGCACCGGGTTGTAGCGCATCAGCGGCCAGTGTCCGCTGGTGACCGCCATCTTCTGCTGGCGCATGCCGAAGCGCATGTCGATGCCGTGGGCGATGCAGTGGCTGTAGGCGAGGATCAGCGAGGGCCCGGGGAAACGCTCTGCCTCCCGGAACGCCAACAGGGTCTGTTGCGGGTTCGCCCCCATCGCCACCCGCGCCACATAGACGTTGCCGTAGGCGATGGCCTGCAGGGCCAGGTCTTTCTTCGGCGTCCCCTTACCGCCGGCCGCGAACTTGGCCACGGCCGCCAGCGGTGTCGCTTTCGACACCTGGCCGCCAGTGTTCGAGTACACCTCGGTATCCAGCACCAGGATATTCACGTCCCGGCCCAGCGACAGCACGTGGTCGAGGCCGCCGTAGCCGATGTCATAGGCCCAGCCGTCGCCGCCGACGATCCATACGCTGCGCCGGACCAGGTGGTCGGCGACCGATTCCAGCCGGCTCGCCTCGGGCTTATCGAGATCCCGCAGACGGCGGCGGAGTTCTTCCACCCGCAGACGCTGGACCCGCACCTCCGACTCTTCGGCCTGTGCGGCGTTGATGAGGTCGTTGACCAGGTCGTCGCCCAGTTCGGGGCGCAGCGCCCGCAACAGGTCCTCCGCCTGTTGGCGATGGGTGTCGGCGCTGAGCCGGAATCCGAAGCCGAACTCCGCATTGTCTTCGAACAGGGAATTGGACCAGGCCGGACCGCGCCCTTCGCTATTGGCGGACCAGGGTGTGGTCGGCAGGTTACCGCCGTAGATCGACGAGCAGCCGGTAGCGTTGGCGATCACCGAGCGGTCCCCGAACAATTGCGAGACCAGCTTCAGATATGGCGTTTCGCCGCAGCCCGAACAGGCACCGGAAAACTGGAACAGGGGCGCAAGATGCTGGACCCCACGGACGGTACTGAAATCGACCCGGCCCCGATCTGCCTCCGGCAGCGATTCGAAGAAAGCCAGATTGTCCCGCTCGTCATCCAGTAGCGGTAGTTTTTCGGCCATGTTGATGGCGCGCTTGCCCGATTGCTCGGTGCTGCGGGCAGGGCAGGCGTCGACACAAAGCGTGCATCCGGTGCAATGGTCCGGATGGATCTGCAGGGTGTAGCGTATTTCCGGATAGCCGCGGCCCCGGAGGACTGCCGAGCGGAATCCCGCCGGCGCCCGTTCGAGTTCTGACTCGTCGTAGAATCGGGCCCGGATCACCCCATGGGGGCAGACCAGGCTGCAGTTGCCACACTGGATGCAGATCTCCGGCTCCCAAACCGGAACCTGTGCGCTCAGGTCCCGACGCTCCCAGGCGGCAGTGCCGCTGGGCCAGGTGCCGTCCACCGGTAGCGCGCTCACCGGAAGTTCATCTCCGCGCCCGGCGATCATCTTGGCGGTAACCCGGCTGACGAAGTCCGGCGCGCCCGCGGCCACGGGGGCTTCCATCGGCGGTCCGTCGTCGCCGCCGGCGGGTATCGTGACCCGCTTCAGCGCAGCCCGCGCCGCATCGACCGCGGCAAAATTCTGGCGCACGATCTCCGCGCCCTTGCGCTGATAACTCTTTTCGATGGCGGCCTTGATGCGGGCCACGGCGTCATCGATAGGAACCACGCCGGAAAGGGCGAAGAAGCCCACCTGCATGACCGTATTGATACGCCGCCCGAGGCCCGCCGCCGCGGCTACGCCGTAGGCGTCGATGACGTGAAGATCCAGGCCCTTGTCCCGGATCTGCCGGCGCACCGCGCCGGGAAGCCTGGACCACACTTCGTCGGCATCGTAGGGACTGTTGAGCAGAAAGGTCGCCCCCGGCGCCGCGAGCTTCAGCACATCAGTCCGGTTGACGAAATCGAATTGATGGCAGGCGACGAAATTGGCGCTCTGGACGAGATAGGCCGAGCGGATAGGGTCCGGCCCGAAACGCAGATGGGAGACCGTCTGCGATCCGGACTTCTTCGAGTCGTAGACAAAATAGCCCTGGGCAAAACGAGCCGGATCGGACCCGATGATCTTGATGCTGTTCTTGTTGGCGCCCACGGTCCCGTCAGCGCCCAGGCCGTAGAACACCGCCCGGTAGGTTTCCGCCGGCTCCAGCATGAACTCCGGGTCCACATCGAGACTCGTGTCGGAGACATCGTCGTGGATGCCGACCGTAAACGGATGCTTGAGCTCGTCTCCCGCCAGATGATCGAAGACGGCCTTCACCATGGCGGGTGTGAATTCTTTCGAGGACAAACCGTAGCGCCCGCCGATCAGCCGCAGGCCCTTGCGTCGTCCGGCGAGACAGGCGCTGACGTCCATGAACAGCGGCTCCCCAAGCGAACCGGGCTCCTTGCACCGGTCCAGCACCGCAATCCTCCGGGCGGTGTCCGGCAAGGACGCCCGGAAGGCTTCGGCCGCGAATGGACGGTACAGCCGGACCTGGATCATGCCGACGCGCTCCCCCTGGGCACACAGGTAATCCACCGCCTCCCGGGCAGTCTCGCCGCCGGACCCCATGAGCACGATGACCCGTTCCGCATCTGCGGCGCCGTGGTAATCGAACAAGCGATATGGCCGGCCGCAGCGCTCGGTGAGTCGATCCATGGCGGCCTGGACTTTTCCGGGCACGTCCCCGTAGAAGGGATTGACGGTTTCCCTTGCCTGGAAATAGACGTCCGGGTTCTGGCTGGTGCCGCGGATGAATGGCCGTTCCGGGCTCAGCCCGCGCTGGCGATGGGCGAAAACCAGCGGCTCCGGGAGCAGCGCGCGCAGGTCTTCGTCCTCCAGCAGCATGACCTGGTTGAGTTCGTGGGAGGTGCGGAAGCCGTCGAAGAAATGGACGAACGGCACCCGGCTTTCCAATGTCGCGGCCTGGGCCACCAGCGCCAGGTCGTGGGCTTCCTGGGGCGAGGCGGAGCAGAGCAGGGCGAAGCCGGTGCCGCGGACCGCCATCACGTCCTGGTGATCGCCGAAGATGGACAGGCCCTGGGCGGCCAGCGAGCGTGCCGCCACATGCAAGACCACCGGGCTCAATTCGCCGGCGATCTTGTACATGTTCGGGATCATCAACAGAAGACCCTGAGAGGCGGTGAACGTGGTCGTCAGACCACCGGTCTGCAGGGAGCCGTGGAGCGCTCCGGCGACGCCGCCTTCGCTCTGCATCTGGGTGATCACCGGGATGTGTCCCCAGATGTTCGGCCGTCCCCCGTTGGCCCACTGGTCGGCCAGCTCCCCCATCGGGGACGAGGGCGTGATCGGGTAGATCGCACAGATCTCGTTGCTGCGATAAGCGACATTGGCAGCGGCCTCGTTGCCATCGATGATGACCCGCCTGGGTGCGTCATTCCGGGTACTCATGATTTGTCCGCCTCCCCCGTTCCGATGACCGCTTCCGCCGGTTCCGGGATCATCCGGATGGCGTGGCAGGGGCACTGTTCGAAGCACACTGCACAGCCGGTGCAGCGATCGAAGTCGAAGCGATAACGCCGGCCCGGACCCAACTTGATGATGGCGTCTTCGGGACAGGCGCCGAAGCAGCCGTCGCATTCGAAACAATTGCCGCAGGACAGACAGCGCCCGGCCTCATAGTCAGCCTCACGGGCGCTGAGGCCGAGGATCACCTCGTCGAAGCTGGACTGGCGCCGCTCCCCTTCGATCTGCTCCTGGGTGGGCATGCGCGCATCAGTGGCGAACCATGGGCGCAGCAATTCGGCGGTGGCGAGTCGGCGCGACGGTTTGGCCGGCAGGCTCTCGCCCCGGAGGAAAGCATCGATATTCTTTGCTGCCTTCTTGCCGTGGCCGACTCCGTTGGTCACGGTCCGGTCGGACGGCACCATGTCACCGCCCGCAAACAATCCGCGACAGCCCGTCATCAACCGCTGGTCCACGATGACGGTCCCGTCCGGTTTCAGCTCGACCCCGGGGATGCGGCGCAGGAAGCTCGTATCCACATCCTGTCCCAGGGCAAGGATCAATGAATCGGCCTCCAGGGTCTCGAGGCGTCCGGTCGGATGGGGCCGGCCATCCGGCCCGATCTCCATCTCCTCCACCGTCATCCGCGTCTGGTCGATTTCCCGGATGGTCCGCAACCAGTTTATCTTGACGCCTTCCTCGATCGCCTCGTCGGCCTCGAAGGGATGAGCGGGCATGTGCTCCCGGTCGCGCCGGTAGATGATCAGGGCCTCGGAGGCGCCCAGGCGCTTGGCCACCCGGGCCGCGTCCATGGCCGTATTGCCACCGCCGTAGATGGCGACCCGGCGGCCCAGCTTGGGCGCATCGCCCTGTTCCACGCTCTTCAAAAAGCCGACTGCGTCGAGGATCTTGCCCGCGTCCCGGGCCGGGATATCCACGTGTTTGGACACATGTGCGCCGATCGCCAGGAACACGGCATCGAAACCACCGCTCTCCTGTTCGGCCAGCACGTCGTCCACCTTGTGTCCCAGCATGATGCGCACGCCGAGCGCCTGGATCCGTCTTACCTCCGCATCGAGTACGTCACGAGGGAGCCGGTAGGCGGGGATCCCGAAGTGCATCATGCCGCCCGGTACCGGACCGGCTTCGCGGATCTCCACATCGTGGCCCATCCGGCACAGGTGATAGGCGGCAGACAGGCCGCTGGGACCTGCGCCGATCACGAGCACCCGCCGGCCGGTCGCTTCTTTCGGCGGCGGCAGCGGCCAGCCCTGTTCAAGGGCCAGATCGCCGAGATACCGCTCGACCGCGTGGATACTGACCGCGGCATCCATGCCGGTCCGGTTACAGTGGTCTTCGCAAGGGTGATAGCAGACCCGGCCGTGGATGGCGGGCATCGGGTTGTCACTGACCAGGATTTCCCAGGCGGCCCGGGGATTGCCGTCGTGCACTTCCTTGAGCCAGCCCTGGATATTCTCGCCCGCGGGGCAGGCGTGGTTGCAGGGCGGGAGCAGGTCCTGATAATCCGGCCGTCGCCGCCGCAGAGGGCCGGAGAACGGCTCATGATGAAGATCGGCGGGCCGGGTCAGGTCGTGGCGTCTGTTGATCACGTCTTGGTACCCCGAGATTCAGGTGCTTGGGATGCGGTGGCCATGGATGGATGCCGGAGCGGGACTTCCAGAGCCCGCCGGAGCTAAACTCGGATCGGGTCGCAGGCATCGGCGACCGGAACCGGTGAGGGGGAGGTGATCGATCATGGCCCGATATCAGTGCCCCGAGTGTCCCTATGTCTACGATGAAGACCTGGGCGACGAGGCCCACGGCATACCTGCGGGGACCGCCTGGGAGGATGTGGATCCCGAATTCTGGTGCCCGGATTGCGGCACCGTGCCGAAATACGAGTTCCTGCCAGGATCCTGACCATTCAGGGCTCCGGCCGGTCGGCCGGCACCACCAGCACCGGGCAATCCGCCTTCCTGAGGACCGTCTTGCTCACGCTGCCGAGCAGCAGGCCCAGGACAGCCCCGAAGCCATGGGAACCGACGACGATCATGTCGGCGTCCAGAGCGGTCGCCTCCTTGAGGATCATTTTCGCCGGCGGTCCCTGCACCAGGAGCCCGGTCGCCTTGATGCCGGCGTCCCTGGCGTCCGCGGCCGCCTCCTGTATCAGCCGGTGTTCCTCCCGATACTCCCTGGCCGTCTGTTGCCGGTCCTGTCGGGCGCCCGCGCCGTAGCCCCTGACCACCGGTTCCGGGGCGGCGGCGTGCACCAGCCAGAGCTCGGCCTGGAGCGCCGTGGCCAGATGCCGGGCTGCTTCCAGGACCTTCCCGGTCTGCGGAGAAAAATCGACTGCCGTCAGGAGTTTCACCGGGACCTCGTGAGTCCGCTTGCCTGATCCAAAGCTAGCAGAAGCCGCCGGGACCGGCCTTGCCCCAGATCAACTGCCATGCTGCCGGGCTGCAGCGTGTCAGGACTCGGCGAACAGGACCCCAAGGGCCTCGGCCAGCAATCGGTACTGGTCCGGGCTGTTATAGACCTGAGCGGAGATCCGGACCAGGCGGTGGGGCACATGAGGCCACGGGATCACCGGCACCTCGATACGCCAGCGACGCAACAACTCGTCCTGGAGCGGATCGGCGTACATGGCGGATTTCGGTGGCTCGAGACCGCCGTCGGGCAGCGGCAGCGCCGCCAGCGATCCGATCATGGCGTCAGGACAGGGCAGGGCGATCCCGAGCGCCTCGGCCAGCATCCTACGGCCATCCAGGGTCAGGGCGCGGTTATGGGCGCGCAGGGCCGGCCAGCCACCGGGCATCAGATTCCCCATAAAACGGATGGCCGATGGGACGCAGAGCATGGGCGAGGGATCGTCCGTGCCGACCCAGTCGAACTCCTGCAGGAAGCGCGATCGATCCGTCCTGGGCGAATTGGCGCCGTGGCTGATCGCCACCGGCCGCACGTCCCGCTGCC
>JASFJM010000067.1:0-11810 GCA_050122055.1 Gammaproteobacteria bacterium | reverse complement strand
GCTCGAAGGAGGAGATCGCTACTTCGGCCACCGCCACCTCGATCTCGGCCTGATTGACGTCCAGCTCCGGGACCGTGCCCTTGTCGAATCGGGCCTGGACGATCTTGAGGCTCTCCTGACGGGTCTGGAGCGTGTCCCGGGAGATCTGAAGCCGCTCGTCAAAGTCCCTCAGCTGCAGATAGAAGCCGGCCACATTCGCCACCAGCGAGATGGTGACATTGCGATAGGCTTCTTCTGTGGACAGCAGCTCGGCCCGGGCCGCTTCGGTTGAACGTCTGAGTCGTCCCCAGAGATCCACCTCGAAGGACAGATCGGCGCCCAGCAGGAAGTTATTGTCGGTATCGGCGCCCGGGAAGATCTCCCGGCTCTGACGCCCGCGGCCCGCCCGGCCGACGCCGTCGACAAACGGGAACTGGTCGGCGCGCACGACCTGGAGCGTGGCCCGGGCCTCGGCGATCCGCGCCAGGGCGATCCCCAGATCCTCGTTCTCCTCCAGCGCGGTCCTGATCAGGTCCTGGAGCTGTTCATCCTCGAACAGGTCCCACCAGGCCATATTGGCCAGGGATTCACCGGACGGGACGGGTTCGACATACTCGACCGGCACGTCGAGATCCGGCCTTTCGTAATCCGGACCCAGGGTGCAGCCGCCCGCCAGGGCCGCGGCCGACATCACCAGGATGGCCTGGCGCATCTCAGCTGCCCTCCGCCGGCGAGGGAGTGGGTCCCGCGGCCGCGTCCTTCCCTTCGCTGCGGGCGATGTAGCGCTCGACAAACACGTAGAGGGCCGGGACCAGCAGCACGCCGACCACGGTGGCCACCAGCATGCCGCTGAACACCGTCATGCCCATCACGACCCGGGCCTCGGCGCCGGCGCCGGAGGCGACCAGCAGCGGCAGCACGCCGAGGATAAAGGAGAAGGCCGTCATCAGGATCGGGCGGAAGCGGAGCCTTGCGGCCTCCTTGGCCGCCTCGACCGCGCTCTTGCCCTTCTCCGACTCCGCTTTGGCGAACTCGACGATCAGGATCGCGTTCTTGGCCGACAGCCCGATCAGCATGACCAGCCCGATCTGGGCGAAGACGTTGTTGACGTAGCTCTCGTCGAACAAGCGGGCCAGGAACAGCCCGCCGATGGCACCGAACACCGCGATCGGCGTACCCAGCAGCACCGACATGGGCAGGGACCAGCTCTCGTATTGGGCCGATAGGATCAGGTAGACGAAGACCAGTGCCATCAGGAAGACGATGGCGCCGGACCCCTCGGCCGCCTTTTCCTGGTAGGACATGTCCGCCCAGGCGTAGGACATGTCGCCGGGCAGGATTTCCGCCGCCACCTGTTCCAGCGCGGCGAGGGCCTGGGCCGAGCTGTAGCCGGGCGCCGGCTGGCCGGTCAGCTTTGCGCTGCGGAACAGGTTGAAGCGGTTGGTGAACTCGGGGCCGACCGTGCGGCTGGTCTCGACCAGGGTCGAGAGCGGCACGGCCTCGCCCTGGTCGTTGCGTACGTAGAACATGCGGACGCCGTCGATGCTCGCCCGATACTCCGGCTCCGCCTGGACGTAGACCTTGTACAGGCGCCCGAACCGGTTGAAGTCGTTGACATAGGCGCCGCCGAGGAAGGCGCCGACCGAGCTGTTGACCTCCGACAGCGGTACTCCGAGCTTGAGTGCCTTGGCGTTGTCGATGTCGAGGAAGATCTGTGGCGACTCCGGCCGGAACAGGGTGATGACGCTGGCGATCTCCGGCCTCGCATTGGCAGCCTGGATAAACGCGGCGGTCTGCTCGGCCAGATAGGCGGGGGTGTTGCCGCCGCGATCCTGCAGCATCATGGTGAATCCCGAACCCGTTCCGAGCCCCGGGATGGCCGGCGGGCCGAAAGCGAAGCCGATGCCGCCGGCGATCTCCCGGGCGAAATCGGCGTTCAGCCTGCGTACGACTTCGCGGGCGTGATTCTCTTCGTCCGGCCGGAACTCCCAATCCTTGAGCTGGATAAAGGACATGCCGGCGTTCGGCTGCAGCGTGCCGCTGACGATGCTGTACCCGGCGACCGACGTGGCGTTCTGCACCTCCTCGTAACGCGCGACGATTTCCTCCATCTGGGCGATGATCTCATCGGTCCGCTGGAGGGAGGAGCCGTCGGGCATGATCAGGCCCGTCATGACGTAGCCCTGGTCTTCCTCGGGCACGAATCCGCCGGGCACGATCTTGAACAGGAAGACGATGCCGACCACGATCGCGATCAGCAGGACGCCGGAGCGGTAAAGCCTGGTCAGGAAGAAGTCCGAGACCAGCATGAACTTGTCGGTGGCCGCGTCGAGACCGCGGTTGAAGGCCTTGAAAAAGCCGTCGAGGACGCTCTTCTTCTGTTCGCCCGGGGGTTTTAGCAGCGAGGCTGACAGGGCCGGGCTGAGGGTCAGGGCGTTGATCGAAGAGATCGCCACCGAGATCGCAATGGTGATCGCGAACTGCTGATACAGGCGGCCGGTGATGCCGCCCATGGCGGCGACGGGCACGAATACGGCGATCAGTGACAGCGAGGTCGCGACGATGGGTCCCGACACCTCGCGCATGGCCTCGATGGTTGCTTCCTTGGGCGACATGCCGTTTTCCATCTTCAGGGACACTGCCTCGACCACGACGATCGCGTCGTCGACCACGATGCCGATGGCCAGCACCAGCCCGAGCAGCGACAGGGTGTTGATCGAGAAGCCGAGCAGGGGGAAGACCATGAAGGTGCCGATCAGGGAGACGGGTACGGTCAGCGACGGGATCAGAGTCGAACGGCCGTTCTGCAGGAAGATGAAGACCACCAGGATGACCAGCGCGACGGCCTGGAACAGCGTGATCACGATCTCCCGGATGCCCTCGGTGATCGGCTTGGTGGTGTCCAGGGAGATGACGTACTCCAGGTCGTCGGGGAAGCGCTGCTCTATGCGCTCCATGGCCGCGATGATCTGCTCCGCCACCTCGAGGCCGTTCGCGTCCGGTAGCTGGAAGATCTGCAGCATGGCCGTCGGCTGGCCGTCGAGGCGGACCTTATAGAGATAGTTCTGGGCGCCGAGCTCGATGCGCGAGACGTCCTTCAGCAGGACCTGGGAGCCATCCGGGTTCGACCGGACGACGACCTGGCCGAATTCATCCGGCGTCTCGTAGCGGCCGCGGGTCTGTACGGTGTAGGTGAACTCGTTGCCGGGTGGCGCCGGCTCGCCGCCGATCTGGCCGGCCGGCACCAGCACATTCTGTTCCTGGATGGCGCGGGTGATGTCCGACACCGTGAGATCCAGCTTCGACAGCTGGTCCGGCCGGATCCATACCCGCATGGCGTATTCGCTGATGCTGCCGCCGAGGACCTCGGCGTTGCCCACGCCGCGGATCCGCGCCAGCTCGTCGACGACGTTGATGGAAGCGTAGTTGGTCAGAAAATTCTCGTCGTAGGTGCCGTCGGGCGAGATCAGCGAGATCAGGAGCAGCGGGAAGGACAGCTGCTTCTTGACGGTCACGCCCAGGCGTTTGACCTCTTCCGGCAGGCTGGCCTGGGCCTCGGAGACCCGGTTCTGGGTCAGCACGTTGGCCATGTCCAGGTCGGTGCCGACCTCGAAGGAGACGTTGAGCGACATGCGCCCGTCGCTGGAATTGGTCGAGTTCATGTAGATCATGTCCTCGACGCCGTTGACTTTCTGCTCCACGGGCGTCGCCACCGACTGTTCGACGTTGATGGCGCTGGCGCCCGTGTAGGTCGCCGAGACGGCCACCATCGGCGGCGTGATTTCGGGATACTGGGCGATCGGCAGCCGCCCCAGGGCGACCAGGCCCACGATCACGATGATGATCGCGATGACCATGGCGACGATGGGCCGTCGGACGAAGAATTCGGCCACGGATCAGCTCCCTTTGTCCTTGTTCCCGTCCGCCTCCAGGCTCGCGATATCGACGAGCTGCGGGTTGACCTGAGACCCGTTCCGGAGCCGCAGCAGGCCCTCCACCGGGACCCGCTCGCCGGCCTCGATGCCATTTTCGATGATCCTCAGGTTTCCGACCTCCGGGCCGAGTTCGAGCACCCGCAGCGAAACCGAGTTGTCGTCCCCGACGACGAAGGCCCGGTAGATTCCCTGCAGCTCGGTGATCGCACGGGTCGGTATCATCACCGCGTTTCCGCGCCGATCGGTGATCGCGCGGACGCGCGCAAACTGACCGGCCAGCACGATGCCCCGGGGATTGTCGAAATCCGCCTCCATGGTGAACGTGCCGGTGGTGGGATTGATCGCGGCGTCATAGGCGACGATGTGGCCCCGGTGTGGATGCAGCGTCCCATCGGCCAGTATCAGCTGAAGACTGTCTTTTTCCTCGTGCGTATCCGGGCCCAGGCTCTCACGAAGCTCGGCAAACTTGCGGGCGAGTCGCAGGTAATCCCGCTCGTTGATGGAGAATCGCACCCTGATCGGGTTGTTGCGCGTGACGTAGTTCAGCACGACCGGGTTGGGCTCCGCGCCGACGAACTCTCCGACCTTGGCCTCCGAGATGCCGATGGATCCGTCGATCGGCGAGAGGATCCGCGTATAGCTGAGTTCGATCTCGGCCTGTTCCTGTTGGGCCTTGGCGGCCTGCAGGCTGCCGATAGCCGCTTCGTAGCGGGCGACGGCACCGTCCAGGTCCTGCTGGCTGACCGCCTTCATCTCCGCCAGCGGCCGGATCCGGTCAAGATCGGCCCTGGCATTGGCGAGCCGGGTCCGGGCTTCGGCGACATATCCCTCGGCCTCGACGACCCTGGATCGGAATGGCGCGGGATCGATGGTGTAGAGCAACTGGCCCTTGGTGACCGGCCGCCCTTCCTCGAATTCGATACTCTCCAGGAAGCCCTGGACCCGGGCCCGGATAGGGATGTCGACCGAGCCGCGGGTCTGCCCCACGAGATCGAGCGTGATGTCCGCGTCCTGGGCGACGGCTTCCACGACCTTGATATCCAGGGGCGGCGGGGCAGGGGGTTCGGGCGGCGAGCACGCTGCCAGCATGGCGTTAAAGACCACGATCATCGGCGTCCAAAGCACGCCGGCCCGGCGACCCGAACTCACGGTCTTTTTCTGCGTCATGAGCTGCCCCTGTTCTCCAGTCCGATAGCCTAACGGCTGACCCCGAGCCGGGTCTACCACAATCGTCCGGCCCCGGTCCCGCGGCGCACCAGCGTCCTTGAGAGCCGGATCATTTCCTTCGGACCTTCATGGCCGGGCCGATGTGGGCGTGGGGCTCAGGCTCTAATCGCCTATACTCCGACGTCCTCCTGCCGGCGCCGGGTCGGCAGCAACGCCAGCCGGCGCCCGAAACACCCAGGACGCGAGCAGAGTCGAAGCCATGAATCCGCATCATCCATTTCATCGTCCCTGGTCGCCGGAAGGGATCGGCCGACTGTTCGTCGTCCTGCTGGCGGTGCTGTGCTGCCCGTCCCAGGCCGCCGCCGATCGCGCTCTCGAGCGGTTGAAAGAGACCAGCACGGCGGTAGAAGCGCTGGCGCAGCAGGTCAATCCGGCCGTGGTGGAGGTAGTCGTCAGCGGTTACGAGGTTTCACGGGCAGGGAGACGGTCCCGCGCCCTGACCCGCACCCGTTCATCCGGTTCCGGCGTTATCGTCGACCCGGCCGGCTATATCGTGACCAATGCCCATGTGGTGGAGGGCGGTCAGGACATCCGGGTCCTGTTGACCCCCGCCGCATCCATGCCTGGGCAACGATCGGTGTTGAAGGCAGGCGGTCCGGTATTGCCCGCTGAATTGATCGGGCTCGACCTGGAGACGGATCTGGCCGTGCTCAGGATCGGGGCCGGCGCCGACCCGCACGATTACCCGTATCTGGGCTTCGGCGACTCCGAAGCGTTGCGGCCCGGACGGCTGGTGTTCGCTTTCGGCAGCCCGCTGGGTCTTGAGAATTCCGTTTCCATGGGCGTGGTCAGCGCCGTGGCGAGGCAGCTCGAGCCGGACTCTCCGATGATCTATATCCAGACCGATGCGGCCATCAACCCGGGCAACAGCGGCGGACCGCTGGTGGATCTGGAAGGCCGGGTGGTCGGCATCAACACCATGATCTACAGCCAGTCCGGCGGCAACGAGGGCATCGGTTTTGCCGCGCCCAGCAATATCGTCGCCACGGTCTATCGACGCATACGGGCCGAGGGCCGGGTGCGGCGGGGCATGATCGGCACCGCGGCGCAGACCGTGACGCCGCAACTGGCCGCCGGCCTGGGTCTGCCGGTGGAACGGGGCGTGATCCTGGCGGACGTCTTCCCCGGCGGTCCGGCGGCCAGAGCCGGACTCCGGGTCGGGGATCTGATCGAGACCCTGGACGGCAAGCCCATGGAGAACGCCCGGCAATTCGAGGTCAATCTCTATCTCAAGGATATCGGCAGCACGGTGACGGTAGGCTCGCTCCGAGACGGCCAGCCGTCTACGACTACCATCACCGTGGTCGAGCGTCCTGATCCTGCCATGATGTTCGCCGAACTGCCTGACCTGGAGCGGAGTCTGATCCCGGAGCTGGGCGTGGTCGCGGTTTCCCTGAACGAGGAGATGATCCGCTCCCTGCCCCCTCTGCGCGGGGCTACCGGCGTGCTGGTGGTGGCCGAGACCCGCGGCGCCACCATTGGCGACAGTCCGCTGCGCAGCGGTGATGTCATCTATGCGCTCAATACCACCCGCGTGGCAAGCGTCGACGAAATCCGCGCCCTGATCGCCGCCGTCGATCCCGGTGCGCCGCTGATATTCCAGGTCCAGCGCAAAAACCGCCTTCGTTATCTGCCGGGTACACGGCCCTGAGCCGAGCCCGGCTGGCGACGAGGCGCCAGGGCCGCCTTCTTGGCTGCCACGGGCGCTAGAATGCCCACCATGTCCGACGCCGACCTGCAAACCGCCAGCGCGGTCCTGATGATCCGCCCGACCGGGTTCCATTCCAACCCGCAGACGGCGGCGTCCAATGCATTCCAGCGGGAGCCGGATGCAGTGGACAAAAAGCTGGAACAACAGGCGGCGGCGGTGCAGTTCGAACACCTGACCGCAGCGCT
This sequence comes from Gammaproteobacteria bacterium, assembly GCA_050122055.1. Taxonomy (GTDB): domain Bacteria; phylum Pseudomonadota; class Gammaproteobacteria; order Steroidobacterales; family XN24; genus CAMYOC01. The sequence continues at coordinate 4,773 of JASFJM010000067.1, read as the reverse complement.
GCGCGCGGCCGGCATCGAGGTCATCACCGAAGTCGATACGACTGATCCGTCGACTCCGGATTCGATCTTTCCCAACAACTGGATCAGCTGTCATGCGGACGGCCGTGTGGTGTTGTTCCCGATGATGGCGCCCAACCGGCGGCTCGAGCGGCGGCTGGATATCGTCGAGCGACTGAGTAGCGTGCATGGCTTCCGGATCAGCGAAGTCGTCGATCTCAGCGGGTGGGAGGCGGAGAACAAATTCCTCGAGAGTACCGGCAGCATGGCGCTGGATCGGGTGGCCAGGGTCGCCTATGCCTGTCTGTCGCCACGCACCGATCTCGAGGTGCTGATAGATTTTTGCCATCGTATGGATTTCGAGCCGCTACCGTTTATGGCGACGGATCGGGCGGGGGTGCCGATCTATCACACCAACGTAATGATGACCCTCGGTCTGGGCTACGCAGTGATCTGCGATGACGCGATCGCGGATCCGGAGCAACGCACTTCGGTGCTAAAGCGATTGCGAGCGAGCGGTCGCGAGATCGTCTCCATCACGCATGAGCAGATGGGCCACTTTGCCGGCAACATGCTCGAGCTGCGGTCGCAGGAGGGCAAGCGGGTGCTGGCCATGTCCCGGCGCGCCGAGGCCTGTCTGGAGCCCTCCCAGCGCGCAACCCTGATGCGTCACGCGCAAATCCTGACCGCGACTATCGACGATATCGAGGACAGTGCCGGCGGCGGCGTGCGTTGCATGCTGGCCGAGATCTTTCTGCCCCGGCTTTAGTCGGCTTATTCGGTATCGAGATCGGTGTCAGTGTCGGTGCCGGTTTCGAGCTGGTCGAGGAACTCCACCGCCCGGCGCAGATGCGGGATCACGATAGTGCCGCCGACCACCAGACCGATGCTCATCGCCTCAACGATCTCCTCCCGTGAGCAGCCCGCGGTCATCGCCTCGGCCAGGTGATAGCGGACACAGTCGTCGCAACGCAGCACCAGCGAGGCGACCAGACCCAGCAGTTCGCGCACGGGTCGGCCGAGTTGACCGTCGCCGCTGTAGGCCAGCGAGTCCACCGAGAAGATCCGTTTGATGACCCGGTTGTCGAGCTCGAGGATGCGCGCATTCATGCGCTCCCGGTAGTGCTGGAATTCCCTTGTCTGGTCGCTCATCGATGTCTTCTCCGGCTTGTGTATTCCGGTCTGCGGACCGGGACTATTCGCATACTATTCATTAAACTGTCATCCAGCGGTGGATATTGTGGCAAGCCACGGCGCCTGCCAATCGTCTTCATCGGCCCAATGTCTTTATCGATACGGATTAGCCAGCTATGAGTCAGGTATGAGCAACACAGACCGGATCCTGATGTGCCCGCCGGATTTCTTTTCGGTGGACTACGTCATCAACCCCTGGATGGACGGCAACACGGGTTCGCCGGATCTGCAGCTGGCCCGGGAGCAATGGGACAACCTCAGGGAACGCATTTCCCGGGTGGCCGATGTGGTGACGATGGACCCGCAACCGCGTCTGCCAGACATGGTGTTTACCGCCAACGCGGGGGCGGTGTATGGCAGCCGCGCCATCGCCAGCCACTTCATGCCCATGGAGCGACGCAAGGAAGAGGTGCACTTCAAGACCTGGTTCCGGGACAACGGTTTCGAACTGCTTGATCTGCCGGACGAGGTCGGTTTCGAAGGCGCGGGTGACGCCTTGATCGATCGCGCCGGTGCCTGGATCTGGGTCGGTCTCGGATTCCGCACCGAGGCAGAGGCCCATCCGCTGATCCAGGACTGGTTCGATCTGGAAGTGGTCTCGGTGCGGCTGGTCGACGAGCGTTTCTACCACATCGATACCTGCATGTGTCCCCTGACCGGCGGCTATCTCCTCTATCATCCGCCGGCCTTCGATGACGCCTCCCGGGCCGAGATCGAGCGGCGGGTGCCGAAGGACCGCCGTATCCCGGTCAGCATCGAGAACGCCGGGCATTTTGCCTGCAACGCGGTCAACATCGGCAACACGATTTTTATGAACCGGACCTCGGGTGAGCTGGTCCCGGCGCTGCGGGAACGCGGTTTCGAGGTGGTGCAGGTGTCCCTGTCCGAGTTCCTCAAGGCGGGCGGATCCGCGAAGTGTCTCACGCTCAAGCTGACCGAGCCGCCGACGTCCTGAGGAGCGGCGCCAGGCGGAATTCCTGACCGCGCCCGACCCAGGACCAAGGCGAGCGTCAGACGTCCGAACACCTGGCGACCGCTGACCGCGACGCGGGCGTATGAGAAAATCCCGGCCATGTCTGCGCCTTCAGACGGCATCGTCTACGTTGCCACCAAAAAAGATCGTTATCTCGCCGAAGCGTTTCTCTCCGCACGAAGCGCCAAGCGGCTCATGCCCGGGGTGTCGATCACGCTCTTCACCAACCTGATCGATTCCGGCTTCGCCGGGGCGGACTGTTTCGATCAGGTCGTGCCCATCGACACCATAGAGGCCTTCGACCGGAGCTGGTCCGAAGGCCAGCTCGATCGGATCCGCTGCCTGCCCCACTCGCCCTACGAGCGCACCTTGCATCTCGATTGCGACACCCGCGTGCGCAGCGCCGACGTCGCGAGCGCCTTCCAGCTGCTGGATCGTCACGACGTCGCGATGGTGGAGTGCAACGTCGACAACAGCTGGTGCTGCGAACACTACGGCCGGCCGATGTTCAACGTGGGCTTCATTCTCTATCGCAAATCGGAAGGCGTCATGAGGCTGCTGCAGGAATGGTCGCGCCTGACGGAGTCGTTCTTCGGTCTGGCCCGGGGCGAGGGCGATCCCGAGCTCGAATTCCTGGCGCACATCGACGATCCCGATCGCCGCCGGAAGCTGCTGTTCATGGATCAACTCAGCATGGTCAGACTGCTCAGCCCCGAGGGCGGACCGGAAGGACTCGACTGCAAGATCCTCGACGAGAGCTGGAATTACCGGGGCTCGAATGCGGGCAGGCCACCACCGCCGGAGATCCGGGTCGACCATCATCCACTGCTGCGCACCCGTGACTTCGTCCGCGACATGGTCGTCGCCTCCGTCGAGTACCAGCAGGCGGGGGACCTCGATTTCGGGCTCGAACTCCTCCAGTGGATTGATCAGGAGGAGCCCGGGAACATCAACGTCATGAAGATGCTGGTGCTCTGCCAGCTACAGCGCAACGAGCGCGCTGACGCGGTCCTGACGCTGGATCGCATGCTCGCGCATTTCCCCGGTTACGCCTGGGCCGAAAACGCCCGCTCGAGGATCGCGCAGATGCCTACTGCGGACCCGCACTGATCCGGCCGTAAACGCTGCCTACGGCGGACCGCCAACCTGGCGGGCGGGGCCGCTCGTGGCAGGCCGGCTGGCCAGGATTACATCGACCGCACGGTGCACGTGATCGTTCAGATCGAAGCCGGTATCCGGGGCGAACTTCATGACCGCAGCCATGTGGGCGTTGCCGACGAATAGCCGCGCGGCGCTGGCGGGTGCCACCCGCTCGGGCAGCTCGCCGCGGACGCGTCCCGTCTCGATGGCCTCGGCCACCAGCGCCACCAGCCGTTCCTGGAAGGCCAGATATCGCGGCCAGACGTGTTCGCGGATCGCCGTGCTCCAGTCGAGCCAGACGCGGATGTGGGCGGGATGGGAATCCGTGGCCTCGAGGAAGGCGAGGCCGTGGGCGACGAGACGCTCCCGGACGGGTCCGTCGCCGGCGTAAACGTCCCGGGCGAGCCCCATAAAGAAGCCCTCGACTTCGTCGAGCACCGCGTCCACCAGTGCCTCGCGGGTCGGGAAGTAGTGAAACACCGTCGGCACCGAGACACCCGCGGCCTCCGCGATGCGGGCGTGGCCGGCCCGCCCCAGACCCCGGTCGGCGAAGATGGCGAGGGCACATTCCAGCAGCTGGGCACGGCGTGCGGCGGGGGACAGCCGGCGACGGGCGGGGCGGCCGCCGGCCTGGTCCGGCGTGCCAACGGCGGTGACTGAGGCGTTCATCCGGCTATTATTGACAGAACTATCAATAAATGCCAAGGTTTTCCCTCGCGCGGCGGGGCGAGGGTCCCGCCGTCTCTTTGCGGCACGGTCGAGGCCCGGTTCATGAGCGAACTTCCGAAGGTCTGCGTCATCGGTGCCGGTTCCAGCGGCATGCCCGTGATCAAGGCGCTGCGGGACCGCGGCATCCCCTATGACTGTTTCGAGAAGAGCGACCAGATCGGCGGCAACTGGTGTTTCCGTAATGCCAACAATATGTCCGCCGCCTACGAGTCCTTGCACATCAACACCGACTGCCGGTTGATGGAGTACGCCGATTACCCGATGCCGCCGGACACACCGGATTACCCGGGGCATCGGGTCATCATGGATTACTTTAACGATTACGTGGATCACTTCCGGCTACGGGAAACCATCACCTTCGAGACCGCGGTGGAGCACGCCCACCGGCGGCCGGATGGCGTCTGGGACGTGCGGCTGGACTCGGGGGAGCAGCGGCTTTATGACGCGTTGGTCGTCGCCAACGGTCACCACTGGGATCCCCGTTTGCCCGAGCCCGCCTATCCGGGTGAGTTCGATGGCGGACAGATCCACTCCCACGCCTATATCAGTCCGGAAGAGCCGGTGGATTGCCGGGGTAAGCGGGTGCTGGTGGTCGGCATGGGCAACAGCGCCATGGACATCGCCTGCGAATTGTCCCGGCCCGGGCTGGCGGCCAAAGTACTTCTCTCCGCCCGTCACGGCGTGTGGATCGTGCCGAAATATGTCTTCGGTGTCCCCACGACACGACTGACGGCGATGCC
>JASFJM010000066.1:0-11938 GCA_050122055.1 Gammaproteobacteria bacterium | reverse complement strand
GGCCGCGTTGAGACGCGGCCCGGCGGCGAAACCGAGATCCGACGCCACCGCGGACGACGGATTGCGGCCGGCCACCTCCAGCAAGGCGCGGATGCCCGGGTTGCACCGGGCGCTGCGGATCCGGCGCAGGCCGTGCTCCACCAGGATACGGTTGTTGCGATCCAGCGGTACCACATCCGCAACCGTGCCCAGGGCGACCAGGTCCAGCAGCGACGCAGCCAGGCGGCGGGCACCGGCCGCATCGCCCAGCCGCCCGGCCAGGGCGGTCATGAGATAGAAGGCGACCCCAACGCCGGCCAGGTTCTTGCTGGCGAAGGGCTCGTCCGGGAGATTGGGATTGACGATCGCCCGGGCGTCCGGCAGCACCGACGGCGGCAGGTGGTGGTCGGTCACCAGCACGTCTATGCCGCTCTCCCGTGCAGCGGCGATCCCGCGGACGCTGGAGATGCCGTTGTCGACCGTGATCAACAGGCCCGGACCACTGGCGGCCGCTACCTCGACCAGGGGTGGGCTCAGGCCGTAACCGAATTCGAAGCGGTTGGGCACCAGGAAATCGACGTCAGCAAAGTCCAGCGCGCGCAGGGCCTGCACGACCAGCGCCGAACTGGTGGCGCCATCGGCGTCGAAATCCCCGACCACGATCACCCGGCTGCGCGCGGCATGATGTTCGAGCAACACGTCCACGGCCGCGGCGCTGCCGGCCAGGGAACCGACCGGCAGCAGACCGGCCAGCTCCAGCTTTGCCTCGTCTGCGGAGGCCAGGCCCCGGGCCGCATACAGGCGTGCCAGCAGCGGCGGCAATCCTTTCAGCGACGCCGGATCGGACAGCAGGGGCCGGCGCCGGATCCTCGGCCCGCTCATGGCCCGCTCCGATTGTGGCGGGCATCCGGATCACTGTCCCGGTGATCGATGCCCCGGCGCCAGAACTTGAGCAGATCCATCCTCGACGCGGTCACGCATCGCCCATCCACGGACACGATGCAGGCACGCCCGATCCGGCCGCGCCGGAGATCCCGGAGCAGCGGCGACAGCCAGTCTCGCTCGATCCGCTGAAAATAATCCCCGTCGCTCTCTCCGGGTCCGGCGCCGAGGATCGCCAGCTGGTCGCGGCACGCCTGCCCCCGCGAGGCCGTCGCGGCCGGCCCTCCGGCCAGTTTCTGGAGACCCAGCGTGTAGGCATCGGCCGCCAGCAGTTCCGACCGGATTTGCGGCGGCTCCGATCGGGCTTCGCCGGTCGGCCATCCCCAGGGCCAGATGCTGTTGACGGGCATCAGACCCGCTTCGGCACGCCGGAGATTGACCGGATGGTCGTGCAACATCATCTGAATCTCGGTCACCCAGCCGTTGAGCCGTCCGCAGCCGGGTCCTCCGGGCATGAACTCCAGGATGTGCTGCCCCGCCACCTCCTCCGGCGCCCACCAGCGGCCCCAAAGCGCCGGATCCAGCGCCGGGTCCGTGAGCAGATACCAGCTGCCCGAGCTTCCCCGATGCAGGGACGCCCCGCTGCCGGACAATCCGCGCCCCAGATCCCCGGCCAGTGCCGCCGCTTCCCGGTCGGACATGTCGGGGAACCGGGCGGCGGCCATCACCAGGTGATCCGAGCGGGGGCTGAGGTGGACGGGATCGGCCCGCAACGCGGCGGCCGGCGCGGCAGCGAACTCCTGCAGATACCCGGTCGGCCCCGGCGGCCACTTGTGCACCGCCTCGGCATCGCCGGTCACACAATACGCGCTGACGGCCTCGAGACCACGCACCGGCAACCGGGACGGCCGTCCGCGACGGCTCAACCGCGCCATGGCCGAAGCGGGCTGCGCCTGGATCCATGCCTGCAGGGCCGCCGCGCCCCCATCGGGATCGACGATCAATCGGCGCGCGTCATAGCGGTAGGACAAGATGGGAGCCGGGCTTGTGGAGCGTGACAAAACCGCTATGGTAGGACAAATGCGATTGAGTCTCGACCAGACCGACCGAGCGGAGCTGATCAGCGGATGGGAGCCCGGTGAAATCCGCGTCGGGGAACGCCATTTCCGGGAAAGCATCGTCCTGAAGCCGGGTACCGCGCCGCGGCCCTGGGCGGCGCCGGAACCCGCCGCTCTGACCCTGGACGATCTGGCCCCGGCGCTCGACCTGCAGCCGGAGATCCTGATCCTGGGCACCGGCGACCGGCTGGTATTCCCGGACGGCCAGATCCACGCCCGGATCCTCGCCCTCGGCATCGGTTTCGAGGTGATGGATTCCGGCGCCGCGTGCCGCACCTACAATATCCTGGTCGCCGAGGACCGGCCGGTAGTGGCGGCATTGATCGTCGAGTGATAAGTGGCGCGGCTGCGGAAGCCGGCGGCGCCTAGTCGAACAGGGCGTCTTCCGACAGACCGTGATTGACCATGATGGTGCGCAGGTGGGCGAGCGCATCCATCTGGATCTGACGCACGCGCTCCCGGGTCACACCGATCTCGGCACCCACCTGCTCCAGGGTGCGCTTCTCGAAACCATGGATGCCGAACCGGCGTTCCACCACCGCTCGCTGCTTGTCGGTCAGACACTCGAGCCAGGTCTCCAGAACGTCATGCATGTCGCGCATCTGCAGATGTTGGGCCGGATCCAGCGTGTGCTCGTCGGCAACCGCGTCGAGGAGATTACGCTCGCCCTCGCCGGCGATAGTGGCAGTGGTCGCGGCGACCCGGTCGCTGAGTCCCAGCAGGCGGTCGACGTCAGCGGCCGGCTTGTCCAGCAGCGCGCCGATCTCTTCGGGGGTCGGCTCCCGGTCCAGCTGCTGGGTGAGCTGGCGTGACGCGCGAATATAGGTATTGATCTCCTTGACCACGTGTATCGGCAGCCGGATGGTGCGGGTCTGGTTCATGATCCCGCGCTCGATAGTCTGGCGGATCCACCAGGTGGCGTACGTGGAGAAGCGGAAGCCCTTCTCGGGATCGAATTTCTTGACCGCATGGATCAGCCCCAGGTTGCCCTCTTCGATCAGGTCAAGCAGGGGCAAGCCGCGGTTCATGTAGCGCCGCGCGATCTTGACCACGAGCCGCAGATTGCTCTCGATCATGCGCTTGCGCGCCGACTCGTCACCACGCAGCGCGCGGCGGGAATAGTAGACTTCTTCCTCGGCGGTGAGCAGCGGCGAGAAGCCGATCTCGCTCAGATAGAGACGCGTGGCATCGAGCTCTTCGTGATGGACGCGTTCGCGCCTGACCCGGACCGGCTTTTTCGTTCCGCTCCCGACAGCGGATTTGGGGCCGTGGTTGCCGTTATCCGTACCGATCCGCTCGGCTTTGCCAGGTGTGCCTGATACGCGTTTTCCGGAGCGGCCCGAGGAAGTTTTCTCCCTGTTCGTGGCCATCGCTGCTCCCGTCCAGACGAATACGGTGAATCCCGATCCCTCCGTTGGCGCCGGGACTAGCGGGCCGGCAGATAACGGAGCGGGTCGACCGGCTTACCGTTCAGCCGGATTTCAAAATGGACGGCGGGTTCCTTGCCGGGACCGGTGCCCATCTGCGCGATTTCCTGCCCGCCTCTGACCCGATCGCCCTCCCCGACGGAGAGCTTGCGGTTATAGCCATAGGCGCTAAGAAACGCATCATTGTGCTTGATGATAATAAGCTGCCCATAGCCTATAAGTCCACTTCCGCTATACACGATCTCGCCTCCGGAAGCGGCCCGGATCGGCTGTCCCTCACGCCCGCGGATATCCACGCCCTTTCCGCCCAGGTCGCCTTCGCCGAAGCGTGATGCCAGGCGCCCGTCGGTGGGCCAGACCCAGTCCGAGGGCGCCTTCGCCGGCGCCGGCGGCGGACTCGCCGGCGGGCGTTCGCCACGGCTCTGGCGCGGATTCGGGGCGCTCGACCTCGTTGCGGTCCGGGTCGTCCCGGGCTGCCAGCCGTCGGGTGGAGACAGAAGGATCTCCTGGCCAGGATAGATCAGGTTGCCGCTGCCGAGCCGATTCCAACTGGCAAGCTGCTGCGGATCCAGATTGTGGCGCCAGGCGATGGCGTAGAGGGTGTCACCCTGCTGGACCACATAGGCGTCCGGGTTCCAGCTGACCAGGCTGGCGCAGCCTCCGAGCAGGACGACGACGACCGGAAAAGGTAAGAGCGGCCGCCACCGCATCAGTGACCCAGGATCAGGTAGGCCACTACCAGCAGTGCGACGAACAGCCAACCGAGCAGTTCCACGTTCTGCCGCAGACGTCGCTCCATGGCCTCGCCGCCCCAGCGGATGAGATAGGCGACCAGAAAGAAGCGCGCGCCGCGGCCGATCACCGACGCCAGGACGAATGCCGGCATCGACATGGCCAGTGTGCCTGCGGCGATGGTGAACACCTTGTACGGGATGGGCGAGAATCCGGCAGCCAGTATGGCGAGAAAACCCCACTGGCCGAACCACTCGCGGACCCTCAGATAGGCGGGCCAGTAGCCCGCCGATTCCATCCACGGCGCCACCAGGTCGAGGGCAAAATATCCGATCGCATATCCGGCCACGCCGCCCGCGACCGACGTCAGTGTCGTGATGGTCGCCAGCCGGAAAGCGCTGGCGGGCCGCGCCAGGGTCATGGGCGCCAGCATCACATCGGGCGGCACCGGGAAGAACGACGATTCGGCAAAACTCAGTCCGCCCAGATACCAGGGCGCCTTGGGATGCGCCGCCCAGGCCAGGACCTTGTCATAGAGGGGACCGAAAAGCTTCATCATTCGCGCCCGCTGAGCAGAGGGACAAACAGCACGTAATCGAGGATCCGCTCCTCGAATTCCTCTCCATGGCGCTGGATCTCCAGCAGTTCCTGCCGCCCGCGCGGTCCCACCGGGATGATCATGCGGCCGCCGTCCGCCAGCTGTTCGAGCAGTGCCCGTGGCTTCTCGGGCGGCGCCGCCGTGACGATGATGCCGTCATAGGGTGCATGAGTCTTCCATCCCTCCCAGCCGTCGCCGTGACGGAACTTGACGTTATGGATCTCGAGCTGCCGCAGCAACGCCCGCGCCCGGCGCTGCAGGGGTCCGATGCGCTCGACCGTGTAGACCTCGTCCACCAGACCCGCCAGCACCGCCGTCTGATAACCGCAGCCGGTGCCGATCTCCAGCACCCGGGACGGTCGCGGCCCGGCCAGCAAGGCTTCCGTCATGCGCGCAACCACGTAAGGCTGGGAGATGGTCTGACCGAGCCCGATAGGCAGCGCAGTATCCTCATAGGCGCGGCTGGACAGGGCCTCGTCCACGAACAGATGTCTGGGCACGTCCCGGATCTGGTTGAGCACGCGCTGATCCTCGATGCCCCCGGACTTCAGCCGCTGCACCAGCCGCTCCCGGGTCCGCGCGGAGGTCATGCCGATGCCGGAACGATCCCGTGAGGAGATCATGATGGCCCCGGCCGCAGCCAGCTTTCGAGCTTCGGCAATTCCGCATGGCGGGTGAGGTCGACCTGCAGCGGCGTGATCGATACCTGGTGCTGGGCCACGGCGTGGAAATCCGTCCCGGGACCGGCATCCGCCTCCGGCCCTGCGGCGCCGACCCAGTAAATCCGGCGGCCCCGGGGATCTTCTCCCGGCACCACCGGCTCCGCCCGGTGCCTATGACCGAGACGGGTCGCGGTCCAGCCGCGCAGGTCCGACTGGGGCACATCGGGGACGTTGACATTGAGGATCGCGTCACGGGGCAGCGGCGCCGCGACCATCCTGCGCAGCAGCTCCAGCGTCACCGTCGCGGCGGTCTCGAAGTTGCCGCCGCCGCGGCTGACCAGGGATACAGCCAGCGCCGGCAGACCCAGAAAACGCCCCTCCATGGCGGCGGCCACGGTACCGGAATAGAGCACGTCGTCGCCGAGATTGGCGCCATTATTGATCCCGGAAACCACCATGTCGGGGTCTTCGTCCAGGAGCCCCGTCACCGCAAGATGCACGCAGTCGGTGGGCGTGCCGTTGATGTAATAGACGTCATCCTCGACCCTTGTCACCCGCAGCGGCATGTCCAGGGTCAGGGAATTGCTCGCGCCGCTGCGGTCGAGTTCCGGCGCCACCGTCACCACGTCGCCCAACTCGCGCAGGTGACGTGCGAGACAGAGGATGCCCTCGGCGCGATAGCCGTCGTCGTTACTCAGGAGGATCTTCACAAGCTGGACAGGACCGGCAAAAACTGGCACTAACTATACCGCAAGGAGCGCAGTGAATATGCCCCCCCTGGATGACGAAGACAGCGATCTGTTCCGGCGCTCGGTGGGCGACATCAAACGCCTGCGGACGGATACCACCGAACACGATCTGCCGCGGCCCGCGCCGGCAGCCCGTTTCCGCCGCAAGGACGAAGCCGAAGTCCTCCGCGACAGTCTCGAGGGGACCCTGGACCCTTCGGAACTCGAGACCGGCGACGAGCTTTCCTTCCGCCGCCCGCTGGTCCGGCCCGCCGACTTCAAGCGCCTGCGCCGGGGACAATTCAGCGTCGCCAGCGAGATCGACCTCCACGGCCTGACCGCCGCGGAGGCTCACGCGGCGCTCGCCGAATTTATCATCGAAGCGAGCAACAGGCGTCTCGGCTGCGTGCGGGTGATCCACGGCAAGGGCCTGCGCTCCGGGCCCCGTGGGCCGGTGATCAAGAACCGGATCGGACGCTGGCTGCGCCAGCGCGATGAGGTTCTCGCATACGCCTCGGCTCGGGCCGTGGACGGGGGCACGGGCGCGGTCTACGTCCTGTTACGCAAGAGATCCTGACCGGGCGCCTCGCCGAGGTCGATCAGTTCACGCAGGACCGCGGTGGCGAATCCGCCCTTGCCGAGATCGAAGCCCAGGATCAGGGACTGGCCTTCGAAATCCCATGAAAGATCGGCGACCGTCAACCGCAATGCTCGCCGTTCCTGGTCCAGACCGGCTGCGCTGAGCACCTCGACGCCGTCCGACCAGGAGCGGGCCGTTTCATCCTCCAGCGCGCCGACGTCAGCCCCGGCCGGAGACCCGCCTCGGCCCCAGAGGGGTCCGCTGGGATGGATGTCGTGCTCGGACAAGCGGCGTTCGAGGGTCGGGTCCGTTACCGTCACCGGGAACGTCGAGCGGCTGCCGTGGAGCATCGCCAGATCGCCCGGCAGCAGCCGGTCCCAGCTGCCCTGGGCAACCCGGGCGGACAGGACCGCATTGAACAGATAGCTGCGAGCCGCCGACAGCGCGAACCCGCGTTGTTGACGGTTCACCCGCTGCCCGCCCGCGATCCGCGGAATCAGATCGAGGTTGCCGCCGTCGCGGCCGAAACGCTGGGGGCCAAAGTAGTTGGGTACGCCCCGCTCGGCCACGACGCCGAGTCGATCTTCCAGTCCCGCCAGATCGCCATCGTCAGCAGCCAGGTCCCGGACCACGATGCGGAAGCGATTGGCCCGATGGGCGCCTCGCCGCAGCTTCCGCCGATGACGGGCGGTATCGAGGATCTCGATCCCGCTGTGGCCCAAGTCCGTGGCCCGCAGCGGCTCGATGGCGCGCGCCGGCACGCTGAACCATTGCTCGGTGACCGCGTGACGATCCTTGAGGCCGGCGTAACCCACATCGCGGGCGGAGACACCACCGGCCCGGGCCAGGGTTCTCGCCACCCACTGGGTGTTGCAGCCGGTCTTGCGGACCCGCAGGAGGCCGTGTTCACCCTCACCATCCGGCCGGAAACCCAGCTCCTCGGAGACCGTGAAGTCCTGCGGGCGAACCCGGATGCGGCCACGGACCCCCAGGGGCGGCCAGGCATGGGCGAGCCGTCCCCAGCCTCCGTCCTCGCCGGCGCCGTCGCCGACGCTGTTGCCGGCACTCATCGCGCCAAGAGCAGGACCACTGCATGGGCGGCGATGCCCTCGCCGCGGCCGATAGCACCCAGCCCCTCGGTGGTGGTTGCCTTGAGATTGATCTGGCTGACCGATACCTGCATGTCCGCGGCCAGGTTGGCGGCCATGGCCGCCGCATGGGGCGCCAGACGGGGACGCTCGGCGACGATAGTCAGATCCGCGTTCGCGACCAGATAGCCGGCATCGTGGACTTTGTCCATCACCGCGCGCAGCAGATCCCGGCTGTCCGCATCTTTCCATCGCTGGTCATGATCCGGGAAGTGGAGACCGATATCTCCGGCGGCGATGGCCCCCAGCAGCGCATCGCAGAGGGCATGCAGCACGACGTCTCCGTCGGAATGGGCGCGCAGACCCCGCTCATGGGGCAGCCTGACGCCGCCGAGGATCACATGGTCCCCCGGCCCGAAAGCATGGACATCGAAGCCATGACCTACCCGCATGTTTGCCTCTCCCTCGCTTCCAGCACCGCCTCGGCCAGCCCCAGGTCCGCCGGGCGGGTCACCTTGATATTGTCCGCGCGGCCCGCTATCAGCAGCGGCTTGCCGCCCTGATGCTCGACGGCGCTGGCCTCGTCGGTCACCCGGACGTGTTCGGCGCGCGCCGCATCCAGCGCCCGGCGAAGGGCTCCCAGCCGGAATAGCTGGGGCGTCAAGGCGCGCCATAGCTGCCGGCGGTCCACGGTCCTGACGCTACGCCCGTCTTCAGCCTGTTTCAGCGTGTCCTCCACCGGCACCGCCAGCAACGCACCGTCGCTGCTGGTCCGGCCCGATACCAGCAGTCCATCCAGGTCCTCCGGATGCAGGCAGGGTCTGGCCGCATCGTGTACCAGCACCAGATCTTGGTCGTCGCCGCCACGTCGAACGATGAGGGTCAGCGCACTGCTGACCGATTGGGCACGCTCTGCGCCGCCCGGCGCCTCGATCAGGCGTGGATCCGCCGGCCGGCAACGGGCCCACTCCCGGTCATCAGCGGCCAGCGCGACGACGATGCCCGCCAGGTCGTCGCGGGCCAGGAACGGCGCCAGCGACCACTCGATCACCGATCGCCCGCGCAGCCTGGCATATTGTTTCGGCAAGCCGCCGCCGAAGCGCTCACCCCGCCCGGCGGCCGGGATCACCGCCCACAGCCGCGGGACGGCCTGGCTCACGGATCGCCGGCGGCGCTATCTTCTTCCGGCGCCGCGATCTGGTATAGCGTCTCGTCGGGACCGATCATCCCCAGGTCGGAGCGCGCGATTTCCTCCACCGCCTCCATCCCTTCCTTCAGGTCCAGCACTTCCGCTTCCAGCCGCGCATTGCGTTCGGTCAGCTCGGCGTTCTCCTGCTGCTGGAGGGATACCGCCTCCCGGAGGCTCCAGACCGAGCGATAACCGTCCTCGGATACCCACAGCCGGTACTGCAACATCAACACCAGCACGCCCAGCAATATCAGGATCAGACGCATTGATTCAGCACCCGCGCATCACGGCCCGGTCGCCGGTCAGCCCATGCCTCCGGTGTTCATACGCTGACCGGAAACGCGTGCCGGCCGGGGTAACGGGCCGCATCGCCAAGCTCTTCCTCGATACGGAGCAGCTGGTTGTATTTCGCGATCCGATCGGACCTGGACATGGAGCCGGTCTTGATCTGGGTGGCCGAGGTGCCGACGGCGATGTCGGATATGGTGGCGTCCTCGGTCTCGCCGGATCGGTGCGACACCACTGCGCTGTAGCCGGCGTCCCGGGCCATGCGTATGGCCGACAGGGTCTCGGTCAGGGTGCCGATCTGGTTTACCTTGATCAGGATGGAGTTGCCGATCTTCTGCTCGATGCCGTCGGCAAAGATGCGAGTGTTGGTCACGAACAGGTCATCGCCGACCAGCTGGATCCGGTCACGCAGCCGCTCGCTGTGCAAGCGCCAGCCGTCCCAGTCGTCCTCCGCCATGCCGTCCTCGATGGAGATGATGGGGTAGCGTCCCACCAGGTCCTCCAGATAACCGGAAAATGCCGCGGCGTCGAATTGCCGCTGCTCCGAAGCCAGGTCGTAGACGCCGTCCCGATAGAACTCGGAGCTGGCCACGTCCATCCCCAGACAGATGTCCTCGCCGACCCGATAACCGGCCCGCTCGATCGCCTCGAGGATCACCTGCAGCGCCGCCTCGTTGGATTCCAGATTCGGGGCGAAGCCGCCCTCGTCGCCGACCGAGGTCGCCATGCCCCGTTCCGACAAGACCTTGGCCAGGGTATGGAAGACTTCGGCCCCGTAACGCAGCGCTTCGGAAAAGGTCGGCGCGCCCACGGGCAGGATCATGAACTCCTGGATGTCCACGGAATTGTCCGCGTGTTCGCCGCCGTTGATGATGTTCATCATCGGCACCGGCATCACGAACTCCGATTCGCCCAGACAGCGGAACAGGGACCGTGAACTCGAAGCCGCGTTGGCCTTGGCGCTGGCCAGAGACACCGCCAGGATCGCGTTGGCGCCCAGCCGGCTCTTGTTGTCGGTGCCGTCGAGTTCGATCATGCGTCCGTCCAGCGCCGCCTGATCATCCGCATTCATGCCGCGCACGGCGCTCCGGATCTCGCCGACCACGTGGCCGACGGCGTTGCGCACGCCCTTGCCCCCATAACGGCCCGGATCACCGTCACGCAATTCCACCGCCTCACGGGTGCCGGTGGAGGCGCCGGAGGGCACGGCAGCACGGCCGAAACAGCCATCATCCAGGATGACGTCGGCCTCCACCGTAGGATTGCCACGTGAATCGATCACCTCACGGCCGCGCACTTCCGTGATACTTGCCATCTCAATACTCTCCTGCAGCTTGGTCTGCGCCGCCGCGCCGCCGTCGCGGCAGCCGGATCGGCGGAATTCTGTCCTGCTTCAGTCCGGGAGCAGGCTCTCCTCGAAGGGCCGCTGCTTGACGGTCCGGTCGAGTACGCAAAGGGTCTCGAGCAGCTGCTCCATGCGGTCCAGGGGCCAGGCGTTGGGGCCGTCACTCAGCGCCCTGGCCGGGTCCGGATGGGACTCCATAAACAGTCCGGACACGCCCGCCGCCACCGCGGCCCGGGCCAGTACCGGGACGAACTCGCGCTGCCCCCCGGAAGCACTGCCCTTGCCGCCCGGCAGCTGCACCGAATGGGTGGCATCGAACACCACCGGCGCACCCGTGTCCCGCATCACCGCCAGCGAGCGCATATCCGAAACCAGATTGTTATACCCGAAGGTAAAACCTCGCTCGCAGACCATGATCGACTCATTTCCCGTCGAGCGTGCCTTGTCGACCACGTTGCCCATCTCCCAGGGAGACAGGAATTGCCCCTTCTTGATATTTACCGGTATGCCTTGCCGGGCGACCTTGAGGATAAAGTTGGTCTGGCGGCAGAGGAATGCCGGCGTCTGCATGATGTCGACGACGCTGGCGACTTCGTCCATGGGCGTGTCCTCGTGCACGTCGGTCAGCACCGGCACATCGAGTTCGCGTTTGACATCGGCCAGGATCGCCAGCCCCTCCTCCACCCCCGGCCCGCGGAAGCTCCCGATCGAGGAGCGGTTGGCCTTGTCGAAGGAAGACTTGTAGACGAACGGGACGCCGACCCCGGCGGCGATCTCCTTCAACCGACCCGCCGTCTCCATCGCCAGTTCGCGGCTCTCGATGACGCACGGGCCGGCGATCAGGAATACGGGCTGATCGATCCCGACCTCGAATCCGGCGATCTTCATGCGCGCGCTGCCTCCGGCAGAGCGGCTTCCCGATGCGCCCGAGCCGCGCTGATGAAACCGGTAAACAGGGGATGACCGTCACGGGGGGTGGAGGTGAACTCCGGATGGAACTGACAGGCCAGGAACCACGGGTGGCCGGGCAGCTCCACCACCTCCGCCAGGCCGTCCACGGACCAGCCGGAGAAGACCAGGCCGGCCCGCTCCAGCTTCTCGCGGTAGAGGTTGTTGAATTCGTACCGGTGCCGATGGCGCTCGGTCACCTTCCCGGATCCATAGGTCTCGCCGGCAAGGCTGCCGGCCAGCAGCAGACACTCCTGCCCGCCCAGGCGCATGGTCCCGCCCATATCCGAATCCTCGTCGCGGGCTTCGACGCTGCCGCTTCGATCCTGCCACTCGGTGATCAGAGCGATCACCGGATGGGCGGTATCGCGGGC
>JASFJM010000065.1:0-11968 GCA_050122055.1 Gammaproteobacteria bacterium | reverse complement strand
ATCACCCTGGGGACGCAGTATCTGTCGAAGATGCTCGCCCGCTTCGGCGACAACCCGGTGCTGGCCACCGCCGCTTACAACGCCGGTCCCCATCGCGTAAAACGCTGGCTGCCGGAACGCGGCGCCATGGCGGCCGACGTCTGGATCGATTCCATCCCCTTCCGCGAGACCCGGCGCTACGTTCGCAGGGTGCTCGCCAGCGATGTGGTATTCGACTGGCGCATGAACGCCGAACCGCGACGGCTCTCCCTCCGCATGCCACCGGTGGCCGCGGCGCCGGAGGATGGGGCCATCGCCGGACCGTCAGCTGGATTATAATTCCGGCCCCGCCCCACGGGGCACCGCCGATCCGAACATCTGCTGATGCGAAAAAACCTCCCGCGGCTGTCCATTTTCGTGCTGGGCGGAACCGGCTTCATCGGCAAACACGTCTGCGCCCGTCTGGTGCGGGCCGGGCATGACGTCACGGTGCTGACCCGGTCGCGGGAACGTCATCGCGACCTGCTGGTGCTGCCGACCCTCAGGCTGGTCGAGGGTGACCCCTTTGACGGGGCGGCCGTCAGCCGCCTGATCGGCGGATACGATGCTGTGGTCAATCTGGCCGGCATCGCCAATGAGCGCGGCCGGGACGGCAGGGGATTCCGTCGCGTCCATGTGGACCTGACCCGGACGCTGGTCTCCGCCTGTGAGCAGGCCGGGGTGCGGCGCCTGATCCACCTGGGTGCGCTCAAGGCCGATCCGGACGGCCCCAGCCACTTCCTGCGCACCAAGGGCGAAGGCGAGGAGATCGTCGGGACAAGCAGCCTGGCCTGGACCATCCTGCAGCCGTCGGTCGTATTCGGCCCCCAGGACAGATTGACTAACCGGCTGGCGCTGATGCTCAAACGGTTGCCGGTGTTGCCCCTGGCCCGGGCCAACGCCCGCATGGCGCCGGTGTTCGTGGGTGACGTGGCGGAAGCAGTCCTGCGCGCCCTGCGCAGCCGCGCCGCCGTCGGCCAAACCTATCAGTTGTGCGGGCCCCGGGTGTTCTCGCTGCGGGAAGTGGTGCAACTGGTCATGCGCGCAACGGGTAAGCGGCGGCTGATCCTGGCGCTGTCACCCAGTTCCGGAAAGCTCAAATCCCGTCTGCTGGATCTGCTGCCCGACAAACCCTTCTCGACCGACAATTATCTGACCCTGTCGGTCCACAGCATCTGCGACAGCGCCGCCCCGGGCCTCCTCGACCTGGGCATCCAGCCGACCGCGCTGGAACCGGCGCTGACCCGCTATCTGGGAGGGTCTCCGACCGCCTGAGCCGATCCGGGCTCCGCGCCGCCGGACGACGGCGCTTCGGGCGAGATTGAGAGCCGTGCCTCCAGTTCGGCATGCCGATCGTCGATCGGCGCCGACGCCAGTTCGTCGCAGACATCAAAAAAAGCCTCGAAATCCTCACCCTGCTCCCGGAACAGGGCGCGGAAGGCCGGGACGAAGCGCCCGTAGGTGGAGACCGGCACCAGCCGGGCGTTGTTCCAGGGCGTCTCAAACCATCGGTCATAACCGCTGAAACCGTCCCAGCTTCGTCTCAGGGCCTGGTAACGCCCGAACAGCGCATCGAATTCCTCGGCCTTGCGCTGGCGCATGCGGCCGGGATCGTCATCGGTGCGATACAACACCGCCAGCCGGTCACGGGTGTCGGCCAGCAGCAGATTGAACGCCCGGGACCGTTCGCGGCCGGCTTCGAACGCGGCCAGCCCGGCGGGATCGTCCCGGGCCTCGAACCAGCGCTCCATGCCCAGGGTCTCCACCGCCGTGGCGAAGCTCTCGTTGAAGGCGGAATCGTCCTTGACGTAGAGGCGCTGATGGGCGAGCTCGTGGAACAGGATCGCCACCAGCTGGGCGTCGTCCCAGGCCATCATGGTGCTGAGCACCGGATCGTCGAAGCGGCCCAGGGTGGAATAGGCGGCCGCGCCGCCCACGTGTACGTCCCAGCCGTCGTCCGCCAGTTTCGCGGCGTAGGCCTCGGCCCGAGACTGATCGAAGTACCCGCGATAGACCACGCAGCCCGCGACCGGGAAACACCACTGGCGCGGCTCGACGGAGAACTCGGGCGCGGCGAACACGTTCCACACCACGTAGCCACGGTCGAGACTGACATAGCTGGTGTAACTGTCGTTGTCCGGCAGAGCCAGGGAGTCGGACGCGAAGCGGCGCGCTTCCTGCACCAGCTCCAGCCGCCGACGCAGCGCCGCGTCGGTCGCCGGGTCGGCCAGGACCTCGCCGATGGGCTCCCGTTTGGACATCAGGTCCATGTGCCCACGGACCGCCTGTCCATAAAAACCGCCGCAGCCCGCGCCGCCGGCGATGGCCGAGGCGAGGACGAGAAGAATCACCACACGCATGGCCGGACATTATCACGACGTCCCCGGGCGCCGCCGCGTTAGAATCCGCCCATGGAGATTTTCCTGGTCGGCGGCGCGGTGCGGGACGGACTCCTCGGCCGCGAGCCGCGGGAGCGGGACTGGGTCGTGGTCGGCGGCAGCCCCGAGGCCATGACGGAGCTGGGTTATCGGCCGGTAGGGCGCGATTTCCCGGTGTTCCTGCATCCGGAGAGTGGCGAGGAATATGCCCTCGCCCGCACCGAGCGCAAGACCGCACCGGGCTACCGGGGCTTCCTGGTCCATGCCTCACCCGAGGTGACGCTGGAGGATGATCTCCGCCGCCGGGATCTGACCATCAACGCCATGGCGCGTGATGCCGACGACCAGCTGATCGACCCCTATGGCGGCCGCGCCGATCTGGAACGCCGGCTGCTGCGTCATGTCTCGCCCGCGTTTGCCGAAGACCCGGTTCGGATCCTGCGCGTCGCCCGCTTCGCCGCGCGGCTGAGCGATGACGACTTTACCGTCGCGCCGGAGACTATGGATCTGATGCGCGAGATGGTGGCGGCCGGCGAAGTCGATGCCCTGGTGCCGGAGCGCGTGTGGCAGGAGACCGAGCGCGCCCTGGGCGAGGCGCGGCCCTCCGCCTTCTTCGCCACGCTGCGGGAATGCGGCGCCCTGGCGCGGATCTTCCCGGAGATCGACCGGCTGTTCGGCGTGCCCCAGCCGGAGCGCTGGCATCCGGAGATCGACACCGGCGTCCATACCCTGATGGTGCTGGAGCAGGCCGCACGGTTGAGCGTCAGCAAAGAGGTCCGATTCGCCGCCCTGGTCCATGACCTGGGCAAGGGCACCACGCCCGCGCGGCTGCTGCCGGCCCATCACGGCCACTGTGAACGCGGCGCCGGGTTGATCCGTGAACTGGCGGAGCGGCTGCGCATCCCCAATGCTTTCCGGGATCTGGCGATGCTCGTCTCCCGCTATCACCAGCTGGCGCACCGGGCATCGGAGCTGCGACCCGGCACCGTCCTCGATCTGTTGCAGGCCCTGGACGCGTTCCGCCGACCCGGGCGGTTCGAGCAGTTCCTGACCGCGTGTGAAGCGGACATGCGTGGGCGCACCGGGTTCGAGGAAAGGCCTTACCCCCAGGCCGGGGTGCTGCGGGAGGCGTTCCAGGCCGCCGCGGCGGTACAGCCGCCGGCCGGCCCCGGGCTCTCGGGCGAGGAGATCGGCCGCAGGCTGAAGGAAGACCGGCTCCAGGCGATCGCGGCCCGGCGGCGTCAGAATCGCGACCCGGCCGTTCAGCCGAAGGCGTAGAGGATCAGCAGCGCGACAAGGACCCGGTAGATGGCGAAGGGCAGCATGCCGATCCGGCCGAGAAAATGCAGGAAATAACGGATGGTCAGATAGGCCACCAGCGCGGAGACCACCGTGCCGACACCCATGGCGACCCAGTCGGCGGATTGAGGCGTCTTCAGCAGGCGCACGGTCTCCAGCGACGCGGCCGCCAGGATCACGGGCACGGCGAGCAGGAAGGAGAAGCGCGCCGAGGCTTCCCGGCTCAGACCCAGCAGCAGACCGGCGGTCATGGTGATACCGGAACGGGAGGTGCCCGGCACCAGCGCCAGCACCTGGACCAGCCCGATCAGCATGACGTCGGACCAGCTCAGGGAAAACTCGTCCCGGTTGCGACGCCCGCGGGCGTCGGCGAGCCATAACAGGATGCCGAACCCGGCCGTGGTCGAGGCCACCAGCAAGGGGGAACGCATCTCGGCCTCCACCGTGTCGGCAAGCAGGAAACCAGCGATGGCGACCGGTACCGTGCCCCAGATCACCGCCCAGGCGAGGCGGGAGTCCGGGGTCCCCGGCTTGCCGGCCACGGAGCGGAACCAGGCCCGGGCCATGTTCAGCAATTCGTGCCGGAAGTAGGCCACCACCGCGATCAGGGTGCCGAGGTGAACGGCCACGTCGAAGGCCAGACCCTGGTCGGGCCAGCCCAGGAATCTGGGCACGAGCACCAGGTGTCCGGAACTGGAGATGGGCAGGAATTCGGTGAAGCCCTGGAGGACGGCCAGCCAGACGGCGTGAAGGAGATCCATATGGGTGCTACAGGGAGCCCGAAAGATCGTCGCCGGTCAAGCCCGGGCATTGCCCGTCCCAGTCCCGGCTGAAGCCCGCCACCTTGAACCGTTCGCCCATCTCGCCAGGGAGGATGAGCCGTCCGACCTGATGGGCCTGTTCCAGATGCCGGCGCGGGTCCGGACGATCCGGGTCGGCCAGCATTTGATCGAGACCCGACGCCAGCAGGAATGCCGCCTGGGTCGTAAAGCCGTCCAGCACCAGCCCCTGTGACTGGGCCGCCTCCGCCACGGCGGTGAAATCCACCCAGGCGGTGATGTCCTGGAGACCCGGCCACAAAAAGGGATTGCCGTGAGCATGGTGCCGGTAATGGCAGATCAGGGTGCCGTCGGCGCGCTGGGGATGATAGAGCTGCGCCCGCGGCAGGCCGTAGTCCACCAGCAACAGCAGTCCCTGTTTGAGGGCGCCGGCGATACCCGCGAGCCAGGGCGCCAGCATCGGCCGCCATTCCGAACGGTAGCCGCTTGGCAGCGGCGCCCCCAGCGCGTCGGCGATGCGCGCCTGCTGAGCCAGCAGCGCCTCGTCAGCGGCCATCGGCCGCCACACGAATGCCCCGTCCCGGTAGCCGACACCAAGGTATCCGATACCTGACTCCCGAAGCTGGAACCGCTCGCATGGCAGCGCATCGATCACCTCGTTGGCAAGGATGACGCCGGCAAGCTCCGTGGGCGGTTGCTCCAGCCAGTCCACCCGCCGGACAAGGGCTGGCGCCCTCTCGCTGAGGGTCCGCTGCTGGCGCGCTTTGAGCTCGCCGCTGGTTTCGAGGATCAGATAGCGCTTCGGCAGGGCCTCCAGATGCTCCAGTTCCAGCAACAGGTCTGCCGCCATGGCGCCGGACCCGGCCCCAAGCTCGAGGATCTCGCCGCCTTCCGGCAGCGAATCCAGCACGGCGGCGCAATTGCGGGCCAGACAGCGGGCGAACAGCGGCGAGACTTCCGGCGCCGTCACGAAATCGCCGGTCCGGCCGAATTTGGCCGCGCCGGCGCTGTAGTAGCCCAGACCGGGCGCGTACAGGGCCAGCTCCATAAAGCGGCTGAAGCGGATGGCGCCGCCGGCCACCCCGATCTCCTCCGCGATCCGTGCCGCAAGCGTCTGGCTATGTGCCCGGGCCGCCGCGTCCGGCTGCGGCAGGGCTCCCTGGTCCGGTTCAGCGCTCATGGTGCAGTATGATTGCGATTCCGATCTGCCGGCGATCTGCCGGCGCAGCAGTGATGCTAATGGCAGCAAAAGATTCTCACCAGCCCGAGCCGGGGCCCGTGGCCCTGATCACCGGCGCAGCGCGGCGTATCGGCGCCGCCCTCGCCCGTGGTCTGCACGAAGACGGATACCGCGTCGTCATCCATTACCGGGGCTCCGGCGCGGAGGCCGGGCAGTTGCGCGAGGAATTGGAGAGCCGACGGGCTGACAGCGCCGCCGTGTTGCAGGCGGACCTGACCGATACCGCGGCCCTGCCGGATCTGGTCGATCGGGCCATCGGCTGTTTCGGCAGCCTGGACGTCCTGATCAACAACGCGTCGAGTTTCTATCCCACGCCTGTGGGCACCATCACCGAGGCCCATTGGACCGATCTGGTGGGCAGCAATCTCAAGGCGCCCCTGTTCCTGTCCCAGGCCGCGGCGCCGATGCTGCGGGAACGGCGCGGATCGATCATCAACATGGTGGACATCCATGCCCGCCGGCCCCTGCCGGACCATCCGGTCTACACCGCGGCCAAGGCCGGGCTGATGGCGCTGACCCTGTCCCTGGCCCGGGACCTGGGACCCGAAGTGCGGGTCAACGGGATCGCGCCCGGGCCGATCCTGTGGCCGGAGTCGGGCGCGGACGAAGCAAGCAGGAAACAGATCCTGGCCGAGACCTGTCTCGGCCGCAGCGGCGACCCGGCCGACATCGTCGGCTGCGCCCGTTACCTGCTCTCCGCCGGCTACGTGACCGGTCAGATCATCGCCGTGGACGGCGGCCGCAGCCTGGGCTGGTAAGCGCGGCGTCAGTCCGCCTGGATCATGACCCAGTCCGGGCGCGGCGCCGCCGTCCCCTCGCTGGTCACCGTCTTCCGGCTCGCCACGGCTGGCACACTGCAGTTGCCGTTGTCGAGAAAGAACAGGGCTTCGGCCAGGGAGGCCTCCGCCGGGTCTCCGAACTGGCGGTCGAGATCATCGGCGGCCACGCAATCCGGTGCGATGCCGTCGAAGTAATCGCCCTCCCCGTCCGCATTGACGATGCTGAAGGAGACCGGACGCAGGATATTTTCACAGAAGGTGTAACCGAGCTGGCCCACCGGCTTACCGAGCGTCGTGTCGCCCACCAGCACCACGTTGATGTGCGCCCGCAAGGCGTTGATCACCAGCTCGCTGGCCGACGCCGAGGAGGAGGTGACGATAAAGAAAACCCGCTGCAGATCCAGGGCCTGGAGCCGGTCCAGGAACGAGACCGTCTGATTGCGGAAACTGTTGTTGGCGTTGTATTCGAGACTGTACTGGATCTGGCCCTGGGTGACCTCACCGCCGATCAGGTTGGAAAGGACCTGGGCGATGGACAACAAGCCGCCGCCGTTATAGCGCAGATCCACCACCAGTTCGCGGACTCCGGCCAGTTTGAACGTCGCGAATTCCGCGTCCAGCGCCGGCACGGCCGGCTCGACAAAATTGCGGAACAGGAAATAGCCGACCGGCCCCGCCTGGCTGTCCAGCACCGTACCCGAAGACACGGGGGGGATGGTTACCACGGCCTTCTCGAATACGTTGGTGAAGGACTCGCCGGCGACGTTCACCCAGGACAGCTCCACCGTCACGCCCACCTCGCGTGGGCCCAGCGAGGCGCTGAAACCCTCGTCGGCCAGCACCTCGGCGATGGGCCGGCCGTCGACCGCGGTGATGCTGTCGCCGCGGACCAGGCCGCCGAGAGCCGCCGGGCTGCCTTCGAACACATCGGTGACCCGCTGAGTGTCCGGCGCCGGGCTGATGCTGGAGAAACCGATGATGCCGGCGATCTGGCCGTCTCCGAACAGGGCGTCGTCGGCGGCCGCCGAGGTGATAAAGCTGAACCGGTCCTCGGGCACCCTGAGGGCCTCGAGCGTCGCCTCCGGCGAATCGAAATCGGCACCACTGACTGCGGGCAACTGATCATTCCACAGATAAATGTCGTTCATCACGTCGATGACGAACTGGTTTTGTGCGACGACGGTACAGTTGGCGGGCTGGGGCCCGCCACCCGATGAACCGCCGCAACCGGCGGCCATGACCGCCATGGCGACCAGGCCTGCATGCACAAGCGCGCGTCGGATGCCTGCAATGTTCTTCACTTTCTCACCTTCACTGGCTCACCTTCACTGGCTCACCTTCACTGGCTCACCTTCACTGGCTCACCTTCACTGGCTCACCTTCACTGGCTCACCTTCACTGGCTCACCCACATCAGATCGACCGCCTCCAGCCGATGGTCGGACTGGTCGAAACCGGACCACAACTCGGCGAAGGTCACGGCCTCCGCCGGATGGACGCGATCGCTGGCGATATCCGCCAGCGGCCGCAGCACGAACGCATAGCGCGTTATCTCGTCCCGCGGCACCTGGATGCCGCCGGACTCCTGCACCGAATCGCCATAGAGCAGCAGATCCAGATCCAGGGTGCGGGGGCCGAATTTCTCGCCTCCGCGGGTCCTGCCGGCATCCGCCTCGATCCGGGCCAATTCGGCCGCCACCGCGTCGATCCCCGCATCGGTGTGGAAACCGACCACCATATTCAGAAAATCGTCGCCGTCGAAGCCTACCGGGGCATTTCGGTACACGGGCGAGAGCCTGAGCACGCCGAACGTACTGGCCAGCGCCTTGAGACCGTCGCGTAAGTGCCGTTCCGGCTCGACGTTGCTGCCGGCGGCGACGTATACCTCAGTCATCGTCCCGCTTGTCGCCTCACTCATCGTAATCGTCCCGGCAGCGCTCGATGACCACCCCCACGTCCCGGGCGCCGCGGATGGCCCCCGGTTTGTGCAGGACGACCCGGACCTCCGGCACATTGAATTCTTTGACCACGATCCGCGCCACATGCTCCGCCAGGGTCTCGATCAGCCCGAACTCGGACTGCTCCACGAACCCGATCAGGCGTTTGGCCACGGATTTGTAGTCCAGCGTGTCTTCGATGCCGTCGCTGGCGGCCGCCTTGCGGATATCCGTCGCCATCTCCAGGTCGATGCTGACCGTCTGCCGGATACAGCGTTCCCAGTCGAAGATCCCGATCACGGTCTCGATGCGCAGGTCCTTGAGGAAGATCTTGTCCATCAGGGGTTTTCAATCCGCGGCGGATTCGCCAGGTGGACGAAGCGTCTCCAGGCCCCAGCGGGCCCGGGCTTCGATGGCGAGTTGGGCGCGCTCTCCGGCGCGGAGACGGAGCATACCAGCGAAGGCGATCATGGCGCCATTGTCGGTACAGAACTCGGGCCGGGGATAAAACACGGACCACCCCCGGCGAGCGCCGTCGGCCTTGAGGGCCGCGCGCAGAGACCGATTCGCACCGACGCCGCCAGCGACCACCAGCGTCCCGGCGCCGGTCTTCTCCATCGCCCTTCGGCACTTGGCCACCAGGGTCTCGACCACCGCCTGCTGGAATTCCGCCGCCGCGTCCGCCCGCCGGGCGTCGTCCAGCCCGGTCCGCTCCACCGCGAGCATTACTGCCGTCTTGAGGCCGCTGAAGCTGAAATCCAGACCCGGCCGGCCGAGCATCGGCCGCGGGAACTCGAAGCGTCCCGGGGTCCCCTGCTCGGCCAGAGCAGCCAGGGCGGGGCCGCCGGGATAAGGCAGCCCCAGGAGCTTGGCGGTCTTGTCGAAGGCTTCGCCGGCGGCGTCGTCCAGGGTCTCGCCCAGCACCCGGTACCGGCCGAGTCCGGTGACCTCCACCAGCATCGTATGGCCGCCCGAGACCAGCAGGGCCACGAACGGCATCTCCGGCGCCGGGGTCTCGAGCATCGGAGCCAGCAGATGCGCCTCCATATGGTGGATGCCGACCGCCGGCACGCCCCAGGCGTAGGCCAGGCTCCGGCCCACCGCTGCGCCGACCAGCAGCGCTCCGATGAGGCCGGGACCCGCGGTATAAGCCAGACCGTCGATTTCGCCCGGCGGGGTCTCCGCCTCGGCCAGCACCTGGCGGATCAGGGGCACCAGCTTGCGCACGTGATCCCGGGACGCCAGTTCAGGCACGACCCCGCCGAATTCAGCGTGCAGCGACACCTGGCTGTAGACGCAATGGCCCAGCAGTCCCTTCTCCGTATCGCACACGGCCACCCCGGTCTCGTCACAGGATGTCTCGATTCCCAGCACCCTCATCCGTCATGCTCCTCGGCCCGCCAACATTGCAATTCTACCCGCTGGGGGCTAGTATTCCGCTTCTTTGCGCCGCCTCGAGGGCGGCGTTTGCGTGATTGTGTAAGGATGGTGATTTCCAGATGCCTAGCGTACGGGTCCGAGAAAATGAATATTTCGACGCTGCCCTGCGTCGCTTCAAGCGTGCCTGTGAGAAGGCCGGTATCCTGACCGAGCTGCGCCGGCGCGAGTATTACGAAAAGCCGACCCAGGAGCGCAAGCGCAAGAAGGCCGCCGCCACCAAGCGGCACATGAAGCGGGCCCAACGCGAGAATTCGCGGCGCGTCCGTCTCTACTGAGCGCCTCCGTCCCTCCCATGTCGCTCAAGGCCCGCCTCAGCGACGACATGAAGCAGGCCCTCCGGGCCGGCGACAAGCCCCGGCTGTCCACCCTGCGCATGGCCCTCGCTGCGATCCAGCAGCGGGAAGTCGACGAGCGTACCGAACTCGACGACCCTCAGGTCATGGCCGTGCTGGAGAAGATGATCAAGCAGCGCCGCGAGTCCGCCGCCCAGTACCGGACCGGTGAGCGCGAGGAACTGGCCCTGCAGGAGGAGTCCGAGATCGGTTTCCTCACCGGCTACCTCCCGGAGCCCCTTTCAGAACAGGAACTGGACGAACTGATCGTCCGGGTCATCGGCGATACCGGCGCCCAGTCCATGCGTGACATGGGTAAGGTCATGAGCCAGGTCAAGCGTCTGGCCGAGGGCCGGGCCGACATGGGCGCGGTGAGTGCCAAGGTCAAGACGCGACTCGCCGGCGGCTGAGCACCGTCTTCCGGGCGGCCCGTAGACGGCCCGCCCGGACCCTGAAAATGCTTGATTTCTCAGCCATTTGGGCTATCAATACATCATGCTCGAAGGCGTCTGCGCGGATTACCCAAAGCCCTCCCCGGCCGTGATGGCCGGAGCGGAACAGGGTCGGCCGTGAGCCGCATCCCCCAGAGCTTTATCGACGATCTGATGGCCAGGGTCGACGTGGTGGAGATCGTCGGCAGCCGGGTCCCGCTAAAAAAAGCCGGCCGCGAATTCAAAGCCTGTTGCCCCTTCCACGGCGAGAAAACCCCCTCATTTACCGTCAGCCCGGCCAAACAGTTCTATCACTGCTTTGGCTGCGGGGCTCACGGCACGGCGCTCGGGTTCCTGATGGAACACGACCACATGGATTTCGTCGAGGCGGTGGAGGAACTGGCCAAACAGGTCGGAGTCGAGGTCCCCAGGGAGGCCGGGGACGGCCGTCGGCGCGCCGGCGACGACCTGTACGCCACCATGGCCCGGGTGAGCGAATTCTACGGCCGGCAACTCAAGGAGAGCCCGCCTGCGATCGACTATCTCAAGCAGCGGGGGCTGAGTGGCGAGACCGCGGCCCTGTTCGGCATCGGTTATGCCCCGGATGCCTGGGACAGCCTGCTGACGCGATTCGGCGAGGACGAAGCCGGGCTCAAGCGTCTCGCCGACTGCGGGCTCATCATCGAGCGGGAGCACGGCGGCTGGTACGACCGGTTCCGGGACCGCATCATCTTCCCGATCCGGGATGCCCGGGGCCGCACCATCGCTTTCGGCGGCCGCATCATGGGCAAGGGCGAGCCCAAGTATCTCAATTCTCCCGAGACGGCCCTGTTCCATAAGGGTCGAGAGCTCTACGGACTCTATGAGGCCCGCCAGGCCCTGCGGGAGATTCCCCGCCTGGTGGTGGTGGAGGGCTATATGGACGTCGTCGGTCTCGCCCAGGCCGGCATTCGCTACGCCGTCGCCACCCTGGGCACGGCGACCACCCAGGACCATCTGCAGCGTCTGTTCCGGGTGACGGACACGGTGATCTTCTGTTTCGACGGCGACCGCGCCGGCCGCCAGGCCGCCTGGCGGGCGCTGGAGAACGCGTTGCCCACCCTGCAGGAAGGTCACCAGATCCGTTTCCTGTTTCTGCCGGAGGGGGAAGATCCGGACTCTCTGGTCGGCAAGGAGGGCGCCGAGGCCTTCGCCGCGCGTCTGGACCAGGCTACGCCCCTCTCGGACTATTTCCTCGATCAACTGGCCGGGCAGGTGGATATGGAATCCCTGGACGGGCGGGCGCGGATGGCGGAGCTGGCCCGACCGCTGATGCGGCGGATCCCCGAGGGGATCT
>JASFJM010000064.1:0-12160 GCA_050122055.1 Gammaproteobacteria bacterium | reverse complement strand
CGATGCTGTCGGCGAAGTCGGCGCGGATGGTGCCGGGTGCTGCCTCGGCAGGATTGGTGGCGCCCATGATCTCGCGATTGGCGGCGATGGCATTCTCGCCTTCCAGCACCTGGACCATGACCGGGCCGGAGGTCATGTAGGCCACCAGATCGTTGTAGAAGGGCCGCTCTTTGTGGACGGCGTAGAAGTCGCCGGCCTGAGCCTGGTCCAGATGCACCATGCGCGCGGCGATGATGCGCAGGCCGGCTGCCTCGAAGCGCCGATAGACTTCGCCGATGATGTTCTTCTGAACCCCATCGGGCTTGATGATGGAAAGCGTCCGTTCGATAGCCATGGATCGGTCCTGTGTTGCCAGAGTGCTTCGGGTCCCATGCAAAAACCCGCCCTGGCGGGCGGGTCCCGGCGGCGGGACGGGTCAAACGAGTAAGTGTAAGCCTGCCCCGGCGACCCTGCAATCAGACCGCGGCCTAAACGTTGAAACTTTCCCCGCAGCCGCACTCACCCCTGACATTGGGATTTCTGAAGCGGAACGCCTCGTTGAGCCCGTCTTTGACGAAATCCACCACGGTTCCATCCACATACGGCAGGCTCTTGCTGTCCACCACGATCTTGACGGACCGATCCTCGAACACCTGGTCGCCGTCGGTCACATCGTCGGCATAGTTCACGACGTAAGCGAAACCGGAGCACCCGGTCTTCTTGACGCCCAGTCTCAGGCCGATGCCGCTCCCCCGCCGGTGGAGATAATCACGCACCCGGGTGGCTGCCGATTCGGTCAATGTGATCGCCATAATCCCCTCAACTCCCGCAGGCCTTGCTGGTGGCGTCGCGGAATGCATCCTCCACCACCAGCAGGACGCCCAGCTTGTATTCCGGTAATTCGAGCACGTCCGCCAGCCGCAGCGGGTCCAGCCACTCGTTCGACTCCGGACTACGGCCCTCGGCCTGCTCTGCCACCCAGGAGGCGGCCGCGATGGCGTGGGGACAACCGTAGGCACGGAACCGGGCACGCTCCACAAGGCCGCCGCGCATCCGCAGGTCGAATTCTACTCGTGTCCCGTGAGACTTTTCGCCCGCCGCGCCCCGTATCACGTCGCCGAGGAGCCGGCCCGCATTGGGCGGCCGCTCGAATCGATCGCGCACCAGAGTGCTGTAATTCAGATTTTCCAAGATCTGCCCTTCCTCTCCATCACCCGGTCATATCGCCCGGTCTCGGGCGGATTCTCCTCCCACCTCCGGTGCCAGGCTACGCAGCCGGTTCACCTCCCGCGTAACGATCTCCACGCACCGGTCGACTTCCTCCCCGGTGGAATAGCGGCCGAGGCTGAAGCGGATCGAACTCTGGGCCAGCTGGTCCTCCCGGCCCAGTGCGCGCAGCACATAGGATGACTCGCGGCTCGCCGACGTGCATGCCGAACCACTGGAGACCGCCAGTTCCCGCAGCGCGAACAGCAGGCTCTCGCCCTCGACACCCTCGAAGCTGACGTTGAGGATGCCGGCCGCGCGCCGCTCGGGACAGCCGTTCAGCCAGACGCCGCCGAGACCGCGGATACCGTCCCACAGACGCCGGCGCAGACCGGCCAATCGGCGGGACTCCTCCTCCATCTCCTTTCCGGCGATGGCGAAGGCCTCGCCCATCCCCACGACCTGATGGGTGGCGAGCGTTCCCGAGCGCATCCCCCATTCATGACCACCGCCGTGGATCAAAGGTTCCAGCCGGTTGCCCAGCTGATCCCGGATATACAAGGCGCCTATGCCTTTCGGTCCGTAGACCTTGTGGGCCGATACCGACATCAGGTCGACCCCCATGGCGTCCACGTCCAGCGGCAGCTTGCCGGCGCTCTGGGCCGCGTCCACGTGGAACAGCACCTTGCGCTCTTGGCACAGACGGCCGATATCGGCGATATCCGCGGCGACGCCGATCTCGTTGTTCACGTGCATGATCGAGACCATCAGGGTGTCCTCACGCATCGCTTCGTCCACCCGCTCCGCGGTGATCACGCCGTCCGTGCCCGGGACCAGATAGCTGACCTCGAAACCCTCGTTCTCCAGCTGCCGGCAGCTGTCCAGCACCGCCTTGTGCTCGGTGCGGCTGGTCACGATATGCCGGCCACGGGCGGCATGCCGGTGAGCCACGCCCTTGAGCGCCAGATTGTCGGACTCGGTCGCACCGGAGGTCCAGACGATCTCGGTGGGCGAGGCATTGAGCAGCCCGGCCACCTGGCGTCGGGCCGTCTCCACCCGCCCGCGCGCATCCCGGCCGGGCTGGTGTGACGACGAGGCGGGATTCGCAAACACGCCTTCCCGGGTCATGCACTCACACATCACCCGGGCCACCCGGTCGTCCACCGGCGTGGTGGCCGCGTAGTCCATATAGATCGGCTTCATGGTCGACATTCGATCTCAGTCCTGCTCCCGCCGGGCGCCGTCGGCAGGTCCCGACCCGGGCGCCAGGGCGCTCAATATTCCCCTCATGATAGCGATTTCGTTGTCATCAAGCTCGGCCCGGTTGAACAATCTGCGCAGGCGCAGCATGAGCTGGCGCGGATTCTGGGGGTTCAGGAACCCCACCTGGGTCAGGGCCCGCTGGAGATGATCGAAAAACAGCTCCAGCTCCCCGGCGGGGGCCAGGGGCGCCTCCCTGCCCGCCGGCAGTTCCGCCTCGCCGCCCGCCGCCACCCGGATCTCGTAGGCGATGACCTGGACCGCCATCGCCAGATTCAGCGAGCTGTATTCCGGATTGGCCGGGATCTGCACCAGCAGATTGCAGCGCTGCAACTCGTCGTTGCTGAGGCCCGATTGCTCCCGGCCGAACACCAGGGCGACCTCGCCGCGCCCGGCCCCGTCGATCACCCGGCGCCCGCATTCCCTGGGGCTGACCAGGGGCCATGGCAAGGCCCGCTGACGGGCGCTGGCACCGATCACCAGCCCGCAGTCCGCCACCGCCTCGGCCAGGGTTGCGTATACCCGAGCCTCGGCCAGCACGTCTGTCGCGCCGGATGCCCGGGCGCTGGCCTCGGCGTTGGGATAATGGCGCGGATTGACCAGCGCCAGCCGGGACAGGCCCATGGTCTTCATGGCCCGGGCCGCCGCGCCGATGTTGCCGGGGTGCGAAGTTTCCACCAGCACGATGCGCACCGGGAGATTCATGGGTCTGCTCCGTCTCGGCTCCATACCTGTCACAGGTCTGCTATTCTACGCGCCCGCCGCCGGGCCGGGACACGAGGCCCGGCGTCAAGCAGAGATCCTCCGAGCCCAGCTGATGAACCCGCTTCTGAATATCGGCATACGTGCCGCCCGCCGGGCCGGCGACGTGATCGTGCGCAACATAAATCGCCTGGACAGCATCCGGGTCTCTGCCAAGGGCCGCAACGACTTCGTCAGCGAAGTTGACCGCATGGCCGAGCGCGAGATCATCAGCACCATCCAACGCAGTCACCCGGACCATGCGTTTCTCGCCGAAGAGAGCGGCGCCAGCGGTGAGTCCGATACCCGCTGGATCATCGACCCCCTGGACGGCACCACCAATTTCCTGCATGGCTTCCCGGTCTTCGCCGTGTCCCTGGCGGCCGAGGTGAAGGGCCGGCTCGAGCATGCGGTGGTCTATGACCCCATGCGCCAGGAACTGTTTACCGCCACCCGGGGTGCTGGCGCGCAGCTGGACGGCCGCCGTATCCGGGTCACCGACCAGCGCACGCTGGATCATTCGCTGATCGGCACCGGCTTCCCGTTCCGCGGCAGGGAAGAGCGGCTGGACGAGTACCTGCCCATGTTCCGGGAGGTCATCGCCAGCACTGCCGGCGTCCGCCGCCCGGGGGCGGCGTCCCTGGATCTGGCCTATGTGGCCGCCGGGCGCCTGGACGGCTTCTGGGAATTCGGCCTGCAGCCATGGGACATGGCGGGCGGCGCCCTGCTGATCCAGGAAGCGGGCGGCCTGGTCACGGATCTGAGCGGCGGCGACCGCTGGATGGACCGGGGCGATATTCTGGCCGGTAACGCCAGGCTCCACCGGGCCCTGGCCCAGCTGCTGGCGCCCCATCTCCCCCCAGCCGCCGGCCGCTGAACCGGGCGCCCCCGGCGCCGGCCTCAGGGCAGCTGGTCCAGCTCGCTCGTATCTTTCTCCACCGGCAGCAGATCGGCAGCGGTCAGGTCGAGTGCGATAGCCGTGGGGCTGGCGATGTAGATCGACGAATAGGTACCGACGATGATGCCGACGATCAGCGCCACCGAAAAACCGTAGATCGCCTCGCCGCCCAGGAAGAACAGGGCCAGCAGCACCAGCAGCGTGGTGCCGCTGGTGGTCAGGGTCCGGGCCAGCATCTGGTTGATGGACAGGTTGATCACCGTCTCGGTGGCCGTCTTGCGGATCCGCAGCAGATTCTCGCGGATGCGATCGAACACCACGATGGTGTCATTGAGCGAATAGCCGATGACGGCCAGCACCGCCGCCAGCACCGACAGGTCGAAGGCCAGGAACGTCAGCGAGAAGAAACCCAGGGTGATGATCACGTCGTGAATCAGGGCGGCCACTGCGCCGACGGCAAATTTCCACTGGAAGCGGAAGGCCACATAGGCCAGGATCATCATCAACGCGAACAGCGTCGCCAGACCGCCGGCCTCGGCCAGTTCCTCACCCACCTGGGGCCCGACGAATTCCACCCGGCGCAGATCCACCGAGGGATCGATCCCCCTGAGCACCTCCAGCACCTGGTCCCGGACTTCGGCGCCAGGCCGATCCTCATCGGCCTCCAGCTGGATCACGATATCCCGGGAGCTGCCGAAATTCTGCACCGTGGCATCGGCGAAATCGGCGCTGCCAAGATCGGCGCGGATCTGCTCCAGATCGGGCGCATCGGGGAAGCCCGCCTCGATGACGACGCCGCCCTTGAATTCGATGCCGAAGTTGAGCCCGCGGGTCGCCAGCAGCACCAGCGAACCGACGATCAGGATCGCCGAGATCACCAGCGTAAGCCGGCGCTTGCTCATAAAGTCGATATGGGTGGTCTTGCTGAGGAATTCCATATGCGGCTCCGTCAGATGGCCAGACGGGCGACGCGCCGGCCGCCGTAGATCAGATTGATGACAGCCCGGGTGCCGATGATGGCCGTGAACATCGAGGTCATGATGCCGAGGGACAGGGTGACGGCAAAACCGCGGATCGGCCCGGTGCCGAACACGAACAGCACCAGCGCTGCGATCAGGGTCGTCACGTTGGCATCGGCAATGGACGAGAATGCCTTCTCGTAACCGGCCTGGATGCTGGCCTGGGGTGAATTCCCGAGCTTCAGCTCCTCACGGATGCGCTCGAAGATCAGCACATTGGCATCCACCGCCATACCGGTGGTCAGCACGATGCCGGCGATGCCCGGCAGGGTCAGGCTGGCCTGGAGCATGGACAGCAGCGCGATGATCAGCACCAGGTTGCTCAGCAGCGCCAGATCGGCGACCAGCCCGAACACCCGGTAGTAGATGCCCATGAACAGCACTACCAGCATGAAGCCGACCACAACCGCGGTCATGCCCTTGTCGATATTCTCCTGACCGAGGCTGGGGCCGATGGTCCGTTCCTCGACCTTGAAAATCGGTGCCGCCAGCGCGCCGGCGCGGAGCAGCAGGGCCAGATCCCGGGCTTCGACCGGATCGAGGCCGGTGATCATGAAACTGGAGCTGAATACGCCGCGGATGGTGGCGACGCTGATGACTTCTTCTTCGGTCCGCACTACGTCGACGGGCTCGCCGTCGCGATCGATGGTCTCGCGCTTCTGCTCGATGAATACGACCGCCATGCCCTTGTTGAGGTTCTGGCGGGTGGTCTCACCCATCTTGCGCGCACCCTTGGCGTCCAGGTCCACGAACACCGCGGGCTGGCCTTCCGAGAATCCCGCCGAGGCGTCGGTAAGCTGATCACCGGTGACGATGACGTCGCGCTTGAGCAACACCGGCGAGCCATCACGCTGGGAATAGAGCTTGCTGCCCAGGGGCGCCCGGCCGCGACGCTCCGCCTCGAAGGGGTTGTTGTTCTCGTCCACCAGCCTGAATTCCAGCGTCGCGGTCGCACCCAGCACGCGTTCGGCCTGAGCCGGATCCTGGACGCCGGGGAGCTGCACCACGATGCGGTCCACGCCCTGGCGCTGCACGACCGGTTCGGCGACGCCCAGCTCGTTGACGCGATTGCGCAGGGTCACGGTGTTCTGCTGGATGGCGAAATCCTGACGCTGGCGGATCTGTTCCTCGCTCAGACGGACCCGGAGCTCGAACTGATCGCCGATCTCCGCGCTGCTGATGGATAACAACTGGTCCGCCTCCCGGATCACGGCTTCCGCCGCATCCCGGTCATCGTCGCTGCGCAGCGCCACCACCACCGACCTGCCGTCACGCCGGACCGAGGAATAACGGATGCGCTCGTCCCGCAGCAGGCTGCGGAAGTCGGTCTCGTACCGGTCCAGGGCCTGGGTGATGGCCGCATCCATGTCCACCTCATAGAGGAAGTAGACGCCACCGCGCAGGTCCAGGCCCAGACTCATGGGCTTAAGGCCGAGATTGCGCAGGAACTCCGGCGTCCGCGGCGCCAGGGTCAGGGCCACCACATAGGCGCCGCCCAGATCGTCACGGAGCAGATCGACCGCCCGCAGCTGGTCTTCCACCCGGGAGAAACGCACCAGCACCCGGCCTTCTTCCAGATAGGCTGCCTCATGGGGGATGGCGGCCTGCTGGAGCACGCCCTCCACCCGGTCGACGGCGATGTCATCCAGCGGCTGGGTGGTCTCCAGCGAGATCTGCAGCGCCGGATCGTCACCGAAGACGTTGGGCAGGGCGAAGATCAGACCGCCGGCGATGACGACGGCGACGAGTACGTTCTTCCAGGTCGGGAAGCGGTTCAGGGCACTCACGTTTCGGCGTCTCCGTCAGGCGCTCTTGTAGGTGCCCTTGGGCATTACGGCAGAGACCGTGCCACGCTGGACTTTCAATACCATACCTTCGGCCACCTCGATATGGAGGAACTGGTCCCCGGCCTCGGTGATCCGTCCCAGCACGCCGCCGCTGGTGACCACTTCGTCGCCGGTCTTCAGCTCCGAGACCATCTTGCGGTGTTCTTTGGCGCGCTTGGTCTGGGGCCGGATCAGGAGGAAATAGAACACGGCGAAGATGATGATCAGAGGCAGGAAGCTGGTCAGGGCATCGGGCTGGCCGGCTGGGGCATCCTGGGCCCAGGCACTCGAAATCAGAAAGTCCATGTGGGTTTCCTCGCTCTTGCCGCGCGCCCTGGCGCGCGGGTAGGGGTCGCGCCGTCAGGCGCATGATTCTGTCCAGTCCGCCGGGGTATCGGCCCCGGCCGGCGCCGGAGTCGGGCCCCGGACGCCAAAATTAGCGGGGCATTATGCCCTAATCCGCAGGCCAAACCTATTCCACCGCGCGGCCGGTGCATCCGGCCCCGCCGGGATCCGGCTCCGGCTCCCGGCCGGAGCGAGCGCGGTAAAACGCGCTGACGAATGCGCCCAGCTCGCCCCGGCCGATGGCATCGCGCAGCCCGGCCATCAGCTCCTGGTAGTAATGGAGGTTGTGGATGGTATTGAGTCTCGCGCCGAGAATCTCGCCACATTTTTCCAGATGCCGGAGATAGGCGCGGCTGTAATGGCGACAGGTATAGCAGCTGCAGTCCGGGTCCAGCGGCCCGTCATCGTCCCGGTGACGGGCATTGCGGATCTTGATGATACCGTGGCGGGTGAAGATGT
Source organism: Gammaproteobacteria bacterium (assembly GCA_050122055.1). GTDB lineage: Bacteria > Pseudomonadota > Gammaproteobacteria > Steroidobacterales > XN24 > CAMYOC01. The sequence continues at coordinate 4,427 of JASFJM010000064.1, read as the reverse complement.
GGCCGTTGCGTGCGTTGCGCGTGGGCATCACGCAGTCGAACATGTCTATCCCCCGGCGCACCGCCTCGACGATGTCCTCGGGGGTGCCGACCCCCATCAGATACCTGGGCTTCTGCGCCGGCAGATCGGGCGCCAGGGCCTCCAGCACGGCGTCCCGCTCCGCCTCCGTCTCTCCCACCGACAAGCCCCCCAGGGCGTAGCCGTCGAAACCGATCTCCCGCAGCCGCGCCAGGGATTCCCGTCGCAGGTCCGGGAACATGCCTCCCTGGACGATGCCGAACAGGGCCGCCGGGTTGTCGCCGTGGGCGGCGCGGCTGCGCCCGGCCCAGCGGACGGACAGCTCCATGGAGGCTCTCGCCGCCTCCTCGGTAGCCGGGTACGGGGTGCACTCGTCGAAGATCATCACCACATCCGAATCGAGGACCCGCTGGACTTCCATGGACGTCTCCGGGCTCAGGAACACGGGCGATCCGTCCACCGGCGAGGCGAAACGGACCCCCTCCTCGGTGATCTTGCGCCGCGCCGCCAGGCTCCAGACCTGGAAGCCGCCGGAGTCGGTCAGGATCGGCCGTTCCCAGTGCGTGAACCGGTGCAGGCCGCCGTGCTTCCGGATCACCTCCGTGCCGGGGCGTAACATCAGGTGGAAGGTGTTGCCGAGGATGATCTGGGCGCCGGATTGCTCCAGTTCTTCCGGCGTCATGGCCTTGACCGTGCCGTAGGTGCCCACCGGCATGAACGCCGGTGTATCGACCACTCCGCGGCTGAATTCCAGCCTGCCCAGGCGAGCCTGGCCGTCCGTGGCATGGAGGGTGAATCTCATGCCGGAGCCGTCCGGGGCTTGCGGGTGATGAACATGGCATCACCGTAGCTGAAAAAACGGTATCGGCGGGATACCGCGTGGCGGTAAGCGGCGAGGACCGGCTCCCGGCCGGCGAAGGCGGATACCAGCATGAGCAGCGTCGACTCCGGCAGATGGAAGTTGGTCACCATGGCGTCGACCACCCGGAAATCGAACCCCGGATAGATAAACAGGTCCGACAGACCGCTGAACGGGGCCAGATTTCCGCCAGCAGCCGCCGCGGCGGTTTCCAGCGACCGGACCACAGTGGTGCCGACGGCCACGACGCGCCCGCCCCGCTCCCGGGTCCTGGCCACGGCCTCGCAGGCGGCCGGCGACACTTCCAGGTACTCGGCGTGCATCACGTGCTGACGGATATCCTCGGCCCTGACCGGCTGGAAGGTCCCGGCCCCGACGTGCAGGGTCACGCTGCAGCGCTCTACACCTCCCTCGGCGAGTCGCTGGAGCATCCCGGGATCGAAGTGCAGACCCGCGGTGGGCGCCGCCACGGCCCCCGGCGCCGAGGCATAGACCGTCTGATAGCGCTCCCGGTCGTCCGCCTCATCCTGCCTGCGGATATAGGGCGGAAGGGGCATGTGGCCGTGGGCCTCGAGGGCCGGCATCAGGTCCCGATCGAAACGCAGCCGGTACAGGGACCCTGCCCGACCGACCACCTCGGCGGCGAGCCCGCCCTCCATATTGAGCATCGCGCCGGCCCGGGCGGGTTTGCTGGTGCGCAGGTGACAGAGCGCCTCTCTGGGCCCCTCGACGCGTTCGAGGAGCATCTCCACTTTTCCGCCGCTCTCTTTTGTCCCGAACATCCGGGCCGGGATAACGCGGGTGTCATTGATCACCAGCAGATCGCCGGGGCGCAGCAGATCCGGCAGGTCGGTGAACCGGCGATCGCTCATACCGCCGCCGGCCCCGTCCAGACACAGCAACCGGCTCGCCGAGCGGGTCGCGAGGGGGTGCTGGGCGATGAGCTCCGGTGGGAGTTCGTAGGTAAAATCCGCGCGCCGCATGGGGGGCGAATCTTAGCAGTTTCGCCCCCCCATCAGTGACGGCGGCTCACGGGGCCCGGGCGGCCGGCGCTCAGGCCTCCTCGGGAGGGCCGATGAAGATCTCCCGCTCGAACCGTGCCGGCTCCATCTCGCCCGTGCCGGGGTCGTCCGCCTCGTCGCCGGCGGGCACCTGGAGATCCAGCGTGACCCTGCGCTGCTCACGGATCACGCCGAGGCTCAGGGTCTCGCCCGTCTCATAAGACCGCAGGATCCGCATGGCATGCTCGGGGCTGGCCGGTTTGCGCCCGCCGATGTCCAGGATGACGTCGCCATCCTTCAGCTCCAGCGAGGCATCGGCCGGCGCCCTGACCACCAGCAGCCCCTCCTCCGTGCCGAAATAGCGGCCGAGATCCGGCGTCAGAGTCACCAGTTCCATATCGCCCCAGCGACCGGCACCTCCGAGGATGAACCGGTGCGGCCCGTGACCCATCGCCTTCAGACCGCTCAACGACTCCAGATGGCGCAGCTGTTCCAGATCCTCCAGTCCTTCGAAGTCGAAATCCAGATCGCCAGACTCCTCCATGGCGAGGAAGATCTCGCCGGGATCGAGCTCCCGCGGGGTGACCTCGACCTCCGCCTCCTGGCCCTGGCGCAGATAGCGGACGGTCACGTCCTGGTCGACGCTCACGGTCCTCATCTTGTCGGTCAGCTTCCTGCTGCCGCTGGATTCCTCGTCGTCCCCGAGGGCAACATCGTCGATCCGGATCAGCACATCTCCGGCGCGCAGACCCGCTTCGTCGGCGGGCCCGCCAGGCGTCACCGCCAGCACCGGCACGCCCGTTTCGTCGCTGTTACCGATATTCACTCCGAGCATCGGCCGCGGCTCGGTTTCGAAGATACTACGCAGCGCCAGCGTGGTGGCGTCACCGACCAGCTGGGCGGAGAGGATGGCGATCTCCCGGGCCGCGGTCTCCATCCGCGCCTGGGCCTCGTCGAGCCGGGCCTCCAGCTCCTCCTGTTCCCGATCGCGGGCTTCGGTGTCCGCGTCCTGGGCACTGGCCAGGCTGGTCGCGCCGAGCGCCAGCGCCAACAGCAGCCAGAACATGGCGGCGAGGCGTTTCAATTCGTGTCTCATGGTCTTCCACTCCATGTCATCCAATCCATGTCGTCCACTCCATCTGGCGGATCGCTTGTTGGCTGTTCAATACCGGGGGCTCTGGATCCGGGCGTACTCGAGCCGCAGCAGCGACTGCATGAGGATCACCCGTTCCTGCCACAGGGCCTGTTGCTGAGCCGGGTCCAGACCCAGTTCCGCTGCCGCGTTGAGGCGCATATCCACCAGCGCCACCCGATCCTGGAGATCGGCGATGGTCCGCGCCGTGCTGGCCCGGACCACACCGGCGCGTTGCGGCATGGCGCGGCGCATGGCCTCGAGCTGCCTTGAACGATGCTGCAGATCGCCCAGCGAAACCGGTTCGACGGACGGCACCACCTCGGCGATCGGCGTCTCCGGGGCGGATGACCCGGGACCCGGGACACCGGGTCCGAGCCGCTGGATCAGCGCGAGGCCGAGGACGAAAGAGGCTGCGATGGCGATCGCCGACAACCAGGGGAACGGGCTCGCCTCGCGCCGGGCCAGACTCCCGACGGCGACCGACTTCCACAGGCCCTTGCCGGGCGGTATCGGCGGCAGGGCCTGGAGCTGCTCCCGGATCTGACCGAGGCGTGCCAGCTCCCGCCGGCAGGATTCGCAGTTGGCGACGTGTGCTTCGACCGCGGGCGCCGGTCCGTCCCGGTCTCGGAGACTCAGTAGTTGTTCGGTTGTGGCATGCATTCGTGTTCACCGTCTGATTCCCCCAGTAGTCGCCGCAGGCGCTGGTGGGCGCGGGACAGCTGGGATTTGGAAAAACTCGTCGTCCTGCCCATGATCCGGCCGATCTCGGCGTGGGTCATACCCTCCACGTCGTGCAGCCAGACCACCGATCGGGTCATCGGCGGCAGCAGGGCCAGGGCGGTCGCCAGGTCCATGGCGCCGTGCAGCCGCTCGGCCGCCGTGCCGTGATCCGAACCCTCCAGCCAGCCGCCGTCGCCGATCTCAGCGTCCGGAGCCGTGGCGGAGGCCTTCCGGTGCCAGGCGGAACGGAGTTGCGCCAGGCATTTGTTCAGCGCCACCCGTTTGATCCAGCCGGGGAAGGCGCCGGGTTCGCGCAGGGACTCGAGCTTGCGTATCACCTCGATGGCGGTCTCCTGCAGCACCTCGTCCGCCAGCGCCGCGCTCTGCAGCATCCGCATGGCGAGGGTATAGACCGGCGTCGAATAGACCCGGTAGAGCACCTCGTGGGCCTTCATGTCGCCGCCCCTCGCCCGTTTGAGGATGGCGGGATCGACGCTGCAATCGGTAAATCCGGACATGACGCTGATTAGATACCCCAGACAGGCAAAAGGTCGCGCGGGATGAGGGACCTTGAGGGGGACGGGGGTGGACGTTACTCTACGCCTCCCGCGGCCGGGATGGCGGAACTGGTAGACGCAGCAGACTCAAAATCTGCCGATCGCAAGATCGTGGGGGTTCGATTCCCCCTCCCGGC
>JASFJM010000063.1:0-12209 GCA_050122055.1 Gammaproteobacteria bacterium | reverse complement strand
CGCCCAGGTCGCTGCGGTACAATACTCGCTTTGCCACAAAGCCTGACCGGCCCGACCCCCACCGACCTGGAGTTGCCCCTGATGTTCAGCCCCGAGATGACGATCGCCGGATACGACGATGAGCTGGCTGCCGCGATGGACGCCGAGCTGCTGCGCCAGCAGGAACACGTGGAGCTGATCGCTTCGGAAAACTACGCCAGCCCGAGGGTGCTCGAGGCCCAGGGTTCGGTGCTGACCAACAAGTATGCCGAGGGCTATCCCCGCAAGCGTTACTACGGCGGCTGCGAGTATGTGGATAAGGCAGAGGAACTGGCGATCGCCCGGGCCCGGGAGCTGTTCGGCGCCGACTACGCCAATGTACAACCCCACTCGGGCAGCCAGGCCAACGTGGCCGTGTTCGCCGCCCTGCTCGAGCCGGGCGACCCTATCCTCGGCATGAGCCTGGCCGACGGCGGGCACCTCACCCATGGCGCCAGCGTCAACTTCTCCGGCCGTTTCTACCGGGCGGCGCAGTACGGACTGGATTACTCCACCGGCGAGATCGACTACGACCAGGTCCAGGCCCTCGCCGAGGAGCACCGTCCGAAACTGATCATCGCCGGTTTCTCCGCTTATTCGCGGATCCTGGACTGGCAGCGATTCCGGGATATCGCCGATTCGGTGGGCGCCTTTCTGATGGCGGACATGGCCCATATCGCCGGACTGGTCGCCGCCGGCGTCTACCCCAGTCCGGTCAGCATCGCCGACGTGGTCACGACCACTACACACAAGACCCTGCGCGGTCCGCGCGGGGGCATGATCCTCGCCCGGGAGAACGAGGCGCTGACCAAGAAATTCAACTCGCTGGTGTTCCCGGGCACCCAGGGGGGGCCGCTGATGCATGCCATCGCAGCCAAGGCGGTCGCGTTCAAGGAGGCCCTCGAGCCGTCGTTCCGTGAATACCAGACCCAGGTGATCGAGAATGCCCGCACCATGGTGCGCGTGCTGATGGAGCGCGGCTACACCATCGTCTCCGGCGGCACCGACAACCACCTGTTCCTGGTCGACCTGATCGACAAGGACATCACCGGCAAGGATGCGGACGCGGCCCTGGGCCGCGCCTATATCACGGTCAACAAGAACTCGGTCCCCAACGACCCTCGGTCTCCCTTCGTCACCAGCGGTCTGCGCATGGGTACGCCGGCCATCACCACTCGCGGTTTCGGCTCCGACGAGTGTGGCGCGCTGGCCGGCCTGATCGCAGACGTGCTGGACCACATGGGTGACGAGAGCGTCGTCGACCGGGTCCGCGGTCAGGTACTCGAACTGTGCGGCCGCTTCCCCATCTACCAGGGCTGATCCCGGCTGGACGCGCGACGTGCACTGCCCCTTCTGCGGCCATCCCGAGACCAAGGTCATCGACTCGCGCCTGGCGAGCGAGGGCGCCCAGGTCCGGCGCCGGCGGGAGTGCCTCGACTGTAGCGAACGCTTCACGACTTTCGAGAGCGCCGAGCTGGTCATGCCGCGGCTGGTCAAGAGCGACGACAGCCGCGAGCCCTTTGACGAGGAAAAACTGCGCTCCGGCATGATCCGTGCCCTGGAGAAGCGGCCGGTCAGCGCCGAGGACCTGGAAGCGGCGATAGCGCGTATCACCCACAAGCTGCGCACGGTGGGGGAACGGGAGATACCGGCGCGCCGCGTCGGGGACCTGGTGATGGACGAGCTGCGTCAGCTGGATGAAGTCGCATTCGTGCGCTTCGCTTCCGTATATCGACGCTTCCAGGATGTGGAGGAATTCCGCGACGAAGTGGAGCGCCTGCGCGCCGCGGCGGCCGCCGCCACCCGCGAGCAGATGTCGCTGCTGCCCGGCGACGAGGACTGAGCCCGTGTTCACTGCCGCCGACCACCGGCACATGGGCCAGGCCCTGCGCCTGGCTCGCAGAGGGGAATTCAGCTGTCATCCCAACCCGCGGGTCGGCTGCGTCATCACGGTCGATGACCGGATCGTCGGCAGCGGCTGGCATGCGGTCACGGGCGGTCCCCATGCGGAAATCGAGGCCCTGCGCGCAGCCGGGGGCGGTTCCCGTGGCGCGACGGCCTATGTCACGCTGGAGCCCTGTTCACATGAGGGTCGCACGCCCCCCTGCACGGATGCGCTGATCGCGGCCGGGGTGAGCCGCGTCGTGGCGGCCATGGAAGATCCGAATCCCAGGGTCGCCGGAGACGGATTTGCGGCCCTGGGTGCGGCCGGCATCGCGGTCGAGTGTGGGCTGCTGCGGGACGAGGCCGCCGCCCTCAACGCGGGTTTCGTCAGCCGGATGACACGCGGCCGCCCCCGCACCGTGCTCAAGCTCGCCGCCAGCCTCGACGGTCGCACCGCCATGGCGAGCGGTGAGAGCAAATGGATCACCGGTCCCGCCGCCCGGGCCGATGTGCAGCGTCTGCGGGCCGCCAGTTCGGCGATACTGACCGGGGTCGGCACCGTGATCAGCGACGACCCGTCGCTCAACGTGCGCGCCGAAGAGTTCGACACCGGCGGCCGGCAACCGCTGCGGGTGATCGTCGACTCGCGTCTGCGCACGCCACCCGACGCGCGGATGCTGGGCCTGCCCGGCCGGACCCTGATCGCCGGCGCGACGGATGATGCGGGCCTGCTGCAGGCGCTCGAGCAGGCCGGGGCGCAGGTCGAGCGATTCGCCGATGGTCAAGGCAAGGTGGACCTGGCGCGGCTGCTGGCCCGTCTCGGGGAGCTGGAGTGCAATGATGTGCTGGTGGAGACCGGCTCCAGACTGGCCGGCGTCATGGTCGGCGCGGGTCTGATCGACGAGCTGGTGCTGTATCTGGCTCCCCACCTGATGGGCGCCGAGGCCCGGGGGCTGGTAGAGCTGCCGGGACTGGTATCCATGGCCGACAGGGTACAATTGGAGATTATCGAGGTCCGCCAGGTCGGTCCGGACCTCAGGATCCGGGCCCGTTTCGAGGCGAGGGCAGGCTGAATGTTCACCGGCATCGTGCACAGCGAGGGAGTGGTCGAGGCCATCGAGCCGCGAGGCGGCGACGTGCGTCTGCGGATACGCTGCCCCGAATTGTCGCCCGCGTCAGGCGCCCTGGGTGACAGCATCGCCGTCAACGGTGTCTGCCTCACCGCCGTCGCTCTGGACGACGACGGCTTCGCCGCGGACGTATCGAGGGAGACGCTGAATACGACCGCGCTGGGCGGGCTCCGGGATGGAGACCGGGTCAATCTCGAACGCGCGCTGACCCTGTCTACGCCGCTCGGCGGCCATCTCGTGACCGGTCACGTGGACGGCGTCGGTGAGGTGATCGAAAGCCGTGAGGAAGCGCGCTCGGTGCGTTTCCGGATCCGGGCGCCGGCGCCGCTGGCGCGATATATTGCTCGCAAGGGCTCGATCTGCATCGACGGGATCAGCCTCACGGTTAACGAGGTCGAGGGCGCCGTGTTCGGCGTCAATATCGTGCCCCATACCCTCGAGGTGACCAACGTCTCGCGCTGGACGCCGGGCCTGCAGGTCAACCTCGAAGTGGATATCGTGGCTCGCTATCTGGAACGTCTGCTGGGCGGCGGATCATCCCCCGGGCTGAGCCTGGAGACACTCAGGGAGAACGGTTTTGCAAGAAGTCACTGATCTGCATCGGGAGCCGGCGATGAACTCCATCGAGGAGGTGCTGGCCGATCTCCGTGCCGGCCGCATGGTCGTCATCATGGATGACGAGGATCGCGAGAACGAGGGCGACCTGGTCATGGCCGCCTCCAAGGTCAAACCGGAGGACGTCAACTTCATGGCCCGTTACGGCCGTGGACTGATCTGTCTGACGCTCAACCGGGACCGTTGTCGCCAGCTCCGGCTGCCGCTGATGGTGAGCAGCACGGACATGAATCGCAGCACCAATTTCACGATCTCCATCGAGGCTGCAGAAGGTGTCACCACCGGCATCTCCGCCCATGACCGGGCACACACCATCCGCACCGCCGTGCGGCCGGATGCCCGCCCCGAGGACCTGCGGCAGCCTGGCCACATCTTCCCGCTGATGGCCCAGCCCGGCGGCGTGCTGACCCGGGCCGGCCACACCGAGGCCGGCTGCGATCTGGCCAGGCTGGCCGGACTGGAGCCGGCGGCAGTGATCGTGGAGATCCTGAACGAGGACGGCACCATGGCCAGACGGCCTGATCTGCTCGGTTTCGCCCGCGAACACGGGCTCAAGATCGCCACCATCGCGGATCTCATCCGCTACCGGCTGGAAAAAGAGGAGTCGGTGGAGCGGGTGTTCGAGCAGACCGTCGATACCGAGTCCGGCGAGTTCCGCCTGGCTTGCTTCGAAGATCATGTGCATCAGGATCTGCACCTGGCGTTGATCCGGGGCGACCTGGCCAGGGGCGTGCCGCTGGTCCGGGTGCAGGTGCTGGACACCCTGCGAGACGTGCTCGGCATCCCGCCCCACGATGCCAGCTGGAAGCTGCGTGACGCCCTTGGGCGGGTGGCCGAGGACGGCTGCGGTGTCGTAGTCATCCTGCGCGGCGCCAACGAGTCGCCCCGGGACGTGATGGATTCCATCGAGCGGCTCGCGGGCCGGCCCTCGACGCGCATCCGCGACGGCCAGCACTCCACCGTGCTGAGAACCTATGGCATCGGCGCCCAGATCCTGCGCAACCTGGGCATCCATCGGATGCGGGTGTTGAGCGCTCCGAAGCACATGACCGGCATCTCCGGGTTCGGCCTCGAGATCGTCGAGTACGTGGACTAGGCTCGGGGAGCTGATGATGGACAAGATCAAGACAATAGAGGGGCGCATGCTGGCCCGAGACTTCCGCTTCGGCGTCGTCGCGGCCCGCTTCAACGAATTCATCGTCGAGCCGCTGCTGCGCGGCGCGATTGACACCTTGCTGCGCCATGGCGCGGTTGAGGCCGATATCACGGTGGTCCGGGTCCCGGGGGCCTGGGAGATCCCGCTCGCGGTCAGACGCATGGCGGCCAGCCGGCGTTTCGACGCCATCATTGCGCTGGGCGCGGTGATCCGCGGCGCCACACCCCATTTCGACTACGTGGCCGGGGAATGCACCAAGGGCATCTCCCAGGCTGCCATGACCCAGGATCTGCCGATCGCCTTCGGTGTGCTGACCGTCGATACCATCGAGCAGGCAGTGGAACGGGCCGGCACCAAGGCGGGCAACAAGGGCGCAGAAGCGGCGGCTTCCGCCATCGAGATGGCGAGTCTCCTGCGCCAGCTGGAAGCCTGAACTTGGCCAATCCCGAACGTGAAGCGCGGGGTCCTCGCGGACTGGCGCGGCGCCGGGCGATGCAGGCGCTTTATCAGTGGCAGGTCAATCCTTCGTCAGCGAAGGACCTGGTGCTGGATTTCATGGCAGACGAGGAGCACGCGCGCGTGGAGCAGGAATTCTTCCGCGAGCTCGTGACTCAGGTGATAGAGCGAAAGGAAGAACTGGATGAGGAGATCGGCGCCCTGTCCGACCGCGGCGTGGAGCAGCTGGACCCGGTCGAACACAGCATCCTGCTGATCGGCATGTACGAGTTGATGCACCGGCCCGAGGTCCCCTACCGCGTGGCTATCAACGAAGCCGTGTCCCTGTGCCGTTCCTACGGTGCCGAGGATGGCCACAAGTTCGTCAATGCGCTGCTCGATCGCGCGGCGCGCGATCACCGCTCAAACGAAATCGCCAGCAGGACGGAGTGACCATGCCCCTGAGCCCAACTGTTGAACGCGAAGCCATCCATCGGCGCGACATCGAATGCCATGGCTATCGCCGCAGCGACGGTCTGTGGGATATCGAGGGGCGCATGGTGGACACCAAGACCTACGCCTTCGACAACAGTTATCGTGGCAGGGTCGAGCCGGGCACACCGGTCCACGACATGTGGATCCGAATGACCCTGGACGACCGTCTCGAGATCCAGGACATCGAGGCCGTCACCGACCATCATCCTTTTCCGAATTGTCCGGACATCGCCCCCGACTATCGCGTCATGGTCGGCACCCGAATCCGTCCCGGCTGGACCCGGCAGGTGAAAGAGCGGCTGGGCCAGGCCAATGGCTGTACCCACCTGACCCGCCTGCTGCAGGAGCTGGCGGTGGTCGCAATCCAGACCATCTATCCACGTCTCAGCCGGGAGGGCAAGGTGCCCGAATCAGACCGGCGGCCGCCCCACATCGATAGCTGCCATGCCCTCAGGAGCGATGGTCCTATCGTCCAGGAGCATTATCCGAAGTGGTATCGGAGCTGAATCTTGGCGTGCTTGAGCGAGGCCGACATCATCCGCTGCCTGAGTGCGGGGTATCCACAGAGGGATGACGTGGCTCTGGGGGTCGGCGACGATGGCGCCGTACTGGTGCCACCGCCCGGCCGCCATCTGGTCAGCGTCCTCGACACCATCAATGAAAACGTCCATTTCCCGCCTGGCATGCCGCCGGCGGCGATCGGCCACCGAGCCCTGGCGGTCAATCTCAGCGACCTGGCCGCCATGGGGGCGGAGCCGGCCTGGGCCAGCCTGTCTCTGTCGCTGCCTGACGGGGAGCCCGGATGGGTGCAGGCGTTTGCTGACAGCTTCCGGCAACTGGCTGTCACCCACGGCGTGACCCTGGTGGGGGGGGACACGGTGCGCGGCCCCCTGTCCGTGACGGTACAGCTGACCGGGTTCGCGGAACCAGGGCGCCGCCTGGCGCGGTCCGGAGCCCGACCGGGTGATCTGGTGGTGATCAGCGGGTTGCCCGGCCGTGCTGCCGCGGGGCTTCGCCTTATACAGCAGGGCGATACCCTTGATAGAGGGCTGCGCCAGGCGTTCCTCTGGCCGTCGCCCCGCGTCCGGCTGGGACGGGCATTGATCGGCATCGCCACTGCGGCCATCGATGTGTCCGACGGTTTGCTCACCGACCTGGAGCGGATGCTGGAGGCTGGTGGCGTCGGCGCCGTCATCGAGCTCGACCAGGTGCCCGTCTCCGACGAGGCCGTGGCCGCGCTGGGGGCTCAGGAGGCGTTCGGTCTCGCGCTCAATGGTGGGGACGACTACGAATTGTGTTTCACCTTGCCGGAAGGCAGCAGCGGGGAATTGTCCGGGTTGGCGGAGCACGGTGGGTGTCCGCTTCGTGTGATCGGCCATATCCAGGAAGGGGCGGGCGTGTCCTTCAGACGGGGTGGCGAGCCGGTGGCCGCGCCTGAGACCGTAAGCTGGTCTCATTTTGACGGGAGGCAGCCATGAAAGAGGTTCCGGCGCGTCGGGTCTTCGGGGATCCGGTCCACTTCCTCGCCTTCGGCTTCGGCGCCGGCCTGGCGCCGGTGGCTCCGGGGACTTTCGGCACCCTCGTGGCCGTGCCCATCGAATTGTTGCTCCGTCCGCTGGGGCTGGGCGTGAGGATCGGTGCCGTGGCGGCCATCTGCCTCATCGGCATCTGGCTGTGCGGCGAGAGTGCGCGGCGGCTCGATGCCCATGATCATCCGGGGATCGTCTGGGACGAGATCGCCGGATATCTGCTGGCGATGCTGGCCGCGCCTGCCGGCTGGCCCTGGATCCTGGCCGGATTCCTGCTTTTCCGCTTCTTCGACATTCTCAAGCCCTGGCCGATCCGGGAACTGGATCACGGAATAAGCGGCGGCGCAGGCATTATGCTCGACGACATTGTGGCCGGCCTGTTCGCGGGCGCACTGCTGCTGGCAGCGCGCTGGTTTACGGGTGTCTGAGGGCCTTCGCGAGATGGAGTTCGTCGGTGCCCGACAAGATTGGAAAATACCGGATCATCAACAAGGTGGGGAAAGGGAGTACCGGTACGGTCTACCTGTCCCACGATCCGTACTATGGCCGCGACGTGGCCATCAAGTTATACAGCGCGGAGATCGAAGAGGAAGAGGATAAGTCGCGCACCACCCGCAAGATGTTCTTCACCGAGGCGCACATGGTCGGGCGCCTGCAGCACCCGAACATACTCCCGCTGTTCGATGCCGGCGTCGAATCCGGACGCTACTATGTGGTGATGGAGCACGTCCACGGGGCCCGCACCCTGGCGGCATATTGCAAGCCCGATAATCTGCTGCCGATGGATGATGTGCTCAAGATCGTGTTCAAGTGCGCCCGGGCCCTGCACTACGCCCATAGCCGCGGCGTCGTCCATCGGGATATCAAACCCAGCAATATCATGCTGACCCTGGACAACGACGTCCGCATCATCGATTTCGGTATCGCGATCACCAGCGACCCGGATATCTCCCGCATCGACGGTATCGCCGGGTCGCCCAGTTATATGTCGCCGGAGCAGGTCAAGTCCGAGGAGATCACGGCGCAATCAGACGTCTATTCTCTCGGCGCCGTCATGTACGAATTGATCACCGGCTACCGACCACTGCGGGCCAGCAGCCTGGCCAAGCTGCTGCACAAGATCGTCTACGCGACCCCGCGCCCGATCCACAGCCTGCGCGAGGATGTGTCCGAAGAGCTGGAAGAAGTCGTGATGACGGCGCTGCGCAAGCGCACCGAGGAGCGCTACGCTACCGGGCTCGAATTCGCCGCCGATCTGACGCGGCTGCACCAGAAGCTGCGAAATCAGGTCCCGGCCCTGGATGACCAGGAGCGCTACGACACGCTGCGCGGGCTCACCTTCTTCCATGATTTCTCACACGGCGAGATCCGTGAGCTGCTCCGGGCCGGTGACTGGCAGAAATTCGATGCCGGTCAGGACATCGTCAAAGAGGGCGAGCTGGACGATCGCTTCTATGTGGTTGCCAGCGGCATGGTGGAAGTGGAGACCAATGGTGTCGTGGTGGGAAAGCTCGGTCCCGGCGAGTGTTTCGGTGAAACCAGCTACGTGCGTGACGCGATGCGCACGGCGACCATCCGCGCGAGCACCGACGGCGTGCTGCTGAGGGTCAGCTCGACCCTGCTGGAGACGCTCTCCACCTCCTGCCAGCTGCGCTTCAACCGCGTTTTCCTGCGCAGCCTGATCCAGCGGCTGCAGAGCGGTCGTCAGGACCGTACCTGAGGACCGGCGCCCGCGCCGGGCTCCTCAGGCGATCTCCGTGTCCGCATCCTTGTCGCGCTCTATCAGAGCGTAGGCTGAATGGTTGTGGATCGACTCGAAGTTCTCCGACTCGACCACGTATCCCCGGACCCGCTCGTCGGCATTGAGGCGCACCGCGATGTCACGGACGATGTCCTCGACGAATTTGGGATTCTCGTAAGCGCGTTCGGTCACGTATTTTTCGTCCGGCCGCTTGAGGATCCCGTAGAGTTCGCACGACGCCTCGGACTCCGCGATCTCGATCAGCTCCTCGATCCACATGAAGCTGTCTACACGCGCCTGGATGGTGACGTGGGAACGCTGGTTGTGGGCGCCGAATTCGGAGATCTTCTTCGAGCAGGGACACAGGCTGGTTACCGGCACGACCACCTTGATGTGGATGATGTTGCGGCCGTCCCTTCGTTCGCCGATCAGGCTGGCTTCGTAATCGAGCAGGCTCTCCACGCCGCTGACCGGCGCCTTCTTGTTGACGAAATATTTGAAGGTCATCTCGATGTGGCCGGAGTCGGCGTCCAGCCGCTCGGTCAGTTCCACCATCATCTCGCGGAACGACTTGACCGAGATCTCGCGCTCATGGTTGTTGAGGATCTCCACGAATCGCGACATGTGGGTGCCCTTGAAGTCATGGGGCAGGTTCACATACATATTGAAATTGGCGATGGTGTGCTGATCCCCGCCGCTGCGATCCCGCACCCGGACCGGATGGTAGATATCCTTGATGCCGACCTTGTTGATCGGGATGCGGCGCGTATCGGCGCTGCCCTGTACGTCGGCGATAGGCTCGGCGACCGGCGCGGAGTCGTCTTTCGTATGGCGCATATTCTCGTTACCTGGGGAATTTCGCTGTCGCTTCCACGGCGTCCCTGCAGACGGGATTGAACGTCGGCCGGACCGATCGCCGCTTCCTGCGGTTGGCAGGCCGAATATGGCCCGCGGATGAACATTATAGGGCAAACGGGCTTGCGGATAGTTCCTTCGGCATTCAGCTCGCCTGGCCGGCCGCTATTCCGGCCGGCTCGCCGCGCCAGGCGCGGATGGCGGAGAGCACCGAATCGAGATCCAGTCCAGCGGCTGCCAGGCACTGCTCGCGGGAGCCATGCTCGATGAACCGGTCGGGGATGCCGAGATTCAGTATGGGTACCGGCAGCCCCCGGGTGGCCAGGAGTTCGTTGATGCCGCTGCCGGCACCACCCGTCACTGCGTTGTCTTCGAGCGTGACGAACGCCGAGTGCCTGCGTGCCAGTTCGCCCAACAACGCCTCGTCCAGCGGCTTGACGAAGCGCATGTTGACCACGGTCGCGTCCATGATCCGGCCGACGTCCTCGGCGACCGGCACCATGGCGCCGAAGGCGAGCAGTGCCACTTCACGGCCCTGCCGGCGTATCTCGGCCTTGCCCAGCGGTAGCGCCGACATCTCCTCGACCACGGTGCGGCCAGGCCCGGAGCCGCGAGGATAGCGGACCGCCGAGGGCTGATTCAGGCGGGTGCCGGTGTAGAGCATCTGCCTGCACTCGTTTTCGTCTGCCGGCGCCATGATCACCATGTTGGGCACGCAGCGCAGATAACTCAGATCGAACGCGCCGTGGTGGGTGGGCCCGTCTGCCCCGACCAGGCCGCCGCGATCGATTGCGAACACCACCGGCAGGTTTTGCAGCGCCACATCATGGATCAACTGGTCGTAGGCGCGCTGCAGGAAGGTCGAGTAGATCGCCACTACCGGCCGCATGCCCTCGCAAGCCATGCCGGCGGCGAGGGTCACCGAGTGCTGCTCGGCGATGCCGACGTCGAAATAACGGTCCGGGAAGCGCCGCTCGAATTCGACCATGCCGGAACCTTCCCGCATCGCTGGCGTGATGCCCATGATCGACGGGTCGGCCTCCGCCATATCGATCAGCCAGTCACCGAATACCTGCGAGTAGCTCGGACCGCTGCTTTTCTTTTTGAAAATCTCGCCGCTGGCCGGATCGAATGGTCCGGGCCCATGCCAGAGGATCGGGTCCTTCTCGGCGGGCTCGTAGCCCTGCCCCTTGCGGGTCATGGCGTGGAGGAACTGTGGTCCGTTCAGGCCGCGGAGGTTGCGCAGCGTCTGTACCAGCACCCCCAGGTCATGCCCGTCCACCGGTCCCACGTAGTTGAGGCCGAGCTCCTCGAACAGCGTGCCCGGAAGCACCATGCCTTTCATGTGTTCTTCCGAGCGCCGGGCCAGCTCCCAGACCGTGGGCATGCGCCGGATCAGTTTCTTGCTGCCTTCACGGATGGTGGAATAGAGCTTGCCCGAGAGTACCTTGGCCAGGTAATTGGACATGGCGCCGACGTTCTCGGAGATCGACATGTCGTTGTCGTTGAGGATTACCAGCAGATCCACATTCAGGCTGCCGGCATGGTTGAGCGCCTCGTAGGCCAGGCCCGCGGTCATGGCGCCGTCGCCGATCACCGCTACCACGCGCCGGTCCTCGCTATTGCTGGCGGCGGCGATCGCCATGCCCAGCGCGGCGCTGACCGACGTGCTGGAATGGCCGACGCCGAAGGTGTCGTACTCGCTCTCCGCCCGGTTCGGGAAGGGCGCGAGACCGTTCTGCTGCCGGATGGTGTCGAGCTGCGCCCGCCGCCCGGTGAGGATCTTGTGGGGATAAGCCTGGTGGCCGACATCCCAGACGATGCGGTCCCGGGGCGTGTCGAAAACGTAATGCAGGGCGATCGCCAGTTCCACTGTCCCGAGGTTGGCGGCGAAATGGCCGCCCGTGCGGCCCATGGTCTGGATCAGGTAGTCCCGCAGCTCAGAGGACAGGGCCGGGAGTTCGTCTTCGGACAGGGCGCGCAGATCCTGCGGGTCGTCGACCCGGGCGAGGAGGGGATACTTGCTGCTGATGTCCATAAGTGCCGGCGATTGCTCTCCGGATCCGGGATACCGGCCCGGTGCGGGGATCATCCACGATTATCCGGTACCGGTCGGGCCATGTCCAAATCCGGGCGGGATCCGGTTACGCCTCAACGGTCCCGCTGCACGATATATCGGGCGAGCTCACGCAGGCTGTCAGCGCGTCCGGGCAACCAGCCGATGACCTCCAGGCCCCGGTCGCAAAGGTCCCGGGCCCGGATCTTGGCCGTCTCGATGCCCACGGTCCCCGGGTAGTTGGGCTTGGCGCGAGCGCTGTCGGCGCCGGCGTTCTTCCCCATGACGCCGGTCT
>JASFJM010000062.1:0-12224 GCA_050122055.1 Gammaproteobacteria bacterium | reverse complement strand
CTCCGGCACCACCGCGCCTTCGCCGTCGATCAGCCCCATGGGCCGCTGATACAGATCCACGTCCCAGCGATTCTCGGGGCCCGGTGAGACCGTCACCCCGGTGCCCCCCGCGAGCCGCCCCACCAGGTCCCGCATCTCGACCATCTCTTCGCCGAGCTGCTGGGCCAATCCGGCCTGCAACTCCCCGACGGCGCCGATCCCCTGGATGCCGTAGACGCCGACGGCGATCGTCAGCGCCAGAGCGCTGCCCAGGAACAGCCCCCAGGGCTTGGTCTCGGCCACATCCTTCTGGCGCCGCTCCGGGCCTGCCGCGGCAAGCAATCCCACCGCGACAAGATAGGGCAGCAACGCCATGAGCAGGGCAAACCCCAGCGGCGCGCCGGCCGTCATCCGGGGACGCAGGCGTTCGGTCTGAACCACGCCGGCCACGGCATCGTCGACAAAATACGGTGCCGTGATCCTGAGACGGTTGTCTCCCAGATCCTCGATCTCGATCTGGCGGCGCCGGGAGACGCCTTCATCACGATTGGTCTCCACCGAGGCCCGGATGCCCTGGGCCAGATCGAACAGCCATTTCTCATTCCGGGCCAGACGCCGTGGCAGCGGCTTCTCGGCCGAGTCCCTGGCGTCGGTGCTGGCCAGCAGGCGGGCGCCGCTCAGCCGCAGCACACGGATATCGATCTCGTCGCCCGTGGCCGCCGCGATCTTCGGCAGGATCTGCTCGATCTCCTGGGGGCTGGCATCCTTGTCCCGGGCCTCGAGCGCGGCCACGGTGTCCGCCAGGGCCGAAAGCTCGATGATCACGTCACGATTCCAGCGGTCCTCGGCCAGCTCGGTCCGGGCCTGACTCAGGAACCAGTGGCTCAGGAATACCGCCAGCAGGGCCCCCAGCAGCGTACCCAGGGCGACGGGGTGCAACAGCAGACCCAGCGGGCCGGCACGGGGCGTGCTCAGTCCCTTGACGTCCTCGGGCGTTCCCTGGGCGACGATACTCATGACGGGCTCCCCGGTCGCCCTCAGCGACCCTTGCGCAGGGCTTCGATGCTCTTGCTCAGTGTGGCCTGTGCCTCACCCAGGGCCACTTCCGGACTGGCCGAACCCTTGACGATCTTGTTCATGGCGGTCGTCACCGGCGACCACATCAAGGTCATCTCGGCATAGTTCGGCATCGGCACCGCCGTCTCCAGCTGAGCGCGGAAAGCCGAAAGCACCGGATCATTGGCCACGTCGGGATTCTCGTAGACCGCCAGATTGGAAGGCAGCTGGCCACCCTCGGTGGACATCACCAGGGCCGCTTCGTCGCTGACCATGTATTTGAGCAGTTCGTAGGCTTCTTCCTTGTGCTTGGACCCGGCCGAGATATAGATACCCTCGACGGTCAGCCAGGGCCCCATGGGCTCGCCGCCGGCCTCGTCGACGGTCGGCAGCACGGCGAGACCGAAGTCCACGTCCTCCTCGACCTCGGACAGGAACCAGGGTCCGGACAGCACCATGGCCGCCTTGCCGCTGTTGAACAGGCTGCCGATCAGCGCCGCGGACGGATCGGCGGGCAGGATGCCCTCTTTCTTGTACCAGTCCATCATCAGGTTCACGGCCTTGACGTTCTCGGGGATATTGACGCTGGGCGTCGGGCCCGGATCGAACACGCGACCGCCGAAGGCGTTCATCAGCGCGGCGTGGAAGAAATAATTGGAATACTCATAGGCGAGACCGAAATTGCCGATCGAGGCGTCGGTCAGCTCCTTCGCCGTGGCCACCAGTTCGGCCGAGGTCTTCGGCGGCTCCGTGACCAGGGCCTTGTTGTAGATCAGGGTGATGCTCTTGTAGTTGAAGGGCAGACCATAGATGGTGCCGCGGTAGGTCATGGGCTCCATCAGATCGGGGATCAGCATCTCCAGCGTCTCGTCTTCGATAAAGAAGTCGATGGGCTCCACCGTCTGCCCCCCCTCGACCCAGCCGCCGAGCCGGTCCTGGGCGAAGATGAAGACGTCAGGGCCACGGCCCCTCGGCACCGCGGCGGTGATCTTGTCGGCATAGGCGTCGAAGGGCACCGCCAGGGTCCGCGCGCTGATGCCGTCAGCCGCATGGGCTTCATTGAACATGGCCACGGCCTTCTCGAAGGCGGTCTTCTCCTCGCCACGATAAGCGTGCCACACCACCAGCTCGGCCCCGATCGCGATATTTGCGCCCAGCAGCATCGATGCGCCGGTAAACAGGATCAGCTTGCGGGCAAAGCGGCTGAAGATGTCGAATCTGATTTCCATAATGTCCTCGCTCGGTTTAACCGGTCAGGCTCAATTCCGTGTCGGGATCGAACAGATGGATGGCATCGCTGCGCATCACCAGTTCGATGTCCTCGCCGTATCTGGGGATCCGATGCGCGCCGAGCTTGGCGACGATCATGTCGTCACCGCAGCGCACATGGATGATGACCTCGTGCCCGACCGTCTCCACGATCTCCACCGTGCCTCGCAGATGCACGGGATCGGTCCACTCGTGATCGTCCCCTTCGCCGATGTGCTCGGGACGGATGCCGAGCAGAACGTTGCTGCTCTTCAGGGACTGGATCTTCGCCGTGCTCTGTTCGGTCAGGGGGACGCTGAAGCCCGAGTGTTTCAGCTGTTTGGCAGAGCCGTCGATATCGACGGACACCACGTTCATGGGTGGCGTGCCGATAAACTTGGCCACGAACAGGTTCTTCGGGCTGTCGTAAAGTTCGAGGGGCGTCCCCACCTGCTTGAGGTTGCTCTTCCTGTCCGGCCCCATGGGCGCCAGCACCGCGATCCGGTGGCCCAGGGTCATCGCCTCGATCTGATCGTGGGTCACGTAGACCGTGGTGGTCTTGAGCCGGTGCTGCAGCTTGCCGATCTCGGCCCGCATCTGGACGCGCAACTCGGCGTCCAGGTTGGACAAGGGCTCGTCGAACAGGAACACGGACGGCTTGCGCACGATCGCCCGCCCCAGCGCGACCCGCTGGCGCTGACCGCCGGACAGAGCCTTGGGTTTGCGGTCCAGCAGCTCCGTGAGACCGAGGATCTCGGCGGCCTCGTTTACCAGCCGATCGATCTCCGCCTGGTCCATCTTGCGGATACGCAGACCGAAGGAGATGTTTTCACGGACCGACATATGGGGATAGAGCGCATAGCTCTGAAACACCATGGCCACGTCGCGATCCTTGGGATGGACGTCGTTGACCACGCGGTCGCCGATGGACAGCTCGCCCTCGGATAACTCTTCCAGACCGGCGATCATCCGCAAGGCGGTCGACTTGCCGCAGCCCGACGGGCCGACGAAGACCATCAACTCCTCGTCCCTGATCTCCAGATCGAGTTCCTCGATCACGCTGACGTCGCCGAACCGTTTCGCCACGCCATTGAACACTATCTGCGCCATCCCGGACTCCTGTCTGTGTATCTCTCAGGGCGTAAACACGCGCACCGCCATGGGGGGCACCGACACTTCGAGTGCCCCGTCGGCCACCCGGGCCGGTTGCCGGGTCACCGCTTCCATGGCGCTGCCCTGCCAGCCTTCGGGGGCTGGTATCTCCGTCTCCAGCGTCTGATCGCCGCGGTTGGCGGCGACGATCACCGTGTCTCCTGATTCGGGATCACTGCGCCTGAACACCAGCAGATCCCCCTCCCAATACAGCCGCTCGAAATCGCCGCGCGTCAGCGCCGGATGGGCGCGCCGCGTGGCGATGAGGTTCTTGTAATAGCTGCGCAGCGCCTCATCCCGTTCCTTGCCCTTCCCGGGCCGGACCGGGGCGTCGCCCCAGGGCATGTCGTTGCGGTTGACGGGCCACACGCTGCCGTCCCTGGCGACCTCTTCGCCGTAGAAGATGACGGGCGTACCCAGCGTCGTCATCTGCAGACCGACACAGACCTTGAACTTGTCCAGATCATAACCGAGCTCGTAGAGCATCAGCGGTTCGTCATGGGAAGAAAGATAATGAGCAGTCTGATAGCCGTCGCGGATCCTGTGCCGCTTTTGCAGATAGGCCGCGTACGCGATGGTGCGCCCTTTCCCATCCACGAATCCCCGGCAACTGCCGCGGAAGGTGAAATCGAAACCCGAGTCCAGCTCGTCGTTGACGAACCACTCGTCCAGCACCTGGTAGGAGCCGCCCCACACTTCGCCGAGCAGATAGAAGTCCTCCCCGAGTTCGTCCCGGGTGCGGGCCCGATGGAGCTGCCAGAAATCGTGTTCCACATGTTTGACGGTGTCGAGCCGGAAGCCGTCGATACCGGTGCGCCTGGCCAGGCCGATATTGGCGTCGAGCAGATAGGTCCTGACCTCAGGGTCCTCGGTCACGAAATCCGGCAATCCGCCGACCTGACAGGTCAGCGGGTCCGCGGCGCACTCGACAGGTCTGGTGCGTATCCAGCCCTTGTATTGGGGATCGGTGACGTAGCGGGTGCCGTATCCGGCGTGGTTGTAGACCACGTCCAGCAGCACCTTGATGCCCCGCTCGTGGGCGGCATCGACGAAGGCCTTCAGCTCCGCCTCGGAGCCGAAATGGGGATCCAGGCTGTTGAAATCATCCATCCAGTAGCCGTGGAACCCGGTGTGTTCGAATCCGTTCTGGGTGCCGGTCTCCGGCGGACCTGAGGCGAATACCGCACCGGGCATCTGGGTCTGGACCGGATTGATCCAGATCGCCGTGGCGCCGAGATCCGCGATCTCGTCGAGCTGGGCGGTCAGGCCCTTCAGATCACCACCGTGCCAGCCACCGGGGTTGGCGAGATCGACGCCCTGATTGTTGCCGGCGTCACCGTCGGCGAAGCGATCGACCAGCACGAAATAGATGACCGCGTCCGACCAGTCCCGCTGCGGTGTGACGCGGACCATGCCGGTCGAACGCGTCGCCGCTGATTCGGCTTTGGCCTGGTCCGGAGCCGCACATCCGCCGAGCTGCGACAGGGTAAGGGTGATGAACAGCGCCAGCAGGGCGCCGGTCGTCGATCGTTGGCGAGAGCGAGCGGCCGTCATATTTCGCAGGTGCCTCTGCCCCCCTGTCGGGTCTGTTCTTATTCTGAATCCCGTTCGCCGGAGCAGGCCGTCGATGCTAACGGCCCAGATGCCAGACCCACCGCAGCGCGTATGCTGCAGCGCGGCGACACGACGGGGATGTCGTGCTTCGATGGTCCCATCCGCACCCGGGCGGTTCCATAAGTAGTTCCCGCAGCAAAGCGGGCGCTCGGATCAGAACAGGGTATAGATAAAAGACCCGAGTACCGATTGCTGGCTGACCACTGCGAGCGCGCCCAGCACGACCAGTATCAGGATGATAGGCAGCAGCCAGATTTTCTTACGGACCCGGAGGAAATCCCACAGATCAGAGAGGAACTCCATCATCGTTTTCTTCCTGCTATAGTCGCTGCCGTCCGGCCCCGCGGAGCGGGCTTTTTAGCAGAAACCCACCCTCCGGCACAATGCGGCGTCTCGCCAGCCGGCCGGCACTATACCGACATCGTACCAAGGGAGCTTGCGGTCGTGGTCCGATCCCGCCCGGTCTTTTACCTCATCGCTCTGATCTTGCCCCTGCTGCTGCTGGTTGCGGTGGAAGGCCTGTTGCGCCTGTCAGGGCTCGGCGAACGTCAGCCCTTGTTCGTGCCTGCGCCGGTGGAAGGCTATCTGCAGCCCAATGAGCGGGTGATAGAACGCTTCTTCTCGGATCCTGCGGCGGCACCCGGGGTCAGTATCGATACCACGTTCTTCCGGGCGGAGAAGGCGCCGGGCTCCATCCGCATCGTCATCCAGGGCGGATCCAGCGCGGCGGGCTTCCCCTACGGCAAGTGGGCCTCCCCCGCCGGGATGCTGCAGCAGCGTCTCGAGCGGGCGTATCCCGGGCGAACGGTCGAGGTGATCTCCACGGCCATGTCCGCGGTCAACAGCTATGCGCTGCTGGACTTCGCCGACGAGATCGTCGCCATCGAGCCGGATGTGGTGATCATCTACGCTGGCCACAACGAGTTCCTGGGCGTGCTCGGGGCGGGGTCGGCCTACGCCTCCAGCCTCTCACCCGCCCTGACCCGGGCCACCCTGCGCCTGCGTCGTTCCCGCATTGTGGAGTCCGGATTCCGGTTATTCGGCGCCCTGGGTCCGGAACCGGAACAGCGCACCGGCACCCTGATGGCCCGGGTCGCCAGGGAGCGGCGGATCCCCGAAGACGGTGAACTGTTCCGGACCACGGTCGCGCAATTCGAAGGCAATCTCCAGCGGCTGCTGGCGCGATATGGGGAGAACGATATCCCGGCGATCATCGGCACCCTGGCCTCGAACGAGAAAGACCAGCCTCCGTTCCTCTCAGCACCGCCGGCGCCCGATGCGGCCGAAACCTGGCGAGCAGCCCTGGATGAAGCTGCCGCCAGCCTGGAAGCCGGCGATGCGGAACGGGTCCTGACGATCACCGATCGCCTCATCGGACAGACACCGGCGAGTGCCGAGCCCTGGTTCCTGCGCGGCCGCGCCTATCTGTCTTCCGGCCGGGAGGATCTTGCTCGCGGAGATTTCCTGCGTGCCAGGGACCTGGACCAGCTCCGTTTCCGGGCCCCGGAGTTGTTCAATCAGATCATCCGGCAGACTGCCGAATCCCAGGGCGCCAGGCTGGTGGATGTGCAGGCCGCCATGGTGGCGCGATCACCGGGCGGATCCATCGGCAGCGAATTGATGGTCGAGCATCTTCATCCGAACATCGATGGATACTTCATCATGGCCGATGCCATCTATGACGGCCTCATGGCCGCGGACGTTCTGGGGACGCCGGGCCGTGCGGTGGATGCCGGACTGGCGCGACAGGAGATGCCGGTCACGGCCATCGACCGGCTCGCCGGTGACTATCGGGTCGCGCGGCTGAAACTGGACTGGCCGTTCAAGCCGGTCAAGGAGCCCTACCAGCCCCCGCCTCCCACCGACGACATCGAGCAGATCGCCCAGGCCTGGTTCAGCGGCCAGATCGCCTGGCGTGCAGCCATGGAGCAGGCCCTGGCTGTCTATCAACGTCAGGGTGACGTGGACGAGTCGGTGCGCGTGGCCAGCAATCTGGCAACCGCGTTTCCGTTCGACCCGGACTCGTCCTATCTCGCCGGCACGTTGATGCTGAGGGCCGGCGATCCCGATCGAGCCCTGCCCTTGCTGCATCGGGCGGCGCGTCTGCAGGGGCGCAACACCCGTTTCCTGATGAGCCTGGCTCAGGCCTACTACCAGTCCGGCCGCACCGCCGAGTCCATCCAGGTGCTCAAACGCGTCCTGGCCCTGGAACCCGAGCATCCCCGGGCGCCGGTATTCCTGGAACGACTGCAGCAGGAATCCACGTCGGACGGCTGAATTAATCCCGATCCAGTTCAGACAGGGCTGCACTGGCCCGGGGATGACCCGGCGCGATCTCCAGGACTCTCTGGTACGCCCGGCGCGCATGCTGCTTCAGGCCGCTGCGGCCGCTGGCGTCACCCAGCGCCAGCCAGGTCGGCAGATGATCAGGCCGGATCGCTGCGGCCTGATACAGATAACGGACCGCCTGCAGCGGCCGGTCGGCCGCCAGCAGCGCATTGGCTGCGTCGAACTGATCGGCGGCACTGAACGGGAAGGCGTCAGCCAGGATCAGGGCCACCCTCAGGTACTCCGCCCGGTCGCCTTCGCGCCGGTAGAGATCCTTCAGACGCCGATGGGCCGTGAGCCAGTCGATCTTCTGCTCGTAGAGTTCCCGGGCGAGGACTTCCTCGCTGCTGCCCGGTGCCGGCAGCACGGGCTCACCTCGGGTCTCCACAAACGGCCAGTCCGCCATCAGCCGCAGAAGCTTGTATTCCCCGAACAGACGGTCC
This sequence comes from Gammaproteobacteria bacterium, assembly GCA_050122055.1. GTDB lineage: Bacteria > Pseudomonadota > Gammaproteobacteria > Steroidobacterales > XN24 > CAMYOC01. The sequence goes on along the minus strand of JASFJM010000062.1, from coordinate 4,404 downwards.
ACCGCGCTCAGGGGCATCTCCGCCCGGGCCGTGGACTCGTCCACGACGGTAAAGCCGTCGTCCAGCAACCCGGTCTCCAGCAGGGCCTGGTGGAAACTGTCGGCCAGGATGAAGTAACCGTCGGCATTGGGATGCAGATGTTCGGTGATCAGACTGTGGCCGATGACGCCGCCCGGAGACACGCCGCGGAAGGCTGACGCCGCCTCCACCACCGTGGCGCCATGGGCCGCAGCCCGCTCGCGGATGATGCGATTGAAAGCAGTCGGCGCCCGGAAGCGCAGCTGGTCCAGATCCCGTGCCCGCTGGAAGGCCTGGAGCGCGGCCTCCGTTCGACCTTCTTTGGCCGACAATCTGCCAAGGGCATAGGCCGCATCGGCGTTACCGCCGGCGGCCAGATCTTCCAGTCTTTTGCGGGCGGACGGATCCGGCATTTCACCGTCGTCGATGGCCTCGACGGAAGCTCGGATCTCGCCCTCAGCCCCGGCCGCACTGATAAACGGCGGTTGATCCGCCTCGTTGCTCACCAGCGTGGCGACAAAGACCGGGATGCCGGCTTCGCCATAGCGCCGGAGGATCCGGTCGAGATTGCCTTCGAACTGCTCGACACCGCGCCGATAGAGCTCTGAGTCCATCGGGATGCGGCGCTCGGCGGCGATCCGGGCCATCAGGGTGCCGCCCTCGCCCCCATCGCCCCCGTCGCCGGAGACTGCCTGATCACCCACAGGTGAGAGCATGCGCTCGAGCAAGCGGTAGAGACGGAAATCACGCAGCCGGAGGATAAGACGCGTCAGCCCGGGCGAGCGGCTGGAGCTGTAGGCGGATCCGACGCCCAGAATGCCAAGAAACTCGTTGTGACCCGCATAGATCAGCACCGCATCGGGCTCGATGTCGATGATCTCCTCGCTGAACTCCCACAAGGCATAGGAGTTGACGGCCGACATGGCGGTGGAAATGACCTCGATCCTGCGAGCCGGGTTCTCCCGGCGCAACCGTTGTTCCAGCATGGCGGCGGGCGAGGCGCCATAGCCATAGGGGAAGCCTGCGGCGCTGGACCCACCCTGGACCACCAGCCGCAGCGCTTCGGACGAGCGCCGGGTGTCGAAGAAACCGGTCTCGATGGACACGTTCGGCGCTGCCTCCGGCCGGGAGAACAGACGCCCCGCGGCGGCCGGGTTGGCCAGACTGTACTGGGGGTGCTGGGGATGGGGGATGAACAGGGGGATACGGGGCGCCACATCCAGGGCGCGCAACGCGCCTTCGACGGCGCCGAGCAACAGGACCGGCAACATCAGCGCCAGCAGGAGAAAGCCCCCCCTGCGACCGGACCCGGTCGGCACCGCCGGCGGCGCCGGCTGACCGGATGGATCGGGATGATCGCTGATCGAGCGTTGCTGCTTTTTCTTCCTGCCCATGGGATGCCCGGATTGACCGCCGCCGAGTTTGCTCGGCCCCGCAGTCACGGTCAAACGAGCCCCGACCAGACAAACGGCCCGGCGTCCGCAGACGCCGGGCCGATGTGTAAGCCGCTATCCGTCAGGGTCCGCTGACAGTCAGCTCCGGCGAGGCCGGGTTGGTGGCATCCAGCACGAAGTCGTAATCCCCGGTCTGGGCGGCGTTGAGGACGATATTCCCGCCCCCGGCGCAGTTGAGCACATACGCCGTATCCAGATCGAGATCGCTGCCGTTGCTGCCGCAATCCACCGTCGACCAATCCGATGACGCGACCTTGAAATCCAGATCGCCTGCCGTCAGGCCGGTCAAGGCGACCGTGGCCTGATAGGTCGAGCTCCCCGTGTAACGCAGCGGGTTGGACTCGCTCCAATCCTGGCTCAGACCACGCACGAAGACCTGCGCGGCCAGCGGCGTCTTCTCCACCGTCAACACGGGATTGACCGGGTCGGTACCGTCCACATGGAAGGAGTACTGGCCCGCGCCATCGTCGTTGAGGACGATATTCGGTGCACCACCCGCACAGTTCATGGTGTAGGCCACACCCACATCGACATTGGCCCCGTTGCTCCCGCAATCCACCGTAGACCAGTCTGAAGACGCCACTTTGAAATCCAGGGCGCCGGCAGCCGCCGGATCGGGTAGAGCCAGCTCCTTCTGGTAGCTGTCGTTGCCGATAAAGTCCAGCTCGTTGGCGGCACTATCCGACCAGTCACCATTGAAGCCGCGCACGAACACATCCACGGTGAACGGCGGCGCCTTGAACGCGGTCAGCACCGGGTTGGCCGGATCGGTGGCGTCCACGGTGATCTGCACATCTCCGGTCTCCGCCACATTGAGCGCCAGATCGCCGGATCCGTCCGCGCAGTTGAGCGCGTACGGCTCATCCAGATTGACCGTCGGATCCTGGCCGGCGCCGCAGTTGACCGTGGCCCAATCCGACGACGCGACCTTGAAGGACAGGTCGGCCGGATCCAGTCCGGCGATAGTGTAGCGACCCGTATAGGTCACGCCGCCCTCGTAGCTCAGCTGGTTGGCCGGGCTGTCGGTCCAGTCCTGGTTGAGACCGCGCACGAACACGTCGACGCCGAACGGCGAACAGCTGAACTGTTCGGCGCGTACGAACACCGCCGTCGTCCGGGCCGGGACGAAGAAGCCGCTGGCATCGTGAGACGCCGTCTGGACCACCGTATCCACCGAAGTCTGTAGCACCGGATGGAGGGTGAAGGTGTCGGCGGCGAACTCGTCGATGGCAATAGTCTGGTCTTCGTCGTTGGCATTGATGATGGTCATCACGTAGCCGAACTCCGGATCCAGGCCATTGCCAGTGCAGCCGTCGAGACCCTGGGCGATCAGTCCCAGCACCTGATCCGGACCGGTGTTGAAGTATTCAACCCGCTCCTTGATCTGGTCCGCACTCCGCAGGCGATACAGGACGGTGGAGCCACGGACTTCGAACATCTCCAGCGCGTGCTGTTTGGCGAAGGCGATGTCACCCGGTACCGGATCCGTAAGCGGATTCTCGAACAGCGGGATCACTTCCGGATAGTTGTTGACGTTCTTCTCCTCGCTGGGGAGACCCACCGCCCAGTTGTTGTCCTGGCCGCCGAAGTCCAGCTTGTTGAACCAGTCACCCCAGTTGAAGCTGTCCCGATCCGTGGACTTGGAGCGCAACAGATCCTGCCCGGCGTGGACGAAAGACACACCCTGGGCCAGCAGGATGACATCGAGACCGAGGTTCTGGGCCCGCACCCGGTCCGCCGTGCTGGTGGCCTCGGGGTGCTTGTACTGGGAGATATCCCAGATGGTCTCGTTATCGTGGGCGGCCGAATAGTTGATGATCTCCTCCGGATCGCTCACGTAGCTGGTGGGCGTGCTGCTGTCGCAGTCCCCATAGCCCACGTCGGCGCCGGTCACGGTGGCACCGGTGCGGTCCACGAACGAGTAGTCCGAGATGCTGCCGGCCATGGTGGCCCGGATCTGATCCGCGGAACACAGCGCCTCGTCGATGAAATTCTCATCGTCGACGCTGTTCTCGGCATTGGGATCGTAGCCGCCGCCGGAGATAAAGCCCTGGTTGACTACGTGGGCATTGCCGTTGTCGAACGGCCCGCCGCCGCGGACGGCATCACGGATCCGATCGGTGAAGGTGGCGATGCCGGTCCCGGACATATTGAACTGGGTGGCCTGGACAAAGCGCCGATCGCTGGCCACCTCGCCGAAGTTCCAGCCCTCGCCATAGATATACACGGTCGGGTCGATGGCCCGCAGATCCGCCAGGATCTGTTCCATCTGGGCCTTGGTGTGGAAGCCCATCAGATCGAAGCGGAAGCCGGTGACCTTGTAGTCCTCTACATACGTCTCGAGGGTATCCGCCATCAGCTTGCCCATCATGGCGAACTCGGTGGCGGTATTGGCGCAGCAGGTCGAGGTCTCGATGGAGCCCGAGTTCTCGTTGTAACGCTGGTAGTAACCCGGCACCACCCGATCCAGCACCGACCGGCTGGACTGGCCGCCGGCGTTGGTGTGGTTGTAGACCACGTCCATGACCAGGCGCAGGCCCTTGTCGGCCAGGCCCTGGACCATCTGGCGGTACTCGTAGATGCGCGCCACGCCGTCCGGATCCGAGGCATAGCTGCCCTCGGGCACGCCGTAGTGCCAGGGATCGTAACCCCAGTTGAAGCCATCCAGGTCGTTCATCCAGCCGACCACCTGCTGCTGGAAGGTCGAGGTCGGGTCATCGGCCGTGGCCTGCTCCAGCAGCTCGCGGATGGTCAGCCCGTTGTTGGCCGGGCACAGGCCGGCCGCCGCCGGATTGGCCGCGCACAGGTCATCCACCAGGTCATCCAGTTCCACCCGGTTGGCCCGGACCTCCTCGATGGTGGCGATATCGAAGCTCGGCAGCAGATGCAGGTGGGTCAGGCCGGCGCTGGCCAGACCCGTCAGATGGGCATG
>JASFJM010000061.1:0-12229 GCA_050122055.1 Gammaproteobacteria bacterium | reverse complement strand
CCGGCGTACGTTGTCGCCGGCATGCTCGACCATGGCCTGGGACACCAGCTCCATCTCCTCCGCCAGCAGAGCCGCCCCGTGGACCTCCACCACCTGGAGTGCGCCGTGAACCTGGTGCATGCGTTCTGCACAACGGCTCAGGGCGGCGGTGTTGTCGGGCCGCTCGATATATTCCTCGAGCGCCTGACGCGCTTCCTGCAGCGTCGGCCCGAGTTGCTCGTTGACCCAGACCAGGGCCTGTGAAACAGCTTTGGTCATCTATCTATGTCGCGGCGTCCTGTTGGCCTCGGTTGCCATTCAAGCCGAACCGGTCCTTGCCTTGGCCGGGCGCTCCCCGGACGCGGCCTTCCTGGCCTTCTTGCCCGAACCGCTGCCTGCCGGGACGTCGGGCAATCGGAATCCCGCTACCGAATTCCGCAGCTGGGCCGCCAGGTCCGCCAGCTTGCCGATCGACTCCGACGTGGCACCGGTCGCCTCGGCAGTCTGCGAGCTGACTTCCCGCAGGACGCCCATGTTGCGGGTGATGTCGGTGGCCGCCACGGCCTGCTCGCGGGCGGTGCCGGAGATGTTCTGCACCAGGTTGGCGATCTGGTTGGAGACGCTCTCGATCTCGTCCAGCGCAGCGCCGGCGTTTTCCGCCAGGAGCGCACCGCCGACCACGTCCGTGGTGCTGCGCTCCATAGATATCACCGCTTCGTTGGTATCCGACTGGATGGTCTTGACCAGCACCTCGATCTGCTTGGTGGCGTTGGCCGATCGCTCGGCCAGACGTTGCACCTCGTCGGCGACGACGGCGAACCCGCGCCCGGCCTCACCGGCCATGGAAGCCTGGATCGAGGCGTTGAGGGCGAGGATATTGGTCTGCTCGGCGATGTCGTTGATCAGCTCGACGATATTGCCGATCTCCTGGGAGCTTTCTCCCAGCCGCTTGATCCGCTTGGACGTCTCCTGGATGGTCTCGCGGATGGTGTTCATGCCCTCGATGGTGCGACGCACGGCGTCCCCGCCCTTATGAGCCACATCCACGGAATGGCGCGCCACGTCTGCGGATCGTTCGGAATCACCGGACACGGCCTCCACCGAAGCGGCCATCCGGGCGATGGATTCGGAGGCGTCGGCCACCTGCTTGGACTGGGTCTCGCTGGCCTGGGCCAGATGACCGGCGGTGGCCTGGGTCTGTCGCGCCGCCGCGTCGATGCGGATGCCGGTCTCGTTGATGGTGGTGACCAGTTCCCGCAGCGCCTCGATGGCATAGTTGATCGAATCCGCGATAGCGCCGGTGATGTCTTCGGTCACCGTGGCCTGGACCGTCAGATCACCGTCGGCGAGACTCCCCAGCTCATCCAGCAGACGCAGGATGGCCGCCTGGTTGCGCTCGTTCTGGCGCCCCTGGAGTTCGGCCGTGCGCCGGGTGTCCTCGCCGGAGAAACTGATCGCCGTCAGGCCCAGCGCCACCAGCAGCGCCGCCGCCACCAGCCCCAGGGGCAGCCACGGACTGCTGAGATTGATCGGTCCGATTGAACCGCTGGCGCCCTTCGGCATCGCACCCAACTGGGTCTGCAGCTCGCGGGACCGGGCGGCCACCGCCGCTGCCCCCTCGGTCACGCCTTCCAGCGCGTCGGCCGAGGCGATCAGGGTCAGGGCGCTGTCACTCAACGCCCGGTAGGCCTGCTCCAGCCCTTCTATCTCGGCCTCACGCCCCGCGGCCGGCAACGCCGGCACGCCAGGCTGAGCATCGATCCCCGCAAAAGACAGGATCAGCTGCCCGAGACGCATTTCGTCGTCGCTCAGCAGCCGGGACAGGGAAACCGGGTCGGGCACCCCGGCAGCCAGGGCATTGGCGCTCACCGAGACCCGCCCGGCCAGCACCGAAGCCTCGTCCAGCGAGCGACGGGTGGCGCCACCGACATCGCCGGTGAACCCGCCCAGCCTGTCGAGGATCGTCGCGGCCTGCTGGGCCACGTCGGCGGCGGCGGCGCTGGCGCCCAGCACGTCCTGCCGGCTGGCGACCACGGACACGGCGGCTCCCGACAGGGCTTCGAAAGCAGCGGGTTTCATCCGCTCGGGCAGGCGCTCGAAGGCATTCCTGCCCTCCTGATTGAGGGCATCGAGGCGGGCGAAGGCGTCGGCTTCGCCGCCCCGGGCCGCATAGGCCGCGCCGGGCATCGTCGCTGCCGCCTGGGCAAGGACCGCCACCCGTTCACCCACCGCGCCACCGGCGGCCCGGTTCTGGAGCGCGTAGTAGAGACTCGCGCCAGCCAACACGAGGAGCAGGACAAGGATCGCGCCCAACACGGGCATGCGCCTGACGCCGGAATGCATTTCGTCCATCGTTACCTACCCGGAAGTGTCATCGTTGACCTGATCAATTTTCATTCTGGCCGGCCTGCAGGAAGTGGGGACTCTCCACCATCCGGGTCAGGCTGAACATCGGCCAGGCATCCATGTCCTGCCGGAAAGCGCCCTGCAGATATTTCTCGCAACGCAGTACGGTCTGGGGGTTCTCCTCGATCCTCTGCTCCGCCTCGAAACGCCGGAATCCGAACACCTCGTCCACCATCAGTCCGGCGGGTACGTCCCGGTGATTCACCACGATCAGACGGGTGTCGCGCCCCACCCGGGTATCGCCGCCGCCCAGAAATGCCTTGAAGTCGATCACCGGCACCAGCTGACCGCGGACGTTGGCGAGCCCTCTTATCCACTCCTTGGAGCCCGGGATACGGGTGAAGCTGTCCGGAAAGACCATCACCTCGCGAACATCCTCCCGGGGGGCGACGAAGTTCTCTCCTGCCAGGCGGAAGGCGAGACCGACCCACTCCTCGGCACTCTGGCCGGCACCGCCCGAGGCCGCACGCAGCCCCCGCTGCTCCATCTCCTGCAGAAGCTCGAACGGGCGGTCCCGCAGTGCCTGCAGCGGCGTGAGTTGTTCGGTGCCGGCGCTCATTGTCCGAGCGCCGCCTTGATCTTGGAGACCAGTTCCTGCTCGGAGACGGGTTTGACCAGATAATCCACCGCGCCCTGGCGCAGGCCCCAGATACGATCGGTCTCGTGGCCCTTGGTGGTCACCATGAGCACCGGTATGGCACAGGTCTCCGGATCCTTGGACAGTTCCCGGGTCGCCTGGTAGCCGTTCATGCCGGGCATGACGATGTCCATGATGATCAGGTCGGGTTTCAGCTTGCGCGCTTTTTCGAGGCCTTCACTCCCGTCACCGGCGGCATCGGTTTCGAAGCCGTTCTTCTCCAGGAAGCCGCGGATAACGTGAACCTCTGTCGGCGAGTCGTCGACGATCAGAACCAATGGCATATGGCAGATCCTCCTGCGACGTCCTTAGTGAGTGGTAGCCGGCGCCCCGAGCTGGGAGTGGATCGCATTGATCAGCTCATCCTTGGTAAAGGGCTTGGTCAGATACTGCTCGGAGCCGACGATTCGTCCCCGCGCCCGGTCGAACAGGCCGTCCTTACTGGACAGCATGATGACAGGGGTCTTCTTGAAAACCTTGTTGTGCTTGATCAGGGCGCAGGTCTGATAACCGTCCAGCCTGGGCATCATGATGTCGACGAAGATAATGTCTGGATGATGATCGGCGATCTTCGACAGGGCATCGAAGCCGTCGACCGCAGTAAATACCTCGCATCCCTCCCGGGACAGAAGCGTCTCTGCGGTGCGGCGTATGGTCTTGCTGTCATCGATCACCAGCACTTTCAGCCCGCGCAGATCCTTGGGATTGACCCTGTCCACTCATTCCTCCTCGTGATCGAGCAATAACGCGTTCGCCGGATCGGTCCCGGGCCCGTCGGGCGCACAAACGGCGCGATTCCTTGGGAGGCCTTTTAACATATTGAAGCGGCAGCCGCCATGCAGCCCGTCACCCTATTGCGGCACCGCCATTCGGGGCGATGCTGCTATATTACGCAGCCCGTATTTTCCGGTGGCCGGCAAGGGCCGGAACCCGATCTCCTGGGAGAGACCGCATGGCCAAAAACCCGCCCCGTCTCGGTGTCGTCATGGACCCGATCGGCAGCATCAAACCGGTCAAGGACAGCACCCTGGCCATGCTGCTGGAAGCGCAATCCCGTGGCTGGGAGATCAACTACATGGAGCAGGCCGACCTGTTCGTGGAAGACGGCCATCTGCGGGCCCGGGTCCGGCCGCTGCGGGTGGCGGACGACAGAGAGCGCTGGTTCGAGCTGGATTCCCCACAGCTGTCTTCCCTGGGCGAGCTGGACGTGATCCTGATGCGGAAGGACCCGCCGTTCGACATGGAGTACGTCTACACGACCTATCTTCTGGGGCGGGCCGAGGAAGCCGGCTGTCTGGTGGTCAATCGCACGAACAGCCTGCGGGACGTGAGCGAGAAGGCCTATACCATGTGGTTCCCGGAGTGCTGTCCTCCGACGCTGATCACCCGATCCATGGACGAGATGCGTCGATTCCTGGAACAGCAGGGCGCCATCGTGGTCAAGCCGCTGGACGGGATGGGCGGCCGCTCCATCTTCGTGGTCCACTCCGGCGATGCCAACGCCAACGTCATCTTCGAGACCCTGACCGCCGATGAGAGCCGTTTCGCGATGGCACAACATTACGTCCCCGAGATCAGCACGGGCGGGGACAAACGCATCCTGCTCATCGACGGGGAACCCTATCCCCATGTGCTGGCACGGATCCCTCCCGCCGGAGACAACCGGGGGAATCTTGCGGTCGGCGCCACCGCCGAGGGACGCGAACTGACCGACCGGGATCGCTGGATCTGCGCCAGAGTCGGTCCCATCCTGCGCGACAAGGGCATCATATTCGCCGGACTCGACGTCATCGGCGACTATCTGACCGAGATCAACGTGACCAGCCCGACCGGGATCAGAGAACTGGACGGGATGTACGGAGACAACATCTGCGGGCTGCTGTTCGACGCCATCGAGAAGCGCCTGTGAGCCGGCGCTTCAGGGCCGTGAGCCGCTATCGGGCCGGTCTGGGCGCGCTGGTGCTCATGGCCTGCGTGCTCGGGGCCTGCGCCGAGCCGCAGGAATCGAGGCGGGTGCGCTTCGAGGCCATGGGTACGCTGGTCGAAGTGACCGTGTACGACGAGGATACGGCGACGGTGGGGGCCGCCGGCGCCGAGGTGGAGACGCTGTTCCATGAGCTGCAGCGACGCTGGGACCCCTGGGGCGACGGGCAACTGGGACGCCTGAACGCTGCCGCCGACAGCGGCCGGGCACTGCCCGTGGATGAAGACCTCGCGGGACTGCTGGACGGTGCCGCCGCCATCAGCCGTGACAGCGAAGGCCTGTTCGATCCGGCCGTCGGCAGACTGATCCGGCTGTGGGCCTTCAGTTCCGAAGACCTGACGCCGACCGCGCCCCCCGATGCCGACGCCATCGGACGCGCCATCGCCGACAATCGCCCCCTTTATCAGATCTGGCGGCCCGAGAGCCGGGAATTGACGCTGGCGACCGCGGCGGCGGTGGACCTGGGCGGCTTCGCGAAGGGTGTCGCCGTGGACATGGCGATCGACCTGCTGCGGACCCGGGGCATTCATAACGCCATCGTCAACGCCGGCGGGGACCTGCGGGCGATCGGCCGTCACGGCGACCGGCAATGGCGGATCGGCGTGCGGGATCCCCGGGGCGAGGGCATGCTGGCGGCAATCGACGTGGAAGGCGACGAAAGCGTGTTTACCTCGGGCGACTATGAACGCTATTTCGTCCACGAGGGCCGGCGCTACCACCACATCATTGACCCCCGGGACGGTTACCCCGCCGAGGGTGTCACCTCGGTCACGGTCATCCACCGGGAGGCGGCCCTGGCCGACGCCGCGGCGACTGCCCTGTTCGTGGCCGGGCCCGGGGACTGGCCACGGGTCGCCGGGCTGCTCGGGGTGGATCAGGTCATGCTGGTGGAGACTTCGGGTACCATCCACATGACGCCAGAGATGGAGGCCCGCACTTGGCTGATCCCGGATCCAAAGCCGGAAGTGAAAATCCAGCGCCTGCCCGCGCCCTGATCCGGGGCGGCGACATCCTGATCCTGCTGCTGGCGGCCGGTCTGGTCGGCGCCTCCTTCGGCGCCTTCTGGGGACCCAGGGGCGAAGGTCACGAGGTGCTGGTGACCGTCGACCGCAATCAGACCACCGAGTTGTCCCTGCACCAGGATGGGACATTCGAAATAGACGGTCGCATCGGCGTCAGCACGATCATGGTCGACGGCGGCCGGGTCCGGTTCATGGATTCCCCCTGCCCTGGCCGCTACTGTGTCCACAGCGGCTGGCTGCGTTTTTCGGGCGAGGTGGCGGCCTGCCTGCCCAATGGTGTGGTCGTGGAAGTGCTCGGCGGCGAGCGAGAATTCGACGCGATCAACCTGTGACCGGATGAGCACCACGGAACAGATCACGACGATCAGTCAGCCGGGGGCCGGCAGCGGCCGGGACGACCGCCTGGTCGCCGGCTATGCCGCCCTGGCTATCGCCATCCATATCCTGGAGGCCGCCTTCCCCAGCCCCCTGCCCGGGGTCAAGCCCGGCCTCGCTAACGTCATCACCCTGATCGTGTATCTGCGCCACGGGCTCAGGCTGGCGCTATGGGTCGCCGCCATGCGGGTCCTGGTCGGCAGCCTGCTGGTCGGCACCTTCCTCAGCCCGACGTTCCTGCTGAGCGCGACCGGCGCGGTGGCGGCATTGTCTGCCCTGGCCCTGACCGGCGCGGTCGGCGGCCGGCGGGTGGGCCCTGTCGGTCTGAGCGTAGTGTCTTCCCTGGCTCACATGAGCGGGCAGATCACCGTAGCCTATCTGCTGTTTATCCCCCACCCCGCGTTGCTCAAGCTGGTACCCGTGCTACTCAGCGCGGCGCTCCTGTTCGGCACGGTCAGCGGTCTGATTGCGGCCAGCGTGCTCCGCATCCTGGGCCGGCGGGCGGAGAGGCGGCCGTGAGCGCCCGGCGCCCGGGTCGCGCCCTGACCATGCCATACGCCCTGGGCATCGCCCTGGCCGCGCACGCGGTGCTGATCCTCGGCATCAGCTTTACCGCCCCGGATGGTATCGACAAGCCGGTCACGCCGGCGCTGGAGATCGTGCTTTCCTCTGACGAACTGCCCGAGGAGACGGTGGACGATCCCGATTATCTCGGTCGTCAGGACCAGCGGGGCAGCGGCAACACCGAGGACGACGTGGACCCGGTCCTGGAGGCGGCCAGGGAACAGGTGAACCCCTTCGAAGCGGAGGCGGACGCGGCCGATCCCGAGCCCTCTCCGGCATCCGGCAGCGAGGAACGCGACCTGGTCTCCAGCCGCAGCGAGGACGAGGACAAGGCCATCCTCGACGCCGAACAGGAGCGCCCCGCCCTGTCGCCGGGATCCCGCCAGCTGCTCACGCTTACGCCGGTCGCCAGGGCCCGGGACCCTCGCGAGCGCTTCCTCGCCGTCAACACCCGGCAGACGCTGTTCGCCGACTATCTCTCCTCATGGAAGGACAAGGTAGAGCGCGTCGGCACCCTCAATTTCCCGGACGCGGCGCGCAGGCTCCGGCTGGAAGGAAGTCCGGTGCTGGAGATCGCCCTGCGGGCCGACGGCTCGATCGCGGAGATCTCCGTACGCGAGAGCTCGGGCGAGCCGACTCTGGACGAGGCCGCGATCCGGATCCTGAAGCTGGCATCTCCGTTCGATCCGTTCCCCAGGGACCTGCGCGAACACTACTCGGTGCTGCGCTTTGCCTATGAATGGCGATTCCTGGAGGGAGCACGGCCGAATATGGGGCCCGGAGACGAGCGGTCCTGACTCCGCTCGCGCCCCCGGACCCGCCGGAGCGGCGTATATAATGGCGCCATGGCCGACCCGTATCTCACCGACCACTTTCTGATCGCCATGCCGACCATGGGCGATCCGAATTTCGACCGCACGGTCACCTTTATCTGCGAGCACAACGAAGACGGCGCCCTCGGACTGGTGATCAACCGGCCGATGGACCTGGCCCTGGGCGAAATCTTCTCCCAGATGTCGCTGGAATGCGATGACCAGGCGATCAGCGTACTGCCGGTGCTCCAGGGCGGGCCGGTGCAGGTCGAGCGCGGGTTCGTGATCCACGGCAGCGAGCGCGAATGGAACTCGACCCTGGCGGTCTCCGAGGCGGTATCGGTCACCACTTCCCGGGACGTGCTCGAGGCCATGGCCGCAGGCGACGGCCCGGAACGGGCCCTGGTGGCCATCGGTTACGCCGGCTGGGGCGCCGGCCAGCTGGAAGCCGAGATGGCCGCCAACGCCTGGCTGACAGTGCCGGCCAATACGGAAATACTGTTCGACATCCCGTTCGAAAAGCGCTGGCGCGCCGCCGCGGCCCTGATCGGGATCGACCTGGATCTGTTGAGCACGGAGGCCGGTCACGCCTGAGGGCGGGACCGGCCCGGGAACGGAGATGCTGGCGCTGGGCTTCGACTTCGGCCGGCGCAGGATCGGGGTCGCCGTAGGCAGCGATCTCGGCGGCAAGGCAAGGCCCATCGCCGATGTCGACTGCCGCGACGGTCAGCCGGATTGGACGCGGCTGGAGGCGATTGTCGCGGAGTGGAAACCCGAGTGTCTGGTGGTCGGGCTGCCCTATAATATGGATGGCTCGGAGAGCGAAATGAGCCGCGCCGCCCGCCGCTTCGCGGGCCGCCTGCAGGCTCGTTGCCGCACCAGGGTCCAATTTGTCGACGAGCGGCTGAGTTCCAGGGAAGCGGCGCACCGGCTGCGGTCGGCACGGGACTCCGGCGAGAGAAAACGCAGGACGCGGGCCGCAGACGTGGATCGGGAAGCGGCGGCCGTCATCCTGCAGAGCTGGCTGGACCACCCTGATCAACGAGGAGCCGAGGAATGATCTCTCAGTTCGACCCGGCGGGCCGGCTGCGCCATCTGATTACCCTGCAGGGATTCGAACGGGGCCAGATCATCGATCTGCTGGATCGCGCCGAGGCCTTCCTGCGGCCGGCCGGCGAACTGCCGGCCCGCAATGAGTCTCTGGCGGGCCGCACGGTGGCCAATCTGTTCTTCGAACCCAGCACCCGGACCCGCGCATCCTTCGAGCTGGCCGCGCGCCGCCTCGGCGCGGACGTACTCAGCCTCGACGTCAGCACCTCGTCCCGGGCCAAGGGCGAAAGCCTGCTGGATACCATCTATACGCTGCAAGCCATGCAGTGCGACGTCTTCGTGGTGCGGGACGCCCAGGCCGGGGTCCCGGAGTTTATCGTCGGTCACGTCGCGCCCCATGTGCGGGTGCTGAATGCCGGCGAGTCCCATCTCAATCATCCCACCCAGGGACTGCTGGACATGCTGACCATCCGGCGCCACAAGGGCCGCTTCGACGACCTGGTCGTGACCATCATCGGGGATATCCATCATTCCCGGGTCGCCCGGTCGGCGGCCCACGCCCTGGCCGTCCTCGGCGTCGGTGAGTTGCGGCTGGTGGCTCCGGAACACCTGCGGCCGGACGCCCGGGATTTCCCCGGCGCCCGGATCGTGGACGACGTGGACCTGGGTATCCGGGACGCCGATGTGGTGATGGCGCTGCGGATCCAGAAAGAGCGGATGTCCGAAAATTCGGTGCCGGACCCGGCCGACTACTTCCGGCGCTTCGGACTCGACCCGCAGCGTCTGCGGCTGGCCCGGGATGACGCCATCGTCATGCACCCCGGCCCCATGAATCGCAACGTGGAGATAGCGCCGGACGTGGCCGACGGCAAACAATCCGTGATCGAGGAGCAGGTCACCAACGGTGTGGCCGTGCGGATGGCGGTCATGGAAGCCGTGATAGGCGCCTGATCCGGCCGCCGATTATAATGACGGCCCCGATGCGTCCCCGCGGCATGATGGCACTATCTTGAGCAAAGCGAATCGCAACACCATCCTGCTGGAGGATGCGGAGGTCCTGGATCAGGCGGCTCATCCGGCCGAGCAGTTCATCCTCACAGTACGTTCGCCCCGCTGCGCCGCCGTCGCCCGGGCAGGCAGCTTCGCCCACATCACCTGCGACCCGGCGGTGCCCATGCGGCGTCCGCTGTCGATCATGCGTTCGGATCCGGACCAGGGGACGCTGGAATTCCTGTACAAGATCGTCGGTCACGGCCTGCGGGCACTCTCGGAGAAGCGTCCCGGGGACCGGCTGAGCCTGCTCGGCCCGATCGGCCAGGGATTCCGGCCCGATCCCCGGCGGCCCCGTCCGCTGCTGCTGGGCGGTGGCGTCGGCATCCCGCCCATGATCTTCCTGGCGGATACCCTGAGGCAGGACCGTGACCACGCCTGGCAGCCGCTGGTGTTGATGGGATCGGAGGTGCCATTCCCGTTTTCTACCCGGCCGTCACAGTCTCCTGTCGCCGGCATGCCGGAGGAAGCGGGCCATAGCCTGGAGCTGCTCGATGGTCTGGGCGTGCCCAGTCGCCTGGCCAGCGCCGCCGGGCTGCCCGGCTGCTATCCCGGTTTCATCACCGACCTGGCCCGGGAGTGGCTTTCGGACCTCGCTCCGGAGACGCTGGCGGAAGTCGGCATCTTTGCCTGCGGCCCGACCCCGATGCTGGAAGCCGCGGCCCGGGTGGCTCAGACCTTCGGGCTGCCGTGCCAGGTTTCGCTGGAAGAATTCATGGCCTGCGCGGTCGGCGGCTGTGCCGGCTGCACGGTGCCGGTGCACACCGAAGAAGGGCTGGCGATGAAACGCGTCTGCGTCGATGGCCCGGTCTTCGACGCAGACCAGGTGTTCCCGCCGGCAGCCTGAGACGGTCCCCTCAGCCGAAGTTGATCTTCGCTTCCAGATCGGTGGACGAATCGGCGTTGGAGAGGGCGGTCTCCAGATCGACCAGACCCTGCTGGTAGAGAGAATACAGGGAGGCATCGAAACTCTGCATGCCCTCTTCATTGCTCTCCTGCAGCGCCTCCTTGATGCCGCTTACGTCTCCCTTCGTGGTCAGATCGGCCACGTGCGGCGTATTCAGGAGCACCTCCACCGCCGGCAGGCGCTTGCCATTGCGTCCGATGACCAGACGCTGGGCGATGATGGCGCGGAGATAGTGGGACAGATCCATGTAGATCTGGCGGTGCTGGCTCTGGGGGAACAGATTGATGATCCGGTCCAGGGTCTCGGCCGCGTTGTTGGCATGCAGGGTGGCGATGCAGAGGTGTCCGGTACCGGCCAGGGTGATGGCCGCCTGCATGGTCTCCCGATCGCGGATCTCGCCGATCAGGACCACATCCGGTGCTTCGCGCATGGCGCTCTTGAGGGCCTTGTTGTATGACAAAGTGTCGAGCCCGAGCTCGCGCTGGTTGACGATCGATTTCTTGTTGGGGTGCAGGAACTCGATCGGCTCCTCGATAGTGATGATGTGATTGGAGGAGTTCTCGTTACGATGGTCGATCATCGCCGCCAGGGTGGTGGACTTGCCGGATCCGGTGGCGCCCACCATCAGCACCAGCCCGCGCCTGGCCATGGACAGGCTCTCCAGGATGGGCGGGAGATTCAGCTCGGAGAGCTGAGGCACGTTCAGGGTCACATAGCGAAGCACCATGGCGATGTTGCCGCGCTGGTAGAAAACGTTGGCCCGGAACCGGCCGAGGCCCGGCTCGGAGATAGCAAAATCGATCTCCAGATCGCGGTCGAGCTGGTCGGTCTGCGGACCTGTCATGATGCCCACCGCCGCGTCCCTGACCTGATCGACGGTCAGCAGCTCTTTGCCCAGGGACATGATCTTGCCCTCGATCTTGATCTTGATCGGGGCCTTGGGCGTAAAAAACAGGTCCGAGGCGTTCTTCTCCGCCATCAGCTTGAGCAACGGTTTGAGATTCATGACTGGGTGCGCGTTCCCTGCTGATCCTTGCGAGCCGGCCGTGCAACGGCATCAGCCGCGGATGTTGAAATACCCGCTCTTCTCCACGTCTTCGACGACCTCGAACTGATCGGCGTCGATCTCCTTGGCGCCGCGCTTGCTCTCGAGCTTGATGCGCAGCCGCACCTCGTTCATGGAATCGGCATTGCGCATCGCCTCATCGTAGGAGATCAGGCCCTGTTCGTAGAGATCGAAAAGAGACTGGTCGAAGGTGCGCATGCCCAGGCGCGTGGACTTGGACATCACTTCCTTGATCTGGGCCACTTCGCCCTTGAAGATGAGGTCGGCGATCAGGGGCGAGTTGAGCATGATCTCCATCGCCGCCACCCGGCCGCTGCCGCTTTCCCGCGGCAGCAGGCGCTGTGACACCAGGGCCTTGGTGTTGAGCGACAGATCCA
>JASFJM010000060.1:0-12246 GCA_050122055.1 Gammaproteobacteria bacterium | reverse complement strand
TGATATCCCGGCTAGATCGGCAGCAGCAGCTCTACGTGGAGAGCAAATGCGACGGCGCGGTGGAGGATCCAGGATGTGCCCGGATCGCCAAACAGCTCGGCGCTTCCTACATGGAGATGCTGGACATCATGGCCCAGCGCTTGCCGGACATGGAGCGGGCGGTCAACAGCACCCGCACCAGTCTCGAGAAGCGGCTGCGTTCCGAACTCGGGCTGAAGATGACCCCATGGACCCTGCAGGAGACGCTGCTGGGCAACCAGCCCGACGGCGCCGAGCCCGTCCAGCCCAAGCTGCGCGGTCGCTCGGGACTGCGGCTGTCCGAGCGCTTCCGTCAGTACTACAGCCTGGTCGCACAATCGGGCCGTCAGGCCGACCACTCCCTGGCGGTCGTGGCGGCTGACATCTACCTGGACATGGATGAGGCCTCGGTGCTGATCGCCCAGACCCAGGAGGAGATCGGCCGCGCCACTCTGCTCGAGGAGCTCAATCAGTCCTTCGGCGTCATCACGCCCGAGATGCAGCAGGTGGTGGACGGCGTCAAGTCGATCCTGTTCGGTGAATCGGGCCAGGTGGTCGAGCTGGCCGGGCCGCCGCCCGGTGTCGGTCAGACCGAGTACGAAAGTCCGCTGGAGTGGTGATCGATGAACAGCCGGACGACACCCAGGACAGTAACCATACGGGGAATCCTCATGAACAGATCCATCACTTCAATCGTGCTCCGGGCCATCGTCGCCCTGGGCCTGATCGGCGCCGCCAGCGGCTGCGCCACTTCAACGCCCGAGTGCAGTCTGGCGCCGACCCGCAATCTGGACAGCGCCATCGATTCGGCCCGATCCAATCTGCAGGCCGGCTGCGTGGCTTACTTCGACAGCTACATGGACCAGCTGCTGGAGACCGCGGCCGGCGACCCGCAGCCCGAGAACAAGCGTGCATTCAGTGATTTCCTGGTCTGGGCGGCCGACGAAGGCCTGCTGAGCAAGCGCCAGGCCCAGGAAACCTGGAACCGCTATTTCAACGTCAAGTTCGTCTCCCTGCAGGGTGACTACAACAACTGTGCACAAACCTGCCCGGTCCGGGACGACGTGCTCGACGACATGGAGCGCGAACTGGCCGACAAGGAGCGCGGCATGCTCAAGGCCTCGCTGGATCAGGAAGGCTATTACCGGGCCGACCGTCTGCTCCAGGAGACCGAACTGGTGCTCGCGGCGACCTGCCGGGCCTGTGCCGCCGGAGGCCGGTGAGGCTGTCCTCATGGCGACCCAGCGTCAGCGTTTCACCGCGGGGCTCTCGGCCGGCGTACTGACTGTGGCCCTGGCGGCCCTTATCCTCGCCCTGGCGGCGGATCAGACCGCCAGCGGGTCCCTCGGCGAGCGGATCGCGGGCCTCGCATCGTGGATCTGGCGCAACCTCGGCATGTCGACGCCGGTGTTCGCCCTGATCCTGACGCTCTATGCCCTCAGCCTGGAGCGTCTGCGCAGGGCGCTGGCCGAAGGCGCACCCATGCAGGAGGTCGGTCAGGCCGATCATCTGTCCGACGTCTGGACCAGTGTGTTCTTCGGCGTCGGCGTGATCTGGACGGCCATCGGCATGCGCGGGGCGCTGGTCCAGGCCCTGGCCGGCAATGCCGGACCCGGCGGCGGCGTCGAGGTGCTGGAGAGGATGGTCGACGGCGGCATCCTGCTGGCCCTGTCCACCACCATCTTCGGCGGCGTCGGCGGCTACCTCATGCGGGTATGGAAGACCCTGACGGTGGGCAGCGAGTTGAAGCGCTATTACGGGCGCGAGCAGCGCCGGGACCTCACCGCCATCCGCATCAGCCTGTCCGCCATCGAACGGCGTGTCGCCGGGCCGCCCCCCGGACCGGAGCCGAAGCCGTGAACGCGAACTGGCCATGGCACGGCGCCTCCGGCGATACGGCAGAGACCGAGTTGCAGGCGGACGTGATGCGTTTCGTCGCCATCCTCGCGTTGTGTCTGGTGGCGATCTCCACCCTGGTGGAGCAGGCCACGAGCCGGGAGACGGCCGCGGAGGAGATCGAGCCCGCCACCCGGGTTGCGGTCCCGGGCCCGCAGCCCATGCCGCCGCCCGCCGCGAGCGAACCAGTCCCCGTGACGACGCCGGCGTCTCCGACGCCTCCCCCACCCAGCTCGACCCGGGTCGCGGATGCTGGCGTCGTCACTCTAACGAAGGAGCCGCCGACGCCGAAACGGACATCGCCGGCGATCCCGGCCCCGCGGCCGGAGCCCGTGGCCGTCGCCCGGGCCATACCGGAGCCGTCGCTGTCGCCGCCGATTGCCGGAGCCGAACCGGTGCCCGAGATGCCGCCCATTCCCGAAACGCCCGCTCCTGAATCGCCGGCTCCCGAGTCATCGGAGCAGACCCGGCCCCAGCCGGTCCCCGAGCAGCGCGGCTTCACCCTGCGGTTCGACTCCGATGCAGCGATGCTGAGGCTGGTGAGCCGCGGCGAGGCGGGGGTATTCCTCATCGATGGTGGTCAGGCATGGCAACTGGGCTTCGGCGACGCCGGCGCCCGGTTCGCCCAGGCGCCACCGCCGGTCCGATTCCACGCCATCGCCGCCGACACGGTTCCGCAGCTGTTGCGGGATGCGGCCGCTCAGTCGCCGGGAACCCGCGGTGCCGTCTGGGGCGTCACCCTGCCGGCGCGCACCTCCCGTGACCTGGCTGCCTTGTTGCGTGACAACGAGCACGGCGAGTTGGTCATCGACAGTCGTGGCCGGGTAAGACTGGAGGACGGCGATGAAGCCTGAGCGCTCCAATTCGAGGCGGTTGTTCTCCCTGGCCGCGCTGTTGGCACTGTTCCTGGCGCCGCCGGTCACGGCGATGGCGGAACCGGATCTGGATATCTGGCTGGACCGGGAGGTCGAGCCCTGGCTGACCGAGCAGATGGTGACCCACCCGCGCTTCAAGGGTCTGCCGCTGCGGGTCTCCGTGATGCGTGGCGGGGAGCCGGAGCCGAACCCCGACGGTCTGAGTCTCTGGATTGCGGAGCGTCTCGGTGACCGGCTTGCAAGAGCGCCCGGGGTCAGGGTGGTGGCCGCAAGCGGCGAGATGACCCTGGCCTATGACGGCAGCACCCGCCTGGATTGCCGGCCGCCGCCGGAGCGCCACGTGATAGCGGTGGAGACCGTCCTGCGCGGGTCCGGGGCGCGGGTACAGATACGGATCATGGATCTGGAAGAAGGTAGCTGGGTGGCCGGCTACGCCCGCAGCTGGAATGGTCGTCTCACGGCGGCGGAACGCCGGCGCGTGGCCGAACGCCATGAACTGGACTGGCTGCGTGGCCAGCGAGCGCTGCCTTTCACTGCCGGGCAACCGGACCTGGTGGCTTCACGTATCGCCGCCAACCTGGCCTGCGATCTGCTGGCACACCCGGCCGAGGACCTGCGCGCATGGGTGGTCCCGGCCGATGACGATCCCCTGGCGGATGCGGCCACCGGACTGGTGGCGAAACATCTGGCCCGGGCCGGCGTGTTGCGCCTGGTCGAGGCATCGGCTTCCGCCAATGTCCTGATACGGGGCGAGGGGCATGATCTGGAGGGGGGCTTGCGGCAGTTCTGGGTGTCCGTGCGCCCGGCGGCCCCGGACGAAGAATTGCCCAGCATTGCCGCGGCCGCCTACGTCAGCGGTCAGCCGGCATCGCCCGTGCCTGTTGCCGAAGGCCCGAGCATGATGGCCGAAATCCCTGTCGAACCGGCGCCGGAGCCTGTGCCGGTCCAGCGCCTGGCATCCGTTCCGGGTATCGGACCGTTACGCCTTCTGCGCATGGCTGAGCCCTGCGAGCCCGGGCGATGTCTCGGTCCGGCGACCACTGCCGAGCCGTCCGGCGTCGGCCTGATCGACCACCGGCTGGCGGTAGAGGTAGAGGCCCGGACCACGGTCGAGGTCTACCTGCTGGCCCTGCGCTCGGGCCGCGGGCTGGTGCGGATGGCGCCCGCCGGCTGCGGCATTGCCGCACCGGTGCGCCTGTCACCGGGGGACCGTTTGCGTCACCCCCTGTTCAGCCCATCGGTCGCGTTAGGCGATGCCGAAAGTCTGACCGTATTCGCAGTGGGCGTGGGTGGCGACCGGGCCAGCGGCCGGTTACGGGAGCTGGTCGAGCAACTGCCCTCTGACTGCGGCAGCCGGGCCTTGAACGGCGCTGCTCTCGAACGCTGGAACCGGGCCCTGGGCAGGGCCATGCCGGCCGCGAGCGATGCCCTGGATTGGCGGGGGCTGCGGCTGGATTTTCAAGGCGACCAGGCCCGGGTGGCCTATCGCTAAGGCAGGGGCTGAGGCAAGAACTGACGCCCCCGGGTCGGCGGCCGGGGCATCCTCGGAAGGAGAGAAGAGATGATCAGATCACTGGGTTTCCTGACCGGCATCGTAGTCACCGGCACCGCCGTCTGGGCGCTGAGCGACGGCGTGGCTGCCAAGGCGGCGCTGGATTCACTGTCGGCCTACCTGGCTGAGAGCGATGGGGCAGCGGAGTCCGGGACGGCGGTCGAAGAAACCCACCGCCGCATCCTGCCGCCGGCCGCGATCATGAGTCGCCAGGTCGAGGCGCCGACGATGCCGGCCGCCACCCGTGCGGCGTCACCGGCAAGCGGCGTAGCCAGGCAGGACGGGGCCACGCCGCCTGACACCGCAACCGGATCCCCGTCCGCCTCCACCCCATCCCGCACCGAGGTCATGGCCCAGGCCACGGACGCCGAATCTGCGCCCGGTGCAACAAACATGAATGACGTCACCGATGCCGCCGGGATGGCCGGCCCCAAGCCCTCCGGGCCGATGGCGGCGCCCGGGGCCGACGGCGAGCCGGGACCGTCGGAGCGGACCGGTGACGCCGGAACCCGGGGGTCGTCGGGCGGTCCGGAGACAGCGGGGGAACGGCCGGCGCCGCCGGCCCTGGAAGACGATCCGGCCCCCGATCCGGGGCAGGAGCTGGAAGCAGACGGCAACTGGTTCGCCTTCTGGACCCCATTCCGCAGCCGCGCGTCGGCCGACGGGTTCGCCCAGCACCTGATCCGGGCGACTGGACAGGACATACGCGTGCTGCGCATCGGTCCCGGCGAATACCGGGTCGCGTTCTTCCACAATGGAGAGGAAGACCGGCAGCGGCATCTGGCCAGCCTCGAGTCGGCCAGCGGTCTGGAACTCGGTGGTGAGCTATGAACGGGTCCACCCGGTTGCTGCCGCTCATCGTCGCGCTGGCCCTGTCGATCGTTGCATGGGGGCCGGTCCATGCCGCCCAGATCGACCCGGCCGTGGCCTGGGGGAAATATCGACGGGCGGAGACCGGCCGTGACCCGGCCCTGAAATTCCCCTACGAACACTGTTTCCGGCGTGCTGCCGCCGCCCACGACCTGCCGGTGTCCCTGCTGCTGGCTGTGGCCAGAGGCGAGAGCAATTTCGACCCCGATGCCGTGTCATCGGCCAACGCCCGCGGCCTGATGCAGATCCTCTGGCCGGGCACCGCGCGGCATCTGGGCTTCACCAATCTTTCCGATCTCCATCGGCCGTGCGCCAACGTGGATGCGGGCGCCCGTTATCTGGCCGAGCTGCTCGAGCGCTACCAGGGCGATATGCATCTGGCGCTGGCCGCCTACAACTACGGGCCAGCCCGGATCCCGGTAGACGGTTCGCGGGTCCCGGACGGCGCGAAGTGGTACAGCAGTTATATCTATCGCCACCTGCGCTATGTGCTGGGCGACCGGCTGCCCCGGACCCTGCCGAAGGACTGGCAGGGCGAGGGCGAGCTGGAGCTGGCCATCTTCGCCGCCCCCTATCGTGCCGAGGCCTTCGTCGAATCCCTCCAGCTCACCGCCCCGGCCCTGCGGCTGGAGTGGTTCCGGGAAGACACGGCCCGTCACCGGGTGGTGCTGCTCTATGCGGACCGCAAGGAATACGATACTGCGGTCAGACTGCTGGCGGCGGCGGGGTTCCCGGTGGAGCGGGGGGCATGACCATGGCGCGGACGAGTCTGCTTCTTTGGGCCCTGCTGGCCATGGCGGCACTGGCCCCGCCCGCCCGGGCTGACGGTGCGGTATTCGATACGGCCCAGGTGATCGGCGTGGAACCGATGCTTAGCCGTATCCCGACCCGGGTGGCCGACACGCACTGCGAGACGGACCTGGCTGATGGCCGGCATCTCGATGGCCTGTATGGGGGGCTGGACGAAGCCATCGGCGCCGAGGCAAAACGGCAGCAGCATTCCCGCTGCCGGGAAATCCGGCGGACGGTCTACGAGGAGCAGATCAGCGGTTACCGGGTCCGTTATCGCTATGGCGAGAGTGTCTATGAGCGGGTCATGTCTCATGACCCGGGTCCGACCCTGCGTGTCCGGGTGAGCGTGCGGCCCGGACGCTAGCCGGGCCGGCCTGATCTCAGCGGGGACGGCGCCGCTGCACCAGCAGATAGCGCAGACGCCAGGGCAGGGGCCGTGTCTTGCGGCCGCCGGCGGTATTCGCCTGGTCGCGGGTGGGTTGGTATTTCATCGGGGCATCGGTCGATCGGTATGGCAGGCAGTCTGCCCGCCGAGTGTTACAGAAATTCGTTCGATGCCGGGAGCGGTCGCGGCCAGTCAAGCGCTGCCGGGACCGCTTTCAATCCAGGAATCCTTCGATCATCTCCCGCACCTCGACCCGGGCCCGGAGGCGGGCGCAGAGCAGGAACGAACCCACCAGTTTCCGGTGCAGGAAGATGGTCTCCGGTGGCGGTGCGTGGAACTCGCCGCTCCTGAACACCAGGTCCATACCGGCGTCCCGGGCCCGGCGGATGAGATCTGAGCCGCCGAAATCGTAAGCGCCCGGGTGGCGCAGGGGCTCGCACACCATGAGGATCAGATCCAGCACCTGGTCGGCGTGATCGTCGCTGCAGCCCGGCTGCAGATATCCGATCTCCTCCGCGATCCGGTGCATGGCCGGCCGGTCTTCGTCGAGCATGGCGCGGCAGATACGGGCGTATCGCTGGGTGAATTCGGAGGTGAAGGTGACGGTAGATCCGAAGTCCAGCAGCACCAGATCACCGCTCTCCCGCTGCAGCAGGTAATTGGCGAAGTTCGGATCGCTCTGCATGACCCGGAACTCGAACAACTCGCGGAACAGCAGATGGTAGAAGAGGGTGCCGATCCGGTCGCGCCGGCGCTGGGGCAGCTCTTCCCGCTCGACCACGTCCAGGGGTTCCCCGGTCATGTAATCCATGGCCAGGATGCGGCGGGTAGTGTAATCCTCATGCACTGCGGGCACGCGGAAATGAGATTCGTCGGAGACCAGTTCGCGATAGTGACGGATATAGTCGGCCTCCTGCAGATAGTCGGCTTCCTGCCGGAGCTGGCGCCGGGCTTCGGCGACGATGCCCGAGATGTCCATGTCCAGCGGCAGGATCCGCGACACCCGCAACAGCGTCGCCATATTGTTGACGTCGCTGTCGATGCTGCGGGCCACGCCGGGATACTGGATTTTGAGCGCCAGCTCGGTGCCGTCGAGGGCGCGGGCGTAGTGGACCTGGCCGATGGATGCAGCGGCTACCGGTTCGTAGTCGAATTCCTCGAATCGTTGCTGCCAGCCCTTGCCGTATTCCCGCCCCAGCAGGCGATTTAGCTGGGTGTCGGTCATGCTGTCTCCGGCGTCGCGTAGGATGGCCAGGGCGTCGGTGAATTCGGCCGGCAGTACATGCTCGCTCTCCATGGAGATGAGCTGGCCCAGCTTCATCGCGGCGCCGCGCATGTGGGCCAGGCGTCTGGCGAGCCGGGTAGCGTTGGTGCCGGTGAGGAAGGCGCTGGATCCGGTGTTCCCCGAACTCCCGGTCAGCCGCCTCAGCCCCTCGCCGAGGCCGCCGGCAGCCAGTTCTCCGGCGGTCAGGCCGAGCCGAAGCATGCGGCCCACACGGGTGCTGGGCACCCGTGACTTGCGGCGATCGGGTTTGTCGGACACGTTAAGGCTCGCAGGGGGCTGAGGCGCCGAGTGTGCAACAGCCCCGATCCAGGTGCCAGCGCCGGGAACTGCCCGGGGCCGGCGCTGATCCAAGTTAAACTGGCACCATCGCCCGACCGCTGCAAAAGGAGTAGGCCCCATGGGCTGGAGAAAACTCGATCGACTGCCGAGCCGGGACGAGGCCCTGCCCGGGCGCGCGACCCCCATCGAGCCGGCTGAACCCCATGTCGTCAGCGGGCGCCCGCTGCAGCCTCCCTATCCCGACGGGATCGAACTGGCCATGTTCGGACTCGGCTGTTTCTGGGGCGCGGAGCGGAAATTCTGGGAGACGACCGGTGTCTATGTCACGGCGGTGGGCTATGCCGGCGGCCTGACACCCAATCCCGCCTACGAGGAAGTCTGCTCCGGACTCACCGGCCATAACGAAGTGGTGCGCGTGGCCTTCGATCCCGACCAGGTCGGCTACGAACATCTGCTCAAGGTGTTCTGGGAATCCCATGATCCCACCCAGGGCATGCGCCAGGGTAACGACCGGGGCACCCAGTACCGCTCGGGGATCTATTTTTATGACGAGGACCAGCGTCGGATGGCGGAAGCATCGAAGACCCGATTCCAGGCGCTGCTGGAAGCGGGCGGCTACGGGCGCATCACGACCGAGATCGTGCCGGCGCCGGCGTTCTACTTCGCCGAGCAATACCACCAGCAGTATCTGGCACGGAATCCGGGAGGCTACTGCGGTCTCGGCGGCACCGGTGTCACTTGTCCGACGGGTCTGGGGCAGACGGCCGGCGTCTGATCCCGACCCGATATCTGCTCAGGTCATGCTGGCCAGCAGCACTGCCCCGACGGCGATGGGGCAGACGTAGCGGAGCAGGAACCGCCAGGGCCCGTAGAGGACCGCGGTGGTCTCGCCGAACTCCTCCCGCGTCGCGGCCCGGTGCACGATCCAGCCGGCGAACACGGCGATCAGGATCCCCCCCACCGGCAGCATGATGTTGTTGGTCAGGTATTCCAGCAGGTCGAACACGGTCTTGCCGGCGAAGGTCTCGAACTGGTCCAGAGGATGGACGTCCTGCCACCGGTTGAACGAGAACACGGTCACCAGCCCCAGCAGCCAGGCCGCGAGACCGGCGACCGGGGTGGTGAACTTGCGTTTCCAGCCCTTGTGTTCGTCCGCCCAGGCGACGATGGGCTCCATCACGGCGATGGTGGAGGTCAGGGCCGAGACGACCAGCAGCAGGAAGAACAGGGAGCCGAACAGGACGCCGCCGGGCATGTGGCCGAAGGCGATGGGCAGAGTGATAAAGACCAGACCGGCGCCCTCGGCCGGATCGAGACCGTTGGCGAACACCAGCGGGAAGATGGCGAGCCCGGCCAGCAGGGCGACCAGGGTGTCGGCGCCGGCGATGATGATCGCGGCCCGGGGGATATCGGTATCCGCGGACAGGTAGGAGCCGTAAGAGATCAGCAGGCCCATAGCCACGCTGACCGAGAAGAAGGCCTGGCCGATCGCCGTCAGCACGATGCCGGCGTCGATCTTC
Source organism: Gammaproteobacteria bacterium (assembly GCA_050122055.1). Lineage (GTDB taxonomy): Bacteria > Pseudomonadota > Gammaproteobacteria > Steroidobacterales > XN24 > CAMYOC01. The sequence goes on along the minus strand of JASFJM010000060.1, from coordinate 2,774 downwards.
GAGAAATCGGCCTCGAACAGGAACGCGACGGCCTGCTTCAGGTCACCGGCGATGGCGGCATAACCCACCAGCAGGATGAGCATCACGAACAGGGCCGGCATCAGGAATTTCACGGCCTTCTCGATCCCCTGCTGGATGCCGCGGCCGACGATAAAGACGGTCAGGCCCATAAAGATCGCGTGCCAGAAGGCGAGCACCGCCGGCGAGGCGGTGAGCCGGGCGAATTCGGCGCTGACCAGATCGCCATCGGCGCCGGTGAAGGTGCCCGCGGCGATCTTCGGCAGATAGGCCAGCGCCCAGCCGGCCACCACGCTGTAAAAGCTCAGGATGATGAAAACCGCCACCACGTTGAGCATCCCCACGCCGCGCCAGAGCGGGCTGGCCTTGGCCTCGGCGGCCAGCACGCCGAAACTGCCGGGCGGGCTCTTCCTCCCGCGCCGGCCGATGATCAGCTCTGCCATGACGATGGGGGTCGCCACCAGGGCCACCGCACCCAGATAGACGATGACGAAGGCGGCGCCGCCGCTGACACCGGCGGTGTAGGGGAATTTCCACAGGTTACCCAAACCCACGGCGGCACCCACGGCCGCCATCAGGAAGACCAGCCGCGATGACCAGGTCTCGTTGCCTTGTGGCTGCTGCATCAGATCGCTCCTCGTCCCGCCGGCCGCGCACCCGCCGTCTACCGAGCCGCATGATAGCGAACCCGGACGCCGGCTGCGTCAACCGGAGCAGGGCTGAGGCGTTAAAATCAGAGTCGGAGGCGGCGAATCGTCGTCGTCTCTCTGCCTGGAGTGCTGCCATGGGATGGATCAACCCGTCGTCATACCGATCGACAGCCGACTTGTGGACGCTGACGATCCTGTGCCTGGCTCTGATGACTGGCGGTTGCGCCAAGAGTCTGGGCGGGCGGTCCTACGATCGGAGCGATGCGCGCCAGGCCTACGTGGTGTCATTCGGCAAAGTCGTTTCCGCCGTGCCGGTCCGCATCGAGGGCGAAGCGACACCGCTGGGTACGGCCGGCGGCGCCGCCATCGGCTACAGTCTCGGACGGGTCATCGGCGACGGGTCCGCCTCACGGGTCGCGGGCGCCATCGGCGGCGTCGCCGGCGCCGTGGCCGGGCGCGAAGTCGAGAAGGCGGCGACCGCCGAGAACGGGCTCGAGATCACGGTGGACATGGACCGGGGCGGCACCCTGCTGATCGTCCAGTCGGCGGATGTGCGCTTCGTGTCCGGAGAACGCGTGCGGGTACTGCGCGGGCGCGGCGACGAGGCCCGGGTGCTCAAGATGCCCTGATTGGCGCCAGGGCAGCCAGCGCCGCCAGGACCGCAATAGCCGATATAATGGCGCCCCGCCAGGGGAGCCCCATGCCCACATTACTCGTCATCGATTCCAGTCCCATGACCGATTCCGCCGTCACCCGGCGGCTGACCCGTCGCTTCGTGGAGCTCTGGCAGCAGCGCTTCGACGATGGTGAGGTGATCTACCGGGATCTGGGCGCCAACCCGCCGCCCCATCCCGACGCCCTGACCCTGGCCGCCTTCAACAAGCCGGAGAAGGACCGCTGCCCCGTGGAGCAGGAGGCGGTGCGTTATTCAGACCGGCTGGTGGACGAACTGCTGGCGGCGGATCACGTGGTCGTGGGCTCGCCCATGTACAACTTCACCGTGACCTCGGGCCTCAAGGCCTGGATCGATCTGGTGGGGCGGGCCGGGCGCACCTTCGATTACCGGCCGAGCGGTCCCGTGGGCCTGCTCCGTGACAAGCAGGTGTTCGTGGTGACGGCCCGGGGCGGTTTCTATACCGGCGATGTGCCGGCGGCGGCGCTGGATTTTCAGGAGAGCTATCTGCGGGCCTATTTCAACTTCCTCGGCGTCGACGATATCCGCTTTATCCATGCCGAAGGGCAGGGCATCGATGGCGAGACCGCCCGGGCAGGCGAGGAGCAGGCGGGGCGCCTTCTTCAGGCGCTGTTCACGGATGGTGAGGTGCGGCGGGTCGCCTGAACGGCGGATCAGTCTGCGATGGTCCCGGGCCGCGGTCCCGCCGGTTACGAGAACGGCCCGGCCTCGGATGAGACCGGGCTTTCCCCGATTCAGACGGTGCGGCTCCGTCCCGCCGTGCCGGCAAAGGCGAGCGGGTCAGATCGCCTCGCAGTTGCCCAACACGGTGAAGACCGTCTCCGGGGCGCTGACCGATAGCGCCATCCGACCGGCCTCGGTGAGCGACATGCTCCAGGCGTAGCCGTCGGGCGAACGCTCGGTGGAGTCGACGACGCCGTGCAGTAATAGCTGTTTGTCGAGCCGTTTACGGCCGTCGATGGACTGGAAGCCAAAACTGCCGTCATAGCGACGGAAAGCCAGCTTGTTGTCGTCCAGATCGACCTTGATAAAGGTCGGCGCATTGGCCTCCGCCGGCGACACCCGGGCGCAGCCGTCGGAGATGGTGCATTTGTTGATTTCCGCAGGCGCGCAGATCAGCTCTTTCGGCAGCTTGCCGTCCGCGGCCTGGGCGGCGCCCGACACCAGGACGAGCCCGGCGGTGATCATGGAGATGATTCTCATGCCCGTTCCCCCTAGTTGACGGTGTAGTCACGGCCCTGCATACAGGCCGAAAAGTTACGGTTGTAATTATTCCGCTGCTGTTGGTACTGGGCGGCCTGCTGCTGTTCCCACTGCTCCTGAGCCTGCTCGTTGCGCCGATCGTCCGAGCGCTTGCGGGCGCCACCGATCAGTCCGCCGGCCGCGGCGCCATAGGCCGCCCCATGACCCCA
>JASFJM010000059.1:0-12294 GCA_050122055.1 Gammaproteobacteria bacterium | reverse complement strand
GTTGGTGACGACGTAGCCGCTGCGGGCATCGACGATGACGCCGGAGCCGGCGCTCTGTGTATTCCGGCGCCGGGGCTGGTCGGGCTCCATCTCGAAGAAACGGCGGAAGAACGGGTCTTCCATAAACGGATTGCGGAAGCTCTGGACCTCGACGCTGCCGCTGGTGGCGATGTTGACCACCGCCGGTGCGACCCGCTCGATCATGGGAGCCAGCGTGGGCATGTCCTGCCCTTCGACGCTGACCGGCAGGGCCGCCCGGGCAGTCGCCGCCACAGACAGCGCCAGCAACAGGCCGATGGCATACCTCGATGGGAAACTCTTCATGAAGCAAACCTTTGGGGTTGCGCCGGACATCCGGCGATAAATGAGGCAGCCCCGTAACGGGGCAGAAACGCGGGACGGGCGAAAAATCCCGCCCGTCCCAGGACCTTAGATGCCGCCGGCGGCGATTTGGTCGCAGCCGACGATCCGACTAGCTTACCTTGACGTCGATCCTACGGGGCTGGACCTTGGGCAGCTTCGGGATGCTGACCTCGAGCACGCCATGGTTGAAGCGGGCTTCGATGGCCTCGGAATCCGCCGTATCCGGCAGCGTAAACCGACGGTAAAACGAGCCCGACACCCGTTCGATCCGGCGATAGCCATTAGCCTCGTCCCGGGCACGGATCTCGCGCCGGCCCTTGAGCGTCAGGACGCCGTCTTCCATCGTAATCTCGATGTCCTCGGGCTCGATACCGGGGATGTCGGCCTCCAGCACGAATCGGTTGTCTTCCTCCCGGATATCCACGGCCGGCGTCCAGTCGGCCACGGCGCCGGCGCTGGTGTCGTCCACGCCGCGCATGCGGTTTTCCAGAATCCGGTCGATATCGCCCTGCAGACGGGTCATCAGGGACCAGGGATCTTGTCTTACCAACATTTTTTCAACCTCCACTGAATGATGCTGAAGCGGACAATCATTTGTCGTTGCGATGTCCCCTAGATAGGGCCGCCCGGAGCCTTTTCAAGGGCGGATTTCACCGTCCCGGGGGGTCCCGGCAGACCCCCGGCGGCCGCACGGGAGCGGTCAGGACCCGGTATTTTCAGAGCCACAACATCTTGTGGTACCGCAATTCAGGGTTTTTCTCGGGGTCAGCGAAAAAAAACTCTATGATTTCTTGGAAGTTTTTATAACCCTATGTTTTAATTGTCAAAAAAATAGATCATTTTTTCGCTTCAGACTCTTGACAGGGGAGCGGAGTGGACATAATCTACCACTCCGTTCTCACTACATGTTGTGTTTGCCCGGCCCAGTGCCGGCGGCGTGGTTTGTGGGAAATAGCAAGGGTCCGGGGGAAGACCTGTATTGCCTTGGCATCAAGGCGCCGGGAAACCACATTCCACCGTTTTTTGAAGCTATAAGAATTTATATGGGGGACGACGTCTGTCATGAAAACAGCGCTTAAGGAAATGACCAGCGCAGCCACAGTCGCCGAGATACCGTTCCAGCCTGCCTCGGTCGATATCTGGGAGAAGAAATACCGTCTGGTAGCCAAGGACGGCACCGTCATCGACGAGACCATGGACGACACCTACCGGCGGGTCGCCCGGGCCCTGGCCGACGTCGAGGAGGACGACAAGCGGGAGCAATGGGCGGAGCGGTTCCTCTGGGCTCTGCGCAACGGCGCCATCCCGGCCGGCCGGATCATGTCGAATGCAGGGGCGCTGGCCTACAAACCGGCCACCTCCACCATCAATTGCACCGTGTCCGGGGCCATCCAGGATTCCATGAACGACATCCTGGGCAAGGTCCACGAGGCCGGTCTCACGCTCAAGGCGGGCTGCGGCATCGGCTACGAATTCTCCACCCTGCGGCCGCGCGGCGCCTACGTCTCCGGTGCCGGCGCCTACACCTCGGGCCCCCTGTCGTTCATGGATATCTACGACAAGATGTGCTTTACGGTGTCCTCGGCCGGCGGTCGCCGGGGTGCCCAGATGGGGACGTTCGACATCGGCCACCCGGACGTGCTGGAGTTCATCCGCGCCAAGCGCGAGGACGGCCGCCTGCGCCAGTTCAACCTGTCGCTGCTGATCACCGACGAATTCATGCAGGCGGTGAAAGACAACAAGCCCTGGCGTCTCGCGTTCCCGGTCCTGAAGCAGGAGGTGGAGGACGAGAAGCTGGATCTGGAGGATCCGGATCAATTCGTGTGGCGGGAATGGCCGATCACCGAAGGCTACGTCTGTAACGAGGCCGGCCTGGTGGCTTGCCGGATATACAAGACGCTGCCGGCGCGCCGGGTCTGGGATTCGATCATGTCATCGACCTACGATTTTGCCGAGCCCGGTTTCGTGCTGGTCGACCGCGTCAACGAGCGGAACAATAACTGGTTCTGCGAAAACATCCGCGCCACCAACCCCTGCGGCGAGCAGCCGCTGCCGCCCTATGGTTCCTGTCTGCTGGGCTCGGTGAACCTGACCCGTTTCGTGGTCGACGCCTTCACCGAGGAGGCCCGGTTCGACTGGGAGCAGTTCCGGGACGTGGTCAAGGTGTTCACCCGCATGCTGGACAACGTGGTCGAGATCAACGGGCTGCCGCTGGAGCGCCAGCGCCACGAGATCTTCGAAAAGCGCCGTCATGGGATGGGCTTCCTCGGCCTGGGTTCGACCCTGACCATGCTGCGGAAGAAATACGGTTCGAAGGCGGCGGTCGAGTTCACCGAGAAGGTGTCCCGCGAACTGGCCCTGGCGGGCTGGGAGACCGCGCTGGAACTGTCCGAAGAGAAGGGTCCTGCACCGATCATGAACCGGGACTTCGAAGTCACCGAGGCCATGCTGCGCAAGCGGCCGGAGATGCGCCGTGACGGTCTGCGCGCGGGAGACAAGGTCCCCGGCCGGGTGCTGCATGCCCGCTACAGCCGCTATATGCAGCAGGTGGCCGAGGAAGCGCCCGAACTCGTGGCCAGACTCGCCGAGGTCGGCGCCCGCTTCACCCATCACAGTTCCATCGCGCCCACCGGCACCATCTCCCTGTCCCTGGCCAACAACGCCAGCAACGGCATTGAACCCAGCTTCGCCCACCATTATTTCCGCAACGTCATCCGGGAGGGGCGCAAGGCCAAGGAGAAGGTGGACGTGTTCTCGTTCGAGCTGCTGGCCTACCGCTCGATGATCAATCCCGAGGCGGCGCCGGATGCGGAGACGGACGACGCCCGGCTGCCGGAGTATTTCATCACCGCTGACGACGTGACGCCCGATCAGCACGTGGATATCCAGGCCGCGGCCCAGAAATGGATCGATTCCTCGATCTCGAAGACGGCCAATGTGCCCACCGACTTCGCCTACGAGGACTTCAAGGACATCTACATGTATGCCTATGAGAAGGGCCTCAAGGGATGCACCACCTTCCGCTTCAATCCGGAGGCGTTCCAGGGCGTGCTGGTCAAGGAGAAGGATCTCAAGAACACCACCTATGTGTTCACCCTCGACGATGGTGCCGAGGTGGAGTTGAAAGGCGACGAAGAGGTGGAATACGAAGGCGAGGTCCATACGGCCGCCAACCTCTATGACGCCCTCAAGGAAGGTTATTACGGGAAGTTTTGACGGCCGCCCGGATCAGAACACGCGCGACCGAATCGGAGAGAAACAGGAACATGTCTGCGACCAAGATTGGCAAGAAGATTGTGGGCTACAACGTGGCCCGTCCCGAGGAAGAGAAGAAGGCGCCGGTAACCCAGAGCGTCGAGAGCAATGTCGTGCGCATGCACGAGAAGCTCGAGCGCCCGGAACAGCTGCTCGGCACCACCTATAAGGTGAAGCCTCCCATCGAAGAGCACGCCATGTACGTGACCATCAACGACATCGTGCTCAACCAGGGCACGAAGCATGAGAGCCGCCGGCCTTTCGAGATCTTCATCAACTGCAAGAATCTGGATCATCACCAGTGGATCGTGGCCCTCACCCGCCTGATGTCGGCCGTGTTCCGCAAGGGCGGTGACGTCACCTTCCTGGTGGAAGAGCTCAAGGCCGTGTTCGATCCCCGGGGTGGTTACTGGAAGCCCGGTGGCAAGTTCATGCCTTCGCTGGTGGCCGAGATCGGCGATGTGGTGGAGAAACACCTGATCGAGATCGGGCTGATGCAAAAGCTCGGCGTCGACCAGAACCGGCAGAAACTGATCGACGAGAAGCGCGCCCAGTTCGAAGCGGAGTCGCGCCAGCAGGACGCCTTCGCCGAGAGCCCGTTCCCTGAGGGCGCGCAGCTCTGCGTCAAATGTAATCATGCCGCCGTGGTGCTGATGGACGGGTGCATGACCTGTCTGAATTGCGGTGAATCCAAGTGCGGCTGAACCGTACCCCTTCCTGACCCCACCTTTGGGAACGCCGGCGCAAGCCGGCGTTTTTTTATCAGCCGGACACCCATCTCGGGTAACATCCGGGCCATGGATGAGCGCCCGAGAAGCCCGGATCACGGCCTGCGGACCGCACTGGCGGCACTGCTGGCCGGGATCATCATGCTCATCCCGGCGACTCAGGCGATGGCCGATAAGGACCGGCCGGCCCGGCTGCTCTACGTGGTCACCGAGCCCGGGAAGATCTCCGCGTCCAACATCCTGTTCAGCCGCACGGACGAGTTCGAATTGTCGGCCCGGGAGGAGATCCTGGAGCAGCGCACCGATAACGCGGTGGCCGCGTTCCTGACCAACAAGCGTCTCCTCGGCTATAGCGTCTACACGGCATCCTGGGTGCCGCTGCCCCTGAAGGCCGGCGAGACCGTGGAGCAGTTCGAAGCCGAGGACTACTCCGCCTTCGCGCTGACTTCGCGCAGGATCCTGAATTTCAACGGCCGCATCGGCTACTGGTCGGTCACGCGCCGCTAGCGCGCCGCCAGTCCGCCGTCAGGCCAGACTCAAGGAGGGAGTATCCATGTCGGAGAAGGAAACCGAAACCGTGGTTCTGGATGAGGCGCTGCTGCGCGAGATCAAGCAGGACGGGAAGCCCGGTGACAAGGGCGATGAAAAAGCCGCCGGGCGGGTGATCCGGCTGGATGAGCGCTTGAAGAAGCCCGGAACACCCGACGACGACGAGGCGGGCAGCTAGATTTGCGTCGAGCCACGGCCCTGCCGATCGCGGTGATCCCGGTAGTGGCCGTGCTGGCCGCGGCAGCCCTGGCCGTCGATACGGCCGCGGCCTGCAACCCGGAGGCGCCGGTCCACCCGGTGCTCGACGACCAGCCCTATGACAGCCTGGCCCGGAAGGTCCTCGCGACCCAGGCCGGCACCATCGTCATCGCTCGTCTGCTGACCCGGATGGACCTGAACTTCCAGGGGGAAGCAGGGGCCCTCGGCAGTCCTCACCCGGTTTATCAGTTCGATATCCGGGAGGGCTGGAAACAGCCGCGGCCCCGCCGCCTGACCATCGACGGTTACTGGATCCCCTGTGACCTGAAACTCGAACCCGGCGCCTGGTTCCTGATGTTCCTGGAGGGGGATCGCCCGCTCTATATCCATCCCGCCGCCGACTCGCCCGAGGGTCTGAACGATCTCGGCGATATCGAATGGTTCTATACCCAGGGCGGGGAGCTGATGCGGCCGGACCTGGTGGAGGATGTCCCGCAATCCGAACGGGGAAGCGGCAGCCCGTAAAGAATCCACCAGCCGGTCCCGGTGGCTGAGCAAGCGGGCCCGAGCCGCTAGAATAGGCGCCGTGCCGGCCGCCCCTGCGTCCGCGCCCCGACATCACGATTATCGCGAGGTCCCCAGGCAGATGATCCATAGAGCTTTCCGGTTGGTCGCGTTGTGGGTTTTGACGTCGTGGAGCGGCATCATCCATGCCGCCGACGGCGAGGACCCGGCGAAGGGTCAGGCAACAGAGCCGGCAGCCCCGCTGCTGGCCAAGTACGCCACGGTGCGGCTCGAAGCCGATCTCGGCGGACTGAGTTTCCTCCAGCGACAGACCCTGCCCCTGCTGATCCAGGCGGCGGACATCATGGATGAGCTGTTCTGGCAGCAGGCCTACGGCGACCGGGACGGCCTGCTGGACAGCATCGGCGACCCCGGGCTCAGGCGCTTCGCCGCGATCAACTACGGTCCCTGGGACCGGCTGGACGGCGACCGGCCCTTTATCGCCGGGACCGACACCAAGGCGCCGGGCGCACAGTTCTATCCGGCGGACATGACCCGCGAGGAGTTCGAATCGGCGCCCCTGGCCGACAAGACCGGCTGGTTCACCCTCCTGCGCCGGGACGCCGGGGACGGTCTGGTCACCATCCCCTATCATCAGGCTTATGCCGGCCAGCTGGCCCAGGCCGCCCGGCTGCTGGCCGAAGCCGCCGATCTGACCGACGAGCCGGAATTCCGGCGCTACCTGAGCCTGCGGGCCAAGGCGCTGATCACCGACGATTACCAGCCCAGCGAGATGGCCTGGCTGGATATGAAGAACAACAGTCTGGACGTGGTGATCGGCCCTATCGAGCAGTACGAGGACCAGCTGTTCGGCTACAAGACCGCCTACTCGGCCTACGTGTTGCTGAAGGACAAGGCCTGGAGTCAGCGACTGTCACGCTTCGCCACATTCCTGCCCGATCTGCAGCAGAGCCTGCCGGTAGCGCCCCTGTACAAATCCGAGCAACCCGGCACCGATTCCGATCTCAACGCCTACGATGTCCTCTATTACGCCGGCCACAGCAATGCCGGTTCCAAGACTATCGCCATCAATCTGCCCAACGACGAAGCCGTCCAGCTGGCCAAGGGCACCCGGCGTCTGCAGCTCAAGAACGCCATGCGCGCCAAGTTCGACAAGATCCTGGTCCCCATCAGCGATCTGTTGATCGACGAGGACCAGCGGCGCCACGTGACCTTCGACGCATTCTTCGCCACCACCATGTTCCATGAAGTGGCCCACGGGCTGGGCCCGAAGAACACGGTCACCGGCAAGGGCACGGTGCGGGAAGCGCTGCTCGACCGGCACAGCGCCATGGAGGAGGGCAAGGCGGATATCCTCGGCCTCTACATGATCACCTGGCTGCACGACCGGGGCGAGCTGCCGGATGTGGATCTGATGGACTACTACGTGACCTTCATGGCGACCACTTTCCGCTCCATCCGCTTCGGTGCCAGCAGCGCCCACGCCAAGTCGGACATGGTGCGGTTCAACTTCATGCGCGCCTTCGACGCTATCGTCAGGGATCGGGAAAGCGGCCGTTACCGGGTGGACATGGAACGGATGCGAGCGGCCATGGATTCCCTGTCCACCCAGCTGCTGGTCCTGCAGGGCAATGGCGACTACGAAGGCGCGTCCCGGCTGATCGACGACATGGGCTTTATCGGCCCGGAGCTGGAGGCGGATCTGGTGCGGATCGGGGAGGCCGGGATCCCGGTCGACGTGGTCTTCGAGCAGGGCGTGGACGTCCTGGAGGCATCCTGATCCCGTCCCCCGCCGCTCGAGATCAGGCGGCCGGACCTCCGGATCCGATGCCGGCGGCGCCTGTCGATGCTGACGCCGGCCCGCTGCTGGGGGACTGGCTCGCCCGGGAGCCCTACACTCTCGCCATGTCCTCGGGTTTCTTCAGCTTCTTCGCCCATTGCGGTCTGCTATCGGCGCTGGAGCAGGCAGGCCTGCGGCCGCGCGCGGTGACCGGGTCCAGCGCCGGCGCCCTGACCGGCGGTCTGTGGGCGGCCGGGCTCGACACCGACGCCATCGCCGAACTGTATTTTTCGCTTCGCAAAGAGGATTTCTGGGACCCGGCACCGGGCCTCGGGATGCTGCGCGGAGCCCGTTTCCGGGCCTTGCTGCGGACCACCAGTCCGGTATCCGCTCTGGAGCACTGTCCGCGACCGGTCAGCGTGTCCGCCTTCGATCTGCTGCGTCTGCGGACGCGGGTCCTCAGGCGCGGCGACTTCGCCGACGCGATCTATGCTTCCTGCGCGGTGCCGCTGATGTTCCACCCGATCCGTGCTCACGGCGGGCTGCTCGTCGATGGCGGTGTGGCCGACCGGCCCGGGCTCGCCGGCATGGGTCGCGGCGAGCGCGTCCTGCATCACCATATCTCCACCCGTTCACCGTGGCGGCGGCGCGGCTCGCCGTCCCTGCAGCCGCCGCGTCGATCCAACATGGCGTCGCTTGTGATTGACGGACTGCCGCGTCCCGGCCCGGATGCCCTGTCGGTGGGTCGTCGCGCCTGGCAGTCGGCCCGCGACGCCACCCTCGAGGCCCTGAGCCGGCCTCTGGGCGGGGCCACGGTCCGGCTCCAGGCCATTAGCGCCTGAGCCCCGGGGAGAAGCGCCTTGCTTGCCGAATTCAGTCGCGGTTATCGCTATGGCCTGTCCGGTCTGGCCTGGCTGGCACGACCCAATATCCGCGGTCTCGTCGTCGTGCCGCTGCTGATCAACGTGGCCGTCTTTTCGGCCGGCATGGTGTGGCTGGCGGGCGCGCTCGAAGCCCTGCAGGGGATGCTGACCGACTGGCTGCCGGACTGGCTGGACTGGCTGAGCTGGTTGTTGTGGCCGCTGGCCCTGGCAGCGGTCCTGGTGATCGTATGGAGCGGATTCACCATGGTGGCCAACCTGATCGGCTCACCCTTCAATGGCCTGCTGGCCGAGCGGGTTCAGAAACGCCACCGGCCGGATATTTCGCTCCGGCCGCTGCCCATCTGGCGGGAGCTGGTGAGGGCGCCGCTGATGGAATTGCGCAAGCTCGGCTATTTCATCCTGCTCGCCCTGCCGGTCCTGGTGCTGGCCGTGATCCCGGGACTGAACGTGATCGCGCCCCTGATCTGGGCCGTGTACGGCGCCTGGATCCTGGCGCTGGAATATTGCGAATACCCTCTGGGTAACGACGGTCTCGGTTTTGCCGACGCGCGTCGCCAGCTGCGCGGGCGCCGCGGGCTGGCCCTGGGTTTCGGCGCCGGCGTGATGACCATGACGCTGATCCCGGGTCTCAATCTGGTGGCCATGCCGGCGGCCGTGATCGGCGCCACCCTGATGTGGTGTGACCGGCTCCACGGCAGAGCCGGCGTCTTGTAATAGAATAAGTCCCGTCGCCCCGGACCGTGGATCGGCCGTCAACGCCGCGGGCAGTGTCCCGCGGACGGAACCCGAGACAACCGCGCCGGCCGGATAACGGACCCAGGGCATCGTGCTTTTGAACATGAAACGCCGCGCTCGAAAAATCTGTGTCGTCCTGCTGGCCGCCCTGTCGTGGTCGCCGGCAGTGCTTTCCGACGGCGCCGCCTATACCGGTGTCTCAGCGGCCGACGACCCCTGGTCGGCGGACCGGGTGCTGGTGGTCAAGAGCGAGCGCCAGCTCTATCTGATGCGCGGCGACGCCGTACTGCGCAAACACCGCATCTCCCTGGGGCAGAACCCGGTCGGCCACAAGCTTCGGGAGGGTGACAACCGGACGCCGGAAGGCGAATACCTGCTGGACTGGCGCAACCCGGACAGCGATTTCTATATGGCCATGCATATCTCCTATCCCAATGACTACGATCGCCGGGAGGCTCGGCGGCGCGGCGTGGATCCCGGCAACATGATCATGATCCACGGCCTGCCCAACGACAGCGAGCCGAACCTCAGCGATTATCTCGGCGAGGACTGGACCAACGGCTGCATCGCGGTCAGCAACCAGGCCATGATCGATATCTGGTTGTCGGTGAAAGACAACACGCCGATAACGATCCTGCCCTGATGACCACGGGACCAGGCGGAACCCCGGACCGCGACGATCCCCGGGTGGAATCTTTTTTCGCCGTCCCCATCGCCCACGCCCGGCTCCCGGACGCTGACGATCTCTGCGCCGAACTGGGCCCGCTGTTTATCGAGCGTGCGGCCCAGGGCGAGACCTATCGTCATCAGAAACGTATCGACACCATGCACGGCGATCTGTTCGAGAGCCGTTTCGATCTGTTCAACTGGCCGGATCCGCCCGTGCGCCGGCTGGCCAAGGGCTGTCACGAGGCCCTGGCCCGGCTGGTGCAAAAACTGAATGTCTACAGCGAAGAGCAGATGGCGCAGCTGCGCTTCAGCTATCACGCCTGGTTCCACGTCACCCGCAAATTCGGTTACCAGGGTCAGCACAATCATCCCAACGCGTCCTGGTCCGGGATCTTCTGCGTCGACCCCGGCGAAGAGATCCCGGAGCGTCCGGACAGCGGCCTGGTGCGTTTCCACGATCCAAGGACCCACATCGATATGTATTCGGATGCGGGCAACCGGGAGTTGCAGATGCCCTTCAGCATGGGGAGCTGCGACTGGCGCCACCGGCGAGGTCAGCTGGTGATGTTCCCGTCCTATCTGCGCCACGAAATCTATCCCTACGTGGGTGAGCGGCCGCGCATCGTGGTGGCGTTCAACTGCTGGATCCATCGCCTCGGCCAGGTCCGCCACGCCACCGGTGAAGTCATTGGATGAACCGTCCCGGCGCATCCCGGACGCCACCGCACTGATCGAGTCCATGGCCCGGGGCGAGCGCTCACCCCCGCAGGTGGTCGATGAACACCTGGAGCGCCTGGGGCGTCTCAACCCGCGCCTGAACGCCGCCCTGGACGTGTTCGGCGAACAGGCGCTGGCCGAAGCCGGGTCGCCCCGGCCAGGTCCGCTCTCGGGGTTGCCGATCTCCGTCAAGGAGACCTTCGGGCTCAGCGGTCAGTCGATCACCGCCGGGTCCCTGCGCATGCCGCCGGTGACCGCCCGACGGGACGCCGAGGCGGTGGCGCGGCTCAAAGCCGCGGGCGCTATTGTCATCGCCCGGGCCAATGTGCCCGAATTCGTGATGGCCGGAGAGACCGAGAACCCCCGCTACGGGCGGACCAACAATCCCTGGGCCGAAGACCGCACCTGTGGCGGCTCCTCGGGCGGTGACGGCGCGCTGGTGGCTTCGGGCTGCGTGGCGGCGGGGCTCGGCAGCGACATCCTCGGCTCCATCCGCATCCCCGCCAGCTTCTGCGGCGTGGTGGGTTTCAAACCGGCGTCGGCGGCCGTCAGCAAGCGCGACCACTGGCCGGGTCTGGAGGGTCTGTTCACTGATAGCTGGCTGGCGGTGGGACCGATCGCGCGCAGCGTCCGGGACGTGCGCCTGCTCTACGGGGTCCTTACGGATGCGCCGTTGCCGCCGGGCGAGAACGTCGCCGGGAAGCGTTTGATACTGCCGGCGGACTTCCCCCTGAGCTGCCGGGATCCCGCCGTCTCCCGCGCCCTGGCATCGGCGGAGCAGGGCTTGCTGGCTGCCGGCATGCGTCCCGAGCGGGTCACCCTCGGCGACGTTCGTCGCTGGTACCGGACCATGGCGCGTTATCTCGCCTGGGAGCTGATGCCGTTGCTGCGGGCGGGGCTGACCCGGGAGGATGGCCAACGCTTCTCCCTGTGGCGCGAGAGCCTGTCTCGTCTGCGGGGACGGGGTGAGGTCTACGATGGCCTGTACCGTCTGCTGATGATGGGACCGCTGGTGCGGTATCGCCGCGACGCCAGCGCACGCAAGGCGCAAGCCCTCTTCGAGTCGGCACGGGTTTCGGTGCGCCAGCGTCTGGGCCAGGACGGGGTCATGCTGCTGCCCACACTGGGGCTGCTGGCCCCGCGCCACGGCGAGATGAACCGCCTGTCACTGCGCCCGGGCGTCAATCGCCTGATGACACCCCTGACCCTGTGTAATTATCTCGACCTGCCTGCCGTCACCGTGCCCGCCTGGCGCCATCGTGATGCCGGCACCGGGCTCGCGCCCGGTATCATGCTGGTCTCGGCGCCCGGCGCCGAGAGCCTGTTGCTGGATACGGCAGGGGTGCTGGAGACGATGGTCGGCGATCCGGTCATCGCCTCAGAGACCAAAGGCCGACCGTAACGCCCGAGTCCTGACCACGATCCCGGAGGATCAAGAATTTTGAATGCACTCAAAGACGAAGTGATCGTCTCCCCCAGCGGCAGCCTGGATGTGCTCTCCCAGCACGAGGTGGCCAAGCTCACCGACGCCGGCCACGGCGGTGTCCACGAGTTGCTGCGGCGCTGCTCGCTCGCGGTCCTCAACTGCGGCGGCGAAATCGATGATGCCCGTCAGGTGTTCCGCAAATTCCATGACTTCGAGGTCGAGCTGATCCAGCAGGAGCGGGGCATCAAGCTGCGGTTGCGTAACGCCCCCGCCGACGCATTCGTCGACGGCAAGCTCATCCGCGGAATCCGCGAGCATCTGTTCGCCGTGCTGCGGGACATCGTCTACGTCACCGACGAGATCGACAATCGCCCGGAGTACCAGGCTCCCGGCGGCGCCACCGAGGCGGTGTTCCAGATCCTCCGCAATGCCGGCCTGCTGCGCTCCGGGATCGAGCCCAATATC
>JASFJM010000058.1:0-12361 GCA_050122055.1 Gammaproteobacteria bacterium | reverse complement strand
TCGGTAAAGGCGCCCAGCGGCGTCTCCTCGCGATAGAGGACGGATCGCTTCGCCAGACCTGAGCGGAGGCCCTCATCCAGCCCCGCGGCGATGGCGACGCCGTCGCAGACCAGGGTCTCCCCACGGCTGGCGGGGGCCCGTGCACAGGCGAACCAGGCGATGTCCGGTCGCCAGGGCACCCGGGACAGCTCCGGATGGAGGGGGAAGGCCTCGCGTCCCAGGTTCACACTCTGGGTCGAACCGTCGGCGGAGATCTGTTCTCGTCTGCCGCTCTCGTTACGGACATACCGGCAGCAGTAATCGGCAGTGAAGGCCCGGAATCCCGCCAGATCGTAATCGAATCCGCGCAGCAGCAACGCCCCATAGGATCGGAACAGCTCGATCACATCGCCGGGGTCCAGCGCGCCCAGGTCCGCCCCGGCACCGCTGATCGTGGCGTAGGGTATCTGTTCGTCGGGCGGCTCGATCGGATTCATGGTTTCGGCTTGCGATCCCGCCATGCTCCGGGTCCATCATGGCGGGCGGCGGGAGCGGTCGGAACGGGTTAGACTCGGCCCCGATGGTACCAAACAACCGAAGCCGGGCGGCTGTGTAGCAGATGGACGAATCACCAGGCGCGCTGGACCCCGGAACGCTATTCCGCCGTCCGGATACCTTCCCCCTCGAGTTCGCCCAGGGTGCGGTGGACATGGTACCGATGAGCCAAGAGACCTATCGGCGCTCGCTATTCCTGGATCGTGGCCGCATCGTGCCCGCCGCCAAGCGCGGCTGGCGGCTGCCCCTGCCTGGGCTGCTGGGTGAATTCGAGCGCCGCGGCGCCGCCCAGCAGCCGGTCAATTTCATCTTCCACATCGCCCATTGCGGATCGACGCTGCTGGCCCGGGCCCTGGATCTGCCGGCCAGGACGCTGGTGCTGCGCGAGCCGTTTACGCTCCGCCAGCTGGGCGCCGAGGCGGCGGCGACTGCCGCCGGCCCCCGGGATCCGGACGCCTGGGGCCGGGTCCTGGCTCTGGCTACCGGGCTGCTGGGCCGCCGCTATGAAGAGACCGGGACGGTCATCGTCAAGGCCAACGTGCCGGTAAATTTTATCCTGGCGCAGCTGATGGCCCTGCATACCGAATCTCGCGGCGTGCTGCTATTCGCGGAGCTCGAGCGTTACGTGCTGTCGGTGATGAAGACCCCGATGCACCGAAACTGGGTGGACAATGTCAGCAGTCAGCTGGCAGGCGGTATCCTCGCCTCGCCCGAGCTGGCGGAGACCGACCTGCGGAAGCTGACCACGGCGCAGCGGGCGGCCTGTCTATGGGCAGCGCAGATCCTGCGGTTTCGCGATGCGATGGCGGCGGATACCAGGCTGCGCAGTCTCGATTGCGAGCGGCTCTTCGCCAGCCCGGCCGAGACCCTGGCCCGCTGTTTCGAACACTTCGGAGTGGATCTGCCGGGAAATGTGCCGGTTGAAATCGCCGCCGGGGAACTGTTCCGCCACCACGCCAAGAACCCGGGGCTCGCATACGATCGGGAGCGAAGGGAAAGGGATCTCGAGCGGCTGCGGTCCGAACTCGCTGGCGACCTCGAACAGGCGCGCGGCTGGATCGAAGGGGAAGGGCTGGATGGACTGGCGTTGCCCGCGGCCGGCGCGCTCTGACTCGCCCGGGTTCCAGGCCGCAAGGCTCAGCCGGCGTGGACCTTAATCGTCCGTCCGATCTCGTCCATCATCCAGCGCAGATGGTCGTAATCGGGATGGCGGATCCGGATCCAGGCATTGGCCATGTAACCTGCTTCCACGCCCTGGGTCGGCGCGCCCGGATCCGGGAATCGGCTGGCTACGATCCATTCGCCGAAACGTTTCTGGATGTCTTCGACGCCTTCGTAGCCGCGGATGTGGCCGTCCCGATCGGGGCGCAGGGCGATCATGCCGGCCGAGTAGCGCCGGCTTGGGGTCAGCCAGGTGCGGCCGTGGACGATAGCGTTGGCCCAGTCTTCGTAGAGATCGAAGTCATTGGCGGCGCAATACACGTCCCACTGGCAGACGCCGGGCGGGCGGCAGCCGATCTCTGAAAAGCGCAGGCCCCGGGGACCGAAGAACCATTCCATATGGGTGGCTGAGGTACCGATGCCGAGGGTCTCGATCACCTTCCGGCCCATGGCCCGGATCTCGTCGTAACCCGGTGCGTCGAGACGGTTGGTGGTGACCATCTGCGGCGAGATCCAGCGGTTACGCATGGCCTCGAGCACGTTGGGATAATAGTGAGTGACGAAATCGTGGGCGATCCGGCCGTTGACCGTGATGGTGTCGTAATAACCTTCGTGTCCCTCGACGAACTCTTCCAGCGCAACGTTGGCCCCGTTGGCCAAACCCGATTCGCGGATCACTTGTTCCAGTTCGCCATCGTCATCGACGCGCCAGGTGGCCGCGGCGCCGGCCGAATCCCGCGGCTTGATGATCAGCGGGTATCCGACCCGCGCGGCAAAGTCCCTCGCCGCATCCGGATCGTCGGTGCCGGCGGACCGGGCGCATGGCACGCCGGCGGTCCTCAACGCTTCCTTCATCGAAGGCTTGTCGCGGCACAGCCACGCGGTATGCACCGACGTGCCGGGGATATGGCAGGCTTCGCGGATCCTGGCCACGGGCAGGATGTGGGCTTCGATCGTGGCCTCCAGCCTGTCCACCCAGTGCCGCGACTGGACTTTGCGCACGGTATCCATGAGCACGCCTTCGTGGGTCACAGAGGGGACATGCTCGTATTCGTCCAGCCAGCCTCTGAGCTCGTCGTCCAGCCACTCCCAGGGCCGCTCGCCGACGCCGATCACCCGGGCGCCGACTTTCTTGAGGGCGCGGGCGAACTGACGCTGGTTATCGGGGAACGCGGGTTCGATAAAGATGACGTTCATGGTGGCGCCGCTCAGCTCAGTTCATCCAGATAGACAGGCAGCATAGCCCGCCAGGCTGGCCAGTCATGATCCCACTCCGGGCCCCAGGGGTCGACGCGGTTGGGGATGGATTTCGAGCCCAGGACCCTGGCCAGGCGCCAGGACTCCTCCGGATCCTCCCATCGGCCGCCGACGTAGGCGAGCAGGACGAATCGCCGGCGAAGCTGATCCAGCTGGGGAGATTCGTCCAGCCCCGGCAGGTAATGGATGGGTGAGGAGAAATAGAAATCCTCGAAGAACTGACCGCCCAGCCAGCGCTCGAGATCGTAGGTCCCGCTCATGCCGATGGCGGTCCGGAATACATCCGGGTGCCGGCACAGAGACGCCACGGCGTTGAATGCGCCGAGTGACGCACCGGCGGTGACGATCTCTATATCCGACTGCCGGCAATCGGCGTGGATCGCGGGCACCACTTCCCGATAGATGAAGCTGTCATAGGCATTCTGCAGCCGGGCGCGATAGACCGGTGCGTGGCCATCCTGGATCCAGGCTTTGCCGGCCACGCTGTCGCAGGAATAGACCTTGATCCGGCCCGCCTCGATCAGCGGCCAGACCGCGCCGATCAGATGGAATCGCTCCACCTCCTCGGCGTCGCCGCCGGCCGTCGGGAACAGCAGTACCGGCGTGCCGTAGTGACCCCAGCGAGCCATCCTGACCTCGCGCTCGAGGCGCGCCGAATACCAGACCGAGACCTCTTTCATTGCATCGACTGCCGGTGGTGATCGCGCCAGGTCTGGATCCGTGACCAGAACAGCTCGGTGAATTCCTCGACTTCATGGGCGGGGAACAGCGCCTCGACTTTCTGCCTGACCGCATCCCTGGCGCTCTCCGAAGCGAAGAACTCGAGGGCCATCTCGTCCAGATCCGCCAGGTGTTCGCCGCAGAACGCCTCGAAACGCTCGGTCTCGAAACGCTGATGGGCGATGGCCGCGTAGGCGCTGATCTTCTCGCGGGTCGAGCGGTCGCTGTCGGCGATCTCGATATAGGGCGACCAGTCCAGGTTCTTGCGCATCGGGCGATCGGTGGCCGCGCAGAACAGTGACCAGCGGACGTTGGCCATGACCAGCCACGGGAAATGATAGTGCAGCGAGGTGACCTGGGAATCCGGGCAGGCGTTGGCGAAATCGATCGGATACCAGTCCTCGCCCTGGCGCAAGCCCTCGCAGGAATTGAAGTCCCAGCCGAAGAAACTGTTGATGGTCAGAGTCATGTCTCCGAGCAGGGCGGTCTCCTCCTCACTGAGGAAGTCCCGCTCGACCCGGTAACGGTCGTGCAGGGGCGCGCCCGGGTCGTAACTCACCGGCCGCAGCTGGGGTCCGAGACCGATACAACGCACGAAGCGGTCGTGGGGCAGGATCGCTTTCTGAAGATGCATCACGCGGGTGCCGCTGCCGTCGTAGGCGGCGTGCAGCTCGGCGCCGTTCTCGATCTTGCTGACGCCGACCCAGGCGCCGCCGTCGTAGGGTTTGAGGAAGGACGGATAGCCGAGCTCGGCGCCGATCCGCTCCAGGTCGAACAGATGCGCATATTGCTCCAGCGTGGGTGCCAGATCCGGCGACGGCAGATAACTCTTCGGTGGCAGCAGCCAGGTGTCGGGCACGGGCAGTCCCAGCCGCATCATGCCCACATAGCTGGTGTGCTTCTCCATGGACTGAAGCGACCAGGGATTGTTGAACACGTAGAGGCCGTCCATCAGCACCGATTTCTTGATCCACTCGCGGCTGGGATGAAACCAGTGGGTCAGGCGGTCGATGACGACGCTGTAGGGGCAGGGCTGCCGCAGGGAGAAAGGTTCGATCGAGACCCGCTCCACCTCGAAGCTGATTTCGTCACCGGCTATGGAGATCGGACGATCGAGACGCCGGACCAGCTCTTCATAGCAGATCGGCCAGCAGATATCGGCACCCAGCGATAACCCGATGCGTTTGGTGACTTTTGCCACGATCCCGTGCTCCCCTGCCTAGGCCGGTCCGGCGGTCTTGTTCTTCGGCCTGAATATGAACTCTAGGCTGTTATTCGTAAATCATCCACAGCGGGCCGGGAAGCAGCCAGCTCAGGCCATCGCGCAAGCGGTCGCGCCAGTTCTCCCAATTGTGTCCGTCGCGCACCTCCTGGAATCGCACCCGGATGTCATTGGCCTGCAACAGAGGCACGATAGACCGGTTTTCGTAGATCAGCGATTCGTAGATCCCGCAAGCCAGATAGATGCGCCGCGCGGGCCGGCCCGGACGGCGGCGGAAGCGGTTCATGAATTCGACCACCGGATCGAACGCCGGCCCGCGACGGTGAGTACCGATATCGCTGAAAGCGAAGGAACCTGACAGCAGCAGCAGGCGGTTGAACAGTCCCGGATACTGCCAGGCGGTGGCGAGGGAGGCCACGGCGCCGAAGCTTGCGCCCATGAGCGCCCGGCGCGAGGGGTTGTCTTCCAGCGGCAGTCTGTCCTGCAGGCCGGGCAGCAGCTCTTCGGCGATAAAGCTGGCGTGGCGCGGGTCGCCGGCATACTCCCGCAGCCGGTCACCGGCCTCGGTCATGGCCACGATCATCGGCGGGATCTCGAGCCGTTCGATCAGATTATCCAGCACCGCCTTGAGATCCGCGAAGCGCAGGAAATCCGCTCCGTCATGGACCACGAGCAGGGGGTAGCGGCGATTGCGCCGGAAGCGGGCCGGGAGATAGCACAGGACCTCGCGGGGCCCCTCCAGGTGGCGGCTGTGGAACTCGACCGCCTCGATCACGCCGGGCCGGGCGCCGCTGTCGGGCACGGTCCAGGCGGGACGTTCATAGCCGTAAGCGCGGCAGACCGAGTTACGGCCGAAGGGGTCCTCGGCGGTCAGCGGATTGAGCGGATCCGTGATCCAGTGGTTATTGCCGTCTTTGACGACGTCGAACTTGTACTCGATCCGTGACCGCGGCGGGAGCTCAAGGAAGAGATGCCAGAGATCTGTCTCCGGCACACGTTCCAGTGGCTGGGAAGAGGGCAGGCCATAGACCCAGTGCTGGAGCAGCACCGTGTCCGCTTCGCCGCGGTAAAGAAAAGTGACGCCCCGGGCGTCCACCAGCGGAAACTCTCTTCCGTCGATAAAACGATCAACGGTCTCGGGATCCGGCGGGCCGTCTCCAAGAAGGACCTTGAGATCTTCGTTCATGAGGGGATCACTGGCCGCAATCGCCCCCGTCGGGTCATCCGGAACACGGACGATGCGCTCACCAGTTGCCCATCTCGCCATACCAGGCTGGCGCCGGGATCCAGGGTGAGGCTTTGAGCCGGCAGGAAACGGCGGCTGAACAGAGAGACCCGGCGCTCATCGCCCAGGCGCAGACGGCGGCTGGCGTGGGGCAGGGGCACGACTCCGTGCACGAGTCCGAGACCCGCGTCCGCCACCTCGGCGATGCCGCTGCCCTGAGCCGGTTCGTCATGGAACAGGACCACCTGATCAGAGAGGGCCATGGCTCCGGCCGACCAGGCGATGACGGTCTGGCCGCCCAGCAGCCCGGCGATGCCGAACAGCCGCAGCCGGTTGAGCAGGATCTCTACGTGGCCACCGGCCACAAGCAGCAACGGGCAGGCCGCCAGCCGCTCGACGATCTCGCGCCGGTGACCGGCGACCGTCTGCTGCTCGAGGGGCCGCATGCGGGCATCGAAAGCGTCCTGCAGAAGCCGGATCCGGCGCAGATGCTGCCGGTCCACGGTCCTTAACGCGCGCATGGCCGCGCGGCGCTCGTTCTGCAGCAGATCGGCGCTGCCCGTCTCGAGTTCCATATCCCGCAGCGCCGCCATGGCGTGTTCCAGCCGGCGCCGGTAGAGTCGCTGCATCTCCCGAAGCCGCTGCTGACGCTCCCGATAGGCCTCGTGGAACGCAGGATCCCTTGCAAAAACATCCTCTGCTCGCTGATAAAGAGCGAGGTCGACCGTGCTGCCTGCGATATGCTGCTCCAGTTCCTGAAGCTCGCCCTCGCGCTCCTGCCAGCCTGCCGTGACAGAGCAGGCCGGCTGCCCCGCCAGGCCGAGCCGATCGAGCAGCGGCGCCAGGTTCGGCGCATCCCGCTGGGGTCCAAGCATGGCGCGAACAGTCATGGCGGCCTAATCTGGTTAAAGCATGGCGGCTTGTCAACGCGCTCCCGGGGCGCCGGGCCGGGCCCGGCACGGATCCGAACAGAGGAGGGTTGGGGTGGCTAATATTCTCATTATCGGCGGTAGTCGCGGCATCGGCGAGGGTTTCAGTCTCGGTTTGCCGGACGAGGGGGACCGGGTCTGGCTGGTCTCGCGGTCCCGGCCCGAGGCCCTGGACGAGGACGACGGCGTCGAGCGCGAGTGGCTGGAGCTGGATGTGGCCGAGTCGGGATCCGGCGAGGAGATCGCCGAGTGGATCGGCGACGAGACCGTGGACGTCGCCATCTACAACGCCGGTATCTGGGAGGCAGGCGGTTTCGAGCCGGAGTACGATTTTGACCAGGCGCCGGAGGACGAGAGCTGGCACATCATCGAAGTGAACCTGGGTGCGGCCATCACCTGCATCCAGGCGGTCCTGCCCCATCTCCGCCGGTCGGAGAAAGCCCGGATCATCCTGATCGGGTCCGCCGCGGGGCTGGAGAACACGGGTCTGCTGGAAGTCGCCTACACGGCATCCAAGTTCGGGATACGCGGTCTGGCCCAGGCTCTCCGCGAGAATCTGCGCTGGGACCGGATCGGCGTCACCTGTATCAATCCGGGCGAGGTCGCCAACGAGATCCCTTATGCCGAAGGCGCCGAGGCGGCGCTGGAAGCCTATGACAACGCGCGCATCCCGATCCAGGATATCGTCGACCTGGTCCGCTGCGTCATCGATCTCTCGCCTGCAGCCTGCGTCAAGGAGATCAACATCCCCGCCATGACCGATGAATATGCCTGAACACGATCGCGCGTCATGGAGCGCGGTCCTGGAACACCCGTCCACCGGGGCGGCATTGCGGCTGATCACCTGTCTTCTGGTGCTGATCTTCTTCCAGGTGGGCTATCGCTGGGGTTATGCGGACCACCGCGGCCCCGGCGTATTCGACGCCACCCTGGCGCTGGACCACATGCTCCCCCTGGTACCCCAGTTCGTCGTCTTCTACATGCTCGGATACGTGTTCGTGCTGGTCCCCTGTCTGGCCGTGCGCGAGCGCCACGATTTCTATGCTGCCGCGGTGAGCTTTTCCCTGATGCTGGCGGTCGCATTCCTGATGTTCCGGTACATGCCGGTGCACATGCAGAAGACCCTGCCGCTGGGGGACGAATGGTATGTGCGCTGGACCCGTTTCCAGCAGAACATGGATACCCACTACAACAATCTTCCGAGCCTGCACGTAGGCCTCAACGTCTTCGCCTACAGCCTGCTGGCATGGCAGGCCCGCCGTCTGAGCTGGTGGTGGCTGCCCTTGCCGCTGCTGATCATCGCCTCGACCCTGCTGATCAAGCAGCATCTCGTGCTCGACGTGGTCGGCGGCATGGTGCTGGCGGCGGCCGGTTTTGCCCTGTTCCGTACTCTAAGGGCCCGCCCGGCGCGGACCGTATTCGGCCTGTTTCTTATATGTCTCTCCGCGCTTCTGCTGGTGCTGCTGACTCATCTGGAGCGCCTGGAGAAGACCTGGCGCAAGATCCACTGGTTTGTCGAAGCCGGGGGCTCGGCGGCGGAAATCCTCGGCGTCGGGCTACTGGCATTACTGCTCCTCGCCTGGCTGTCCCGGCGAGGCGCGGGATCTCCCCGCTAGCGCCGCCGGAGATCTCAGGGCCGGCTTCGATCCGGCAGCAGCGCCAGCAGGCTGAGCAGCAGCAGATTGAGCGGCGGGAACAGCCCCAGCGCGAGACTGCATCCGGCCAGCAGCCGGGGCGAGTCGATCTTGCCCGTGGCGACCCGCCAGGTGATGGCGCTGACGATCAGTGCCATCACCGCCAACACGCTTGCCCACAGACCGAGCGTCCCTGCATCGATATCCATACCTGTCTCCTTGTGCACTCTGTTGCCAGCCGGCCCGGCGGCGGGATGATCCCGCCGCCGGGCAGTGTCTACCGTCGCCAGCACTTGACGGTCGCGCCGTCACCCCAGGCACAGACGACATGAGCGGGTAGTGCCCGCGGCTCGAAATTCCGGATGGCATCGAGCCCGTCCGCCCCATACATCTGGGCGCGGCGGCGGAATATCTCGAAATTGTACTCCGAGCTGAAGACGCCGCTGTAGGGATCCAGAGCCGCGGCCGAGTCCGGGATGGCGTTGCCTTCGCTGTCCCGGGCTGATCCGGGCTTGTAGACATAGACGAACATGTGGCCGCTGGTCGGGCTGTTGATCCGGTCGAGCACGAACAGCGCGGTGGAGCCGTCGGCGAAACCGACCTCGATAAAGATCTCGTCGGTGAAGATCGTGCGCAGCATGCGCAGGGCTGCGCCGAACAGCGAGCCGATCCGGGCCGGGATGTTGCGGTTGATCTGCTCCGAGACGATGGTCTGGTTGATGGCGCTGCCCAGCACCTCTTCGGCGCTGCGCACGGGGATGTCGTCGCCCAGGACGACGCCGGGTTTGGCTGCGTTCTTCACGTACAGCCACTCGCTTCTCCCCTGGTTGAACCAGTTCCTGTATGACGACGAGGGCGTGCGCGCCATGGCGTATTTCTCCCACAGCCGGCCCTCGAATTCCGAGGTGACCCGGTAACGGCGCAGACGGCCCCCGGGAGTGTCCACCACATAGACATCGTAGACACCCGCTCCCCAGCTGCGCGGAATCCGGGCCTCGGCCGTGAGCCGGGCGCGGCTCTCGCTGCATCCGTGACAGGCCACGATCTGGGTTTCGCCGGCCGCCTGGGCGGTGGCCGGCTGGATGGAAAGCGCCATCAAGGCGCAGAGCCAGACTATTCTCATGATGATTCTCCTTCCCTGGATGAATCGCGCATCGACTATTCGGTAGCGCGTGAGCGTGAGCTTGGCGCGGCGGGCACGGGATCGGCAGCGGCTGAATACGGCGCGATCGCCCGATAATGGGTTATCTTCTCTCCCGGTCGCCGCGCCCGACGCTGCGGTCGAAGTGACGAGGAAAGGCAGGACTGGACATGGCGCAAGCGCGACGACTCTCCGATGGCCACAACGAGGCTGGCGATGGCCCGCTGCGCCGACGCGCCTTCGAGCTGATCTTCATGTCGGATACTCCGGCCGGCCGCAACGTGGACCTGCTGTTGCTGGTGACCATCCTGGTGAGCGTGGCGGCGGTGGTCCTCGCCAGTATCCAGACGGTCAGCGTGGAATATGGCGGCTTCCTGTACCGGATGGAGTGGGTCTTCACCGCCTTCTTCACCGTCGAGTACCTGATCCGGCTCTGGTGCGTGCGCAGCCCGCGCAAGTACATCTTCAGCTTCTTCGGACTGGTGGACCTGCTCTCGGTCCTGCCCGCGTATCTGGAGCTGATCACGACTGGGACGAGCCAGCTGCTGGTGATCCGGTTGCTCCGGGTCCTGCGCCTGTTCCGGGTGCTGAAGCTGGCCCGCTACGCCGGCGCGGCCCACTCACTGGTCGAGGCGCTCAGACACAGCAGCAGGCGGATCTTCATCTTCCTCTACGTGATGCTGACGCTGGTGACGATCTTCGGCGCCGTGATGTATCTGGTCGAGGGTCCGGAGAACGGATTCACCAGCATCCCCGAGGGTATCTACTGGGCGGTTGTCACCGTCACCACCGTGGGATTCGGCGACATCACGCCGCAGACCAATCTGGGCCGTTTTATTGCGTCGATCGCCATGATGATGGGCTATGCCATCATCGCCGTGCCCACCGGCATATTCGCCGCCGGCCTGCGGGACGTGCTGGTCCGACGCCAGTCGGCCATACGCTGTCCCGAATGCGCGGCCACCGGGCACGAGGAGGATGCGGATTACTGCAAACGCTGCGGCAGCCAGCTACAGTCGGAGGCGGAGCGCGAGTCGGTGACCTGAGCCGCCCGCCCGCGGGCTCAGGTCCCGGGCCAGGGCTCCAGCGGTCGGTAACCCGTCGCCTCCAGCCGGTGGATAAAGGGCGCCGCGCGTTCGATTTCGCCGAGCGATATCAGCGACCGTATCCAGGGATCCAGCAATGCGTAATCGTTCGAGCTGGCGATGGCCGGTTCGAGCAGTCGCACCGCCTCCCGCCAGGCCGCATGCGCCGCCGGGACATCTCCCGTGGCCCGTTTCAGATCCCCCTCCAGGACCCGTGCGGTCACCAGCATCGCCAGGCTGCTGTCTTTATCGGGATTCTGCGCCTGCATTTCCGTGGCGGTCTCCAGAGCCTCGGTCATCAATCTCCTCGCCTCCGGGACGCCGCCTTCCTCGAGAGCCAGACGGCTGTTGATCCCGAAGCAGCGGACTTTGTGACCGACAAAAATCGGGTCGCCGCCCTTGCGCGCTTGCAGCGGCTCCAGGTTGCGCAGGGCGTCGGCCGCCAGGGTTCTTGCTCCGCTGACGTCACCTTCAGCCAGCAGGACGCGCGCCAGACGGTATTCGTTAACCATCAGTGATTGCAGCCAGTCCTTGTTTTCCGGATCGTGGCGCACCAGATCCCGGTGGATTTCCAGATCCCGCTCGTAGATTGACCGGGAATCGGAAACGCGACCGGTGATAGCCAGGTTTCCGGCGATGAAACCCCGGGCCACAACCAGCCGGTGCAAATACTCCTTGTTACCCGGGCTCTGTTCCACCAGATACTCGAGCAGGTCTACCGACGCCTGATACAGTTCTTCCGCGCGGCCGAATTCGCCTAGCCGGGTAGCGATAGAGCCCCGCCAGGAGATCGCGTCCGACAGATCGTAGCGTAACGTCGCATTGTCCGGGTCCGACTGCAGCAGACCCTCGAGGATGACCGCCTCCGACTCGAACATCTGGTCGGACTCCTCGAGCCGGCCGCGCTGGAGTTCCAGCACCGCCAGGTTGTGGTAGCCGTAGACTGACTCGGTGATCCAGTCGGTATTGGTCGGGTCCAGAGCGAGCAGCTCCAGCGAGGTGTCGCGGTAACGTTCGAACCAGACCTGAGCCTCGTCCAGCTGCTTCTCCCGCCAGTGGATGTAGCCTGTCCAGTATTCTGCCTGGCCCCGATCGAAGAGATACTGTCCGTTGCCGGGGTTGCGGCTAACCAGCGCGGCGCTCTTTTCGTAGCCTCGGCGGAAAGAGTCGAGGGCCTCCGCATAGCGGCCCTGAGTAGTCCGCACCACGCCGATCCTGACCAATGCCTGGGCCTGGCGTGCCAGGGCCGTGTCGGTCACGTCGCGCTGACCCAGCCCGGCGAAATAGTCCATAGTCTTGTCCAGCACGGTCTCGAGCACG
The DNA here is from genome assembly GCA_050122055.1 of Gammaproteobacteria bacterium. Classification (GTDB taxonomy): domain Bacteria; phylum Pseudomonadota; class Gammaproteobacteria; order Steroidobacterales; family XN24; genus CAMYOC01. The sequence continues at coordinate 133 of JASFJM010000058.1, read as the reverse complement.
TCCAGACGCCCCAGCGGCGCCAGCCTTTCCTGCATGTCGTCCACCAGGAAACCGAGCAGATCTTCAGCCTGTTCGCGGCGGCGCTCGGCATCCTGGCGCGCCACATAGGCCGCACCGGCCAGGGCTGTTGCCA
>JASFJM010000057.1:0-12456 GCA_050122055.1 Gammaproteobacteria bacterium | reverse complement strand
CCTCAAGTTGCGCTCACGTCTGTAGCCCGTTCCACCCGGCGGGTCCTCATGATCTACTCCCGATGTCTGTGGCTGCGGCGCACGCGGCCAGCGGTCTGTTTAACAGAGATTTCATCGGGCGATATTAGGCGATGGTCTAAGATAGCGGGTCGGGCGCTTCAGACAAAAGTCTAATGTACCCTCCTCGTCTAACGGGCAAGACTGCTTCAGATTCCCAGACGATCCGCTGCAAACCCGCTCCGAGGGTGAGAAAAATGACTGAAATCAAAGTTTATCCAGTAACTCCCGCCGCATCAGCCGGCACCCATTGCACCACCGCCAAATACCAGGACATGTACACCCGATCCGTGGAGGATCCGGAAGGGTTCTGGGCCGAGCATGGCAAACGCATCGACTGGATAAAGCCCTATAACAAGATCAAGGACGTCTCCTTCCAGAAGCCAGACGTCCATATCCGCTGGTTCTATGACGGTACCCTCAACGCCTCGGCCAACTGCCTCGACCGGCACCTGGCCAAACGGGGCGATCAGACCGCGATCATCTGGGAAGGGGACGACCCGGGGGTCGACCGCCATATCAGCTACCGGGAGCTGTACGAGGAAGTCTGCCGCTTCGCCAACGGGCTCAGGAGTCTCGGCGTCGGCCGCGGCGACGTCGTCACGATCTACATGCCCATGGTGCCGGAGGCGGCCATCGCCATGCTGGCCTGCGCCCGGATCGGCGCGCCCCACTCGGTGGTGTTCGGCGGGTTCTCACCGGAGGCCCTGGCGGGACGCATCGAAGGCTGCGAGTCGAAATTCGTCATCACCGCCGACGAAGGGCTGCGCGGCGGTCGCACGGTACCGCTGAAGGCGAACGTCGACGCCAGCCTCTCGAACAAGGAGCTGGTGGATCAGGTCAAGAACGTGGTCGTCGTGCGCCGCACCGGCAATGACGTGGCGTGGACCGATGACCGCGATGTCTGGTACCACGAGCTGATCGCGGACCAACCCGCCGAATGCGAGCCGGAGGAGATGGGAGCCGAGGATCCCCTTTTCCTGCTCTACACATCAGGCTCCACCGGCAAGCCGAAGGGGGTGCTGCACACGACCGGCGGCTACATGGTCTACGCCTCCATGACCCACGAGTACGTGTTCGACTACAAGGACGGCGATATCTACTGGTGCACGGCCGACGTGGGCTGGATCACGGGCCACAGCTATATCGTCTACGGTCCGCTGGCCAATGGCGCCACCACGCTGATGTTCGAGGGCGTCCCCAATTATCCGGACGCGTCGCGTTTCTGGCAGGTGGTAGACAAGCACAAGGTACAGATCTTCTACACCGCGCCGACAGCGATCCGCGCGCTCATGCGTCTGGGCAACGACCCGGTCTCCAAGACCAGCCGCAAGACCCTGCGACTTCTGGGGACGGTCGGCGAGCCGATCAATCCGGAGGCCTGGGAGTGGTATTTCCATATCGTCGGTGACGAGCACTGCCCGATCGTCGATACCTGGTGGCAGACCGAGACCGGCGGCATCCTGATTACGCCGCTGCCTGGCGCTACCGCGCTGAAGCCCGGCTCGGCGACGCTGCCGTTCTTCGGCGTGCAGCCGGCCCTGGTGGACGGCGACGGCAATCCCCTGGAGGGGGAGAACGAGGGCAACCTGGTATTGCTGGACAGCTGGCCCGGCCAGATGCGCACGGTCTACGGGGACCACGAACGATTTATCCAGACCTATTTCTCTACCTTCGACGGCACTTATTTCACCGGCGATGGCGCCCGCCGCGACGAGGACGGTTATTACTGGATCACCGGCCGGGTAGACGACGTCCTCAACGTCTCGGGCCATCGCATGGGTACGGCCGAAATCGAGAGCGCACTGGTGGCGCACGAGAAGGTCGCCGAAGCCGCGGTGGTGGGTTATCCCCACGATATCAAGGGTCAGGGCGTCTACACCTACGTCACCCTGCTCAAAGGCGAGGACCCCAGCCCCGAGCTGGAGAAAGAACTCAGGAACTGGGTGCGCAAAGAGATCGGCCCGATCGCCAGCCCGGACGTGATCCAGTTTACGCCGGCGCTACCGAAGACCCGCTCTGGCAAGATCATGCGCCGCATCCTGCGCAAGGTTGCGGCCCGGGAGGACGGCAGCCTGGGCGATACGTCGACGCTGGCGGATCCGGGAGTCGTGGACGAACTGATCAGCAAGCGGCCGGACAAGAGCTGAACAGGAGCCGGCATCGGCTCCAGGCCTGAACCCATGCAGAACAGCGCCCGCATCATCGTCGCCGATGATCATCCGCTCTTCCGGGAGGCGCTGCAGCAGGCCATCGGCAACATCATCGAAGACGTCGCCTTTATCGAGGCCGATTCAGTGGACTCGCTGGAGCAGGTAGCGGTCGATAACGAAGACGCCGACCTGGTATTGCTGGACCTGGATATGCCCGGGGCCCACGGCTTCTCCGCCCTGGCCTCGCTGCGCACCCAATATCCGATCCTGCCGGTGGTCATCGTCTCGGCCGCTTCGGACCCCCGCGTGATGCGCAGCGCCATCGAGTTCGGCGCTTCGGGCTTTATCCCCAAGTCGTCGACCCTGGCTACGATCGCCGAGGCGGTCAAGGCGATACTCGCCGGCGAGGTCTGGCTGCCGGAAGCGGCGCGCAGCGCCGACGACGACAGCCTCGGTCACGATCAGGAGCTCGCCCGCCGCATAGCCAGCCTCACTCCGCAGCAATTCCGCGTATTGATGATGCTCGCTGACGGCCTGCTCAACAAACAGATCGCGGCCGAGCTGGATGTCTCGGAGGCTACTATCAAGGCCCACGTGACGGCGATCTTCCGCAAGATGGATGTGCGCAGCCGCACCCAGGCGGCAGTGGCGGCACGCCGGTTGGAGCAGGCGGCCAGATTGACCGGCTCCTGAACTCAGGCCTGCGCGCCGCGGCGCGAGAGGAGCTGATGCATCATGGCCCGCAGCGCGGCGGGCCGGATCGGTTTGCGCAACATCGGATACCCGGCGTTGCGCACCAGGTCCCGGACGTCATCCCCGTGATCGGCGGTGATGACCGCGCCGGGGATCTCGCCGCAGTGCTCGCCGATAGCCGCCAGCGTCACCAGACCGGTATCGCCGTCGTCGAGCTGGTAGTCCGCCAGTACCATGTCCGGCCGCGGGTTGCCGTTGCCGATGGTCCTCAGGGCCTCCACGGTGCTGGTAGCGGTCATCACCTCGCAACCCCAGCCCCCCAGCAGTTGGGACATCCCCTCGAGGATGTCGGACTGGTTGTCCACACAAAGGACCCGCGTGCCCTCGAGCAGATCGCTCCTGCGCCGGGGTATTTCCGCCGTCCGGGGTGACTTCCGCCGGCGTGCGCCGATCGGCACGGTGACGCTGAAGACCGAGCCCCGGCCGGGCCACGAACGCACCTCGACCGGGTGACCCAGGGCTCCGGCCATGCGCCGCACGATGGCCAGACCCAGCCCCATGCCCTTCTCGCCGATCTGGTCCTTGCTCTGGAGACGCCGGAACTCCTCGAAGATCTCTTCCCGGTCTCCTTCCTCGATACCGGCGCCGGTGTCCCAGACCTCGATCCGCACCGACCCGTTGCGGCGCCGGCAGCCCAGCACGACCCGTCCCTCCGCCGTGTAGCGCAAGGCGTTGGAAAGGAAGTTCTGCAGGATCCGGCGCAGGAAGCGCCGGTCCGTCCTCACCGTAAGGCGGCTGGGGATGGTGTGCAGGGCCAGCCCGCGTTCCCGGGCCATCACTCCGAACTGGAGGCTGAGCGCCGTCATGATCTCCTGCAGGCTGAACTCGCTGATCTGCGGCTCCAGGGCGCCGGCATCCAGTTTTGAAATATCGAGCAGGGTGGTGAGCAACTCCTCCGCCGCCACCAGGGAGCTGTCGATCCGCTGGATCGATGTCACGGTTGAGCCATCCAGATCCCGCTGGGCCAGCGCGGAGGTGAACAACCGCGCGGCATTGAGCGGCTGCAGGAGGTCGTGGCTCGCCGCCGCCAGGAAACGGGTCTTGCTCAGGTTGGCCAGCTCCGCCGCCTTGGTCGCCTCGCGCAGGGCGTGCTCCACGCCCCGGCGCAGCTCGTTCTCCCGGCGCAGGCGCTCGTTCAGCTCTGACAGCTCGCGGGTACGCTCGTCCACCCGATGCTCGAGCGTGGCATAGGCCTCCTGGAGCGCCTTCTCGGCACGGCGGCGCTCGGTGATGTCATGGAAGACGGCGAAGAACCCCTCCACCCTGCCGTGCTCGTCCCGCTGGGGAATGTAACTGGCCTCGGCATAGTGCCGGTCACCCTGATCATCCCGGGACTCCACTTCGAAACTCTGACGTTCCCCGGCCAGGGCCGCAGACATCAGGCCTTCGCGCTCCATGAAGCGCTGCCGTGGCAGCACCTCATCCACCCGCCGTCCGATGATCTGCTCCCGCGGCAGGCCCACCGCCTTCTCGTAGGCCCGGTTGACGAAACGGAAGCAGAAGTCGCGGTCCACATAAGCGATCAATACCGGCACGATATCGGTGTAGGCGCGGATATTCCGTTCGCTGTCTATCAGCGCGGATTCGATCTTCTTGTGCTCGGTGACGTCGCTGAAGCTGGTGACGAAGCCGCCGCCGGGCAGAGGATTCTGTCGCATCTCCAGCACCACGCCGTCATCCCGGACCCGCTGAAACACGTGCCGGGAATGGCTGCGCATATGCGCCAGCCGCCGCTGCACGTGGCCCTCCACATCGCCGGGACCGCAGCGGCCCAGACGGGCGTTGTAGCGGATCAGATCGGCGATCGGCGTGCCGGCCCGAAGGAATCTGGGCGGATAGCGGAATATCCGCTCGTAACTGCGGTTCCAGGCCACGAGGCGCAGCTGGGAATCAACCACGCTCACGCCCTCGGCGATGTTCTCGAGGGTGATCTCCAGCAGGTCACGGTTGAAACCCGATGTGCGCGAGGCCGAGCCGACGATGCTGGCCAGATCATCGAGCTCCAGGCTGCCGCCCTTGAGCGCCGAGGCCAGCATCCGCCGGGCGCCCATGGCACCCATGGCACCGGACAGCAGGCGCTCGGCGACCTCCACCGCCGCATCGTCTGCCCGCATTGTGTCGGTGGGTTCGATCCCCCTGGCCGCGAAATATTCGCCGAATGCCGCCTTGGATTTGGCGGCGCCGACGAACCGCTCGGCGAGCACGCGCAGATCGCCGGTGGTGGCCGTGCCTTTCAACCGCGGTCTGGCATAGCCGGGGACCAGTCCCCCGGGGCTGCCGAAGATGGACGCCTGGCGCCGTTCCAGCAGACCGGGGACCCCGTTCAGCGAGACCAGTACCATGGCGATGACGTTGATGCCGAGGCTCCAGATGGTGCCGTGAGTGATCGGGTCCAGACCGGACAGGCCAAACAGGGCGTAAGGCCTCAACCAGGAGATTCCGGCCGGACCATATTCAAGAAAATCCGCCGAGAACCAGCCCGTTTGTGCGGCGGCCGGAAGCAACAGGGTGTATACCCAGGTCGCAAAACCGAGTGCCAGACCGATGATAGCGCCCTGGTGGGTGGCCCGTTTCCAGAACAGGCCGAGCAGAAGCGCCGGACCGAATTGAGCGGCCGCGACGAAGGACAGCAAGCCGATCGACGCCAGCGCCCCGTAGGCGCCGATGATCCGGTAGCAGAGCCAGGCCAGCGCCATGATCACCACAACCAGCACCCGCCGGACATAAATCAGGAAGCGCGCCAGTTCGGCCCCCCGGGGCAGCACATCGATGTTCCATCGCAGCAGGGCCGGCATCACTATCTCGTTGCACAGCATGGTGCTGCAGGCGATGGTCGCGACGATCACCATGCCGGTGGCGGCGGAGAAACCACCGATGAATGCGAGCAGGGCCAGCGCCCCGTTGCCGTGTTCCAGTGGCAGCCTGAGGACAAAGGTGTCGGCATCCGCACCGCCCAGGGTCAGCAGCCCGGCCACGGCGACAGGCATGACGAACAGACTGAATACACCGAGGTAGAGCGGGAAGGCCCAGCGCGCCATGGCGATATCCTGGCGCGAGCGGTTCTCCACGACGGCAATGTGGAACTGGCGCGGCAGACACATGATCGCCAGCATGGCCAGTATTGTGTGGACCAGGAACGGCGCGCCCAGAGTAGATGACGAGTAGAGCCGGGCGACCTCTGGCTTCATGGCGGCCTCGGCCCATAGCGCCGCCGGGCTGTCGAAGATCCCGTACATGGCGTACAGGCCCACGGCGACGAAAGCCAGCAGCTTCACCGCGGACTCGGCCGCCACTGCCAGCACCATGCCCCGATGGCTTTCGGTCACGTCGACCTGGCGGGTGCCGAAGAGGATGGTGAACCAGGCCAGCACCGCCGCCAGCACGAGCGCGCCGTCGAGAAACGGTCCCTGGGTCATCTGCTCGGGAGGGATGCCGGCCAGCACTTCGTAGCTGCGGGAGACGGCCCTGAGCTGCAGTGCAATATAGGGCAGCACCGCCACCAGGGCTACGGTGGAAACCAGCACGGCCAGTCCCTGGGACTTGCCGTAGCGGGCAGCGATGAAATCGGCGATGGAGGTCAGACGCTGGCGCTTACTGATGCGGACGATGCGCTCGGGGATCCGGTAGAGGAGCGCGAATACCAGGGCCGGGCCCAGGTAGATGGCGAGGAACTCCCAGCCGTTGGATGCGGCGCGGCCGACTGCCCCGAAGAAGGTCCATGAGGTGCAGTAGATCCCGAGGGCCAGACTGTAGATCAGCGGCCCTGGCAGCAAACGGGAGGAAAGGGGGCGCTTGTCGCCGATATAAGCGATACCGAACAGCAGGCCCGCATAGGCGAGCGCTACGACGGGTGGCACCCAGGTCTGCAGCATCCGCGCTCCCCCACCCGGCATCTTGGAATTCGTGTCTTTGACCGGCTCTCTTCATGGACAGCCGTGCCAAGCCGGGCGCGACTGTCATGCTACAGCCAGCGACCGTCTATGCAAATCGCTCAGTGGCCGAGCGGCCTTCCAGGCGCAAAATGAGCCGACCGCGATGTGCAGCGCAGCATCGAGAATCCCGCGCGCCAGCCACTCTATTGTTCGCAATAAAACAAACGGGATCAGCAGCTTGTTCGACTAAAGTCTTGCTTTCTTGATTCCCTGCCTCTGCTAGATTGCGTCAGTCTCACAAAAGTATCGAAATGATGGGGAGGGGCTATGACAACGCCACAAAACAGCCGGATGGCTGACTACTGGAAGAAGAACCTGAGGTTGATGCTCATACTGCTGTCGATCTGGTTCGTCGTTTCATACCTGTTCGGCATCGTCCTGGTGACGCCGCTCAACGCCATTTCTCTGGGCGGTTACAAGCTCGGATTCTGGTTCGCGCAGCAGGGATCCATCTATGTCTTCGTCGTCCTCATCTTCGTTTATGCAGCCAAGATGAACGCGCTGGACAAAGAATTCGACGTCCACGAGGACTAGGGGGCAGCCATGGAACTCAAGACACTGACATTTATTGTCGTGGGGCTGACTTTCGCCCTCTACATCGGCATCGCCATCTGGGCCCGCGCCCGATCCACCGGTGATTTTTACGTCGCCGGCAAGGGCGTGCATCCAGTAGCCAACGGCATGGCGACGGCGGCGGACTGGATGTCCGCGGCATCGTTTATCTCCATGGCCGGGCTGATCGCCTTCCTCGGTTACGGCGGCTCGGTATTCCTGATGGGCTGGACCGGCGGTTACGTGCTGCTGGCCATGCTGCTGGCGCCCTATCTGCGGAAGTTCGGGAAGTTTACGGTGCCGGAGTTCGTCGGCGATCGTTACTATTCCCAGACCGCACGCATCGTGGCGGTGATCTGTCTGATCGTCGCCTCCATCACCTACGTGATCGGCCAGATGCGCGGCATCGGCGTGGCCTTCTCCCGCTTCATGGAAGTGGACCTGGCCACCGGGCTGTTCACGGGCATGGGCATCGTCTTCATCTACGCCGTGCTGGGCGGGATGAAGGGCATCACCTACACCCAGATCGCCCAGTACTGCGTGCTGATCTTCGCCTACACCATCCCGGCGATATTCATCTCCCTCAACCTGACCGGTAACCCGATCCCGCAGCTGGCCCTGGGCAGCACCCTCGCCGACGGCTCCGGGGTCTACCTGCTGGACAAGCTGGATCTGATCGTGACCGATCTCGGGTTCAGGGAATACACCACGGCATCGAACGGGAACATGCTCAATATGTTCCTGTATACCTTCTCGCTGATGATCGGCACGGCGGGCTTGCCCCACGTGATCATCCGCTTCTTCACCGTGCCCAAGGTCAGGGACGCCCGCTACTCCGCGGGTTGGGCGCTGGTGTTCATCGCCATCCTCTACACCACGGCCCCGGCCGTTGGCGCCATGGCCCGCCTGAATCTGACCAATACGATTCAGACCGGCCCGGTCGGGGCGCCGGCCGGCAACATCCTGGTGTCGGAGACGCCGGCCTGGATGGACCGCTGGGCCACGACCGGCCTGCTGGCGTGGGAAGACAAGAACGGTGATGGCCGGATCCAGTACTACGACGAGAAGGGTCTGGGTGACAAGGCCACCGGCTTCGGCTGGACCGGCAACGAGATGACCAAGGTCGACCGGGACATCATGGTGCTGGCCAATCCGGAGATCGCCAACCTGCCCAACTGGGTGATCGCCCTGGTGGCGGCGGGCGGCATCGCGGCGGCGCTATCCACCGCGGCCGGGCTGCTCCTGGCCATCGCATCGGCGATCTCCCATGATCTGCTCAAGGGCGTGTTTAAACCGGAGATCAGCGAGAAACAGGAGCTTTTGGCCAGCCGCATCGCGATGGCGTTCGCCATCGGTGTCGCCGCCTACTTCGGCCTCAATCCTCCAGGGTTCGCGGCCCAGGTGGTGGCATTGGCCTTCGGCCTCGCCGCATCGTCGATCTTCCCGGTGCTGATGATGGGCATCTTCGACAAGCGGGCCAACAGCTCTGGCGCCATCGCCGGCATGCTGGCCGGCCTCAGCGTCACCCTGCTCTACATCTTCTGGTTCAAGGGCTGGTTCTTTGTCCCGGGCACCAATATGGCGCCGAACAATGCCGACAACTGGCTGTTCGGAGTCTCGCCCGAGGCCTTCGGTGGGATCGGTGCAGCGGTCAACTTCCTTACCGCATTCGTGGTCTCGCGTGCCACCCAGGCGCCGCCGGAGCACATCCAGCATCTGGTGGAAGACATCCGCGTCCCGCGCGGAGCTACGGGAGCGGCGGCCGGACATTAGCAGAACAGCAAATCTCGGACGTAACTTCAGGGCGCCCTTCGGGGCGCCCCTTTCTTTTGCCCTGATATGATTGCGGTCGCCGGGAGGCGCGCCCGGATTTGGCAACAGATCCACGGCCGGGACCGCCGATCCGATCGCACTGATTGACGATCACCTTCCGCTGTCGGCCTGGTCAGGGGATCGTCTATATTTGAGTCCAGATAATCGAACACCTGCCGCCGGCTCGGGCCCGGGCAGGTGGAAAGGAGAATGTCCGACATGAGCAAAGACATCCCCGGTTTGATCCCTGCGTTCCACCGCTTGCGCGAGACCGGCTCCTCAGCGGTGCTGTGCACCATCGTGGAGACGGCCGGCTCGACCTATCGCAAGGCCGGGGCCCGGATGATCATCGACGGCGAGGGCAACTATCACGGCATCCTGGGGGGCGGCTGTTTCGAGGGGGACCTGGTGGAGCGTGCCACAGGCGTGCTCGCGGACGGACAGGCGAGCATCGTCGAGTACGACATGCGCGGTGACGACGATCTGGTCTGGGGCCTCGGACTGGGCTGTAATGGCCTGGTCCGGCTGCTGCTGCAGCCGCTGTGCAAGGATCAGGGCTACCAGCCGCTGGCCTTCATGTGCCAGGCCGTGGAGGACTTCCGGCCCGCCGTGATCGCTACCGGGATCGACGGCGAATTGCGCGGATGTTCACTGGCCCTGGATGCCGAGGGCAGTCATGAGCTGGGGCTGTCACCCGGCAAGGTGCAGGGTCTGGACGAGGCCTGCCGCCGGCTGCTGGACGGCGGCCATCCCGAAGGCTTCGACGCCGGCCCGGCGGGACGGCTGTTTATCGACGTCATCCCGCGCCAGCCCCATCTGCTGATCATCGGCGCCGGACCGGACGCGGTGCCCATGGCCCGGACCGCCGTTGCCCTGCACTGGCGGGTAACGGTAGCCGACCATCGGGAGCACAATCCGGGCCGGGGATTTTTCCCCGACGAGGTCCGGCAAGTGGGCTGCCAGCCCGACGAACTCGCCTCGTCCGTCGAGCTGGGGACCGTCTCCGCATCCCTGGTGATGAGCCACAATTTCGTCGCCGACACCGGTTTCCTCAAGTCCCTGGCCGGCTCGCCATCGGCCTATGTGGGTCTGCTTGGACCGACCGCCCGGCGTGACGCGCTGCTGGAGGAACTGACAGAGGAGCAGAGAGCAGCCCTGGACGGCCGTATCCGCGGACCGGTGGGCCTGGATATCGGCGGCGATTCTCCGGCGTCCATCGCCCTGGCCACGATCGCCGAGATCCACGCCTTTCTCGAAGACGCAGATGCCGTCTCCCTGGACGGGCGCGAAAGCCGGGCGGCGTGAACGTCTGATCCGGGCTCTCCCGCCTTGGCGCAGGGCCGCGCAGGCTCAGTCCCAGGCCTGCTCCAGGACGGCCAGGGCGTCTTCGTAGGCCACCTCGACCGGGTTGAAGATCATGGAGCCGTCGTCCAGGGACATGGACGCGATCCGCTCGATTTCCTCTCTTTTGACCTTGCCGGTCTCTGCCAGCGTCCGGGGCAGACCACACCGCTGGTGAGCCTGGTCCCGTAGCTCGACGATCCTGGCGATGGCGGCATCCGCCCGCCCTTCGGCCGGTGTCCCGGCATAGGTCTCCGGCCCGGACAGATACAGCAGCATTTCGCCGATTTCGTCCCGCCTGGCCTCCAGGTTGTAGCGCAGCACATGGGGCAGGAAGATGCCCATGCACATGCCGTGATGGACGCCGGCGACGGCACCCACGCTGTGACCCAGGGCGTGCACCAGTCCGACCATGGAATTGTTGAAGGCGATGCCCGCCATGGCGGCGGCCAGCGCCAGCTCGAGCCGGCCGACGGCGTCGTCGGGTCGATCGAGCACCGGCACCAGCGAGCGGGCGATGCGGGTGATTGCGGCGGAGGCATAAGCGTCGCTCAGCGGGTTCTTTGCCAGGCAGGTGAATGCCTCGCTGGCATGGGTCAGGGCGTCAAATGCGGTGGCGGCGGTGATCATGGCGGGCAGCTTGAGCGTGGTCCGCGGATCGATCACCGCGACGTCCGGCAACAGGAATTGGGACAGGAAGGGCATCTTGGCGCCGGATTCCTCGTCCTTGATGATGCTGACGGCGGTGACCTCGGAACCGGTCCCGGCGGTGGTCGGGATGGCCACGAACGGCCTCAGCGGCCGGTTCAGGTTGTTGGCACCGGCGAAGCGGCGCAGATCGTCGCCGCCCTCGGTGGCCAGGATATTGACTGCCTTGGCGGTGTCCATCACCGAGCCGCCGCCGATGGCGACGATCGCGTCGCAGTCGTGCTCCCGGTAGAGCGCTACGGCAGCCCTGACTGCGGCCATGGAAGAATCCGGGGGCACCTGATCGAACAGGGGCCCGAGGGACACGCCGCCAGCGCGCATAGCCCCTCCGACCGTGTCGACCAGTCCGGCACCGACCACCCCCGCGTCGCTGAGCAGCAGGGGGCGTGAGGCACCCCGGACTTCCAGCTCGAACGGGATGTGTTCGAGGGCCTTGTAACCGGCAGCGATCTTGACCGGACAAAAGAATTCGAAGAACTCCTGACTCATGGGCTATTTCCCTCCGACCAGCTGGATCAGCAGGCGCAGATAGATCCGCGCCGCCGCCATCAGCTTTTCGCCGAACCCGATCTCCGGGTAGGCCTTGATAGCGCGGCGGGCGATGAACTTCGGCAGCACTATCGCCTCCATGCGGTTCAGACACCGCACGATCTTCATTCCGGCCCCGAGGTTGCCGTCCACCGACATCCGGTCCCGGGCGAATGAGGTCGCGGTACCCTCGATAAATCCGAGCACCAGGAAGGCGTGGGTACAATGTTTGAAGTCGAAGCTCAGGTGCAGGGGTTCGGTCTTATCCAGGGATTGCAGTCTGAGCTGGCCATCCTTCTCGCCCATGGCGAAACCGGGACGCCCGGGACGCACCCGCATGGCAAAAGTGAATCCGGCCGGCAGCTGGGACACTTCGCCCCTCACCACCGGATCCACCGCTGAGCTGGCCTGCAGAAGCCGGCCCACCAGCCACATCATCACGCCCACGTAGAACCGCTGCGCCCGATACGCGAAACCGGGACGTCCGGCTCCGGGCGCGGTGATCGGGCGAACCTCAGCGCTGCCATGCATGCTCATTCCGCCTCCATCGGGGGATCCCTGCGTTGTCCGGGACAGGCATCCTAACCCAAGCCCGGGATTCGTGCTGCAGCCGCAGCATA
>JASFJM010000056.1:0-12640 GCA_050122055.1 Gammaproteobacteria bacterium | reverse complement strand
CAGCTCGTTCTCCAGCGCCGAGCCGTCTTCCACCGTGATCACGCCTTCCTTGCCGACCTTGCTCATGGCCTCGGCGATGATGTTGCCGATGCTCTCGTCGGAGTTGGCGGAGATGGTGCCGACCTGGGCGATGGCCTTGTCGTCCTCGCAGGGCTTGGACAGGTCACGCAGGCTGTCGACCACCGCAGCGCTGGCCTGGTCGACGCCGCGCTTCAGGTCCATGGGGTTCATGCCGGCGGCGACGGCCTTGAGGCCTTCGCGCAGCACGGCCTGGGCCAGGACGGTGGCGGTCGTGGTGCCGTCACCGGCCTCGTCGGAGGTGTGGGAAGCCACTTCCTTGACCATCTGGGCGCCCATGTTCTCGAACTTGTCCGACAGTTCGATCTCCTTGGCGACGGAGACGCCATCCTTGGTGATGGTCGGCGAGCCGAAGCTCTTCTCGAGCACGGCGTTGCGGCCCTTGGGGCCGAGGGTAACTTTTACAGCGTCAGCCAGTACGTTGACGCCCTTCATCATGCGGTGACGGGCGTCATCGCTGAATTTGACTTCTTTAGCAGCCATTCGAATAAACCTCTTGAATTGCTTTGCAGATTCTTGACGCGGTGGGCCTTAGCCCTCGATGACGGCCATGACGTCGTCTTCGCGCATGACCAGGAAGTCTTCCCCTTCCACCTTGACCTCGGTGCCGCTGTATTTGCCAAACAGGACCTTGTCGCCCTGCTTCAGGTCCAGCGGACGGACGTCACCGCCTTCCAGGATCTTGCCCTTGCCCACGGCAACGACTTCACCCTTGATCGGCTTCTCGGTGGCGGTGTCGGGGATGACGATGCCACCCGGGGACATACGCTCTTCTTCGGTGCGTTTGATCACGACACGATCGTGAAGAGGACGAATTTTCATCTGAGACTTCTCCTTTGGAACGATCTTTAAGATTGGAGAACCAATCCCTATGACAGAGGGGCGAGCTATTAGCACTCACCCCTGAGGAGTGCTAATAATAGGGTCGGTTTTAGCAGAGTCAAGGGCGAGCGGGCAGATTTTTTGACACTCGCTCCGGTCCGGCTATGCTGGTCCGCTGGCCTCGGCACCGGGTCCGGTTTCGCCTGTTTAAATTCATGAAAAACAAAGTGATTGTTCTGATTTCGACCTGTTCCGGGATGGATCAGGGGCGCCGATTGGCCCGGGAGCTGGTCACGGGCGGCCTGGCAGCCTGCGTCAACCTGGTGCCGGCCGTGGGCTCCGTCTACCGCTGGGAAGGTCAGATTCAGGAGGATGAGGAGACCCTGATGGTGATCAAGACCGCTGAACAAAGAGCCGGCGAGGTGACCGCCTGGCTCCAGGAACACCATCCTTACGACGTGCCCGAAGTGGTCGCCCTTCCGGTCGTCGGCGGCTCCGACCGTTATCTGCGCTGGGTGACAGAAGCCACTGCCGTCGGGAGACAGGGATGAAACGGATCAGCCGGGCCTTGTTGCTGGTGCTGGCGTCGTTGCCGGCCTGGGGCGCCGATCCGGAGCCGCTGCCGGTCGAACAGGCATTCCGCTATGAGGCCACAGCCGACGGCGACCAGCTGCGACTGAGCTGGGATGTGGAAGACGGGTACTACCTCTACCGGAAGCGCTTCGGCTTCAGCAGCCTGACGACGGGGATCGAGCTGGGGGAGCCGATCTACCCGGAAGGCGAGATCCATGAGGACGAGTTTTTTGGCGAAAGCGTCGTGTTCCGCCACCGTTTCGCGGTCGAAATCCCCATCAGCCGGGAAGCGGGCGCCCCGGACCGCATGACGGTGCAGATAAAGAGCCAGGGTTGCGCCGACTTCGGGCTCTGTTATCCGCCCCAGACCTGGACCACGGAGATCGAACTTCCAGCCGTCACCGGCGGCGACAGCAAGGGTTCGGCTCTGCTCGACATCATCCAGCGGGATGCGTCCTACGGTGAGTTCCTGCCCCCCGACCAGGCCTTCCGGCTGAGCGTGAATCCGGTCAGCCGCGACTGGGTCGAGCTGAACTGGCAGATCGAACCGGGCTACTACCTTTATCGGCACGCTCTGAAATTCCGCGCCACCGGCCCGGATCAGAGCATCGGCGAAGCTCTGATCCCGGACGGCAAGAAAAAGACCGACGAATTTTTCGGCGAGGTCGAGACCTACTACGGCGAACTCTCGGTGCGGCTGCCGGTCGAGACCGGCGATGGCAGTCCGCTGCAGCTGGAGGTGGGCTATCAGGGCTGCGCAGAGGACGGCATCTGCTACCCGCCGATCCGCAAGGAACTGAGCGTGGACCTGGTCGACCGCCAATCCGGCGCTGCCGGGGGGCCGGGCCCAGGGCCGGACTCGGGCTCCGGGCCGGTCTCGGAACAGGACCGGCTCGCCGGGCTGATCCGCGACGGCGCCCTGCCCTGGGTGATGGCCACCTTCTTCGGATTCGGGCTGCTGCTGGCGTTCACCCCCTGCGTGCTCCCCATGGTGCCGATCCTCTCCAGTATCATCGTCGGCCAGGGCACTTCGCTCAGTACGGCGCGGGCCTTCTCCCTGTCCCTGACCTTCGTCCTCGCCATGGCGCTGACCTACACCGCTGCCGGCGTGGTCGTCGCCATGCTGGGACAGAATCTGCAGGCCGCGTTCCAGCACCCGCTGATCCTGGCGGCGTTCGCCGCCATCTTCGTGGCCCTTGCCCTCGCCATGTTCGGCGTCTATGAACTGCAGGTGCCCGCAGCCCTGCAATCGCGACTCTCGGAGATCAGCCAGCGACAGGAGGGCGGCACGCTCATCGGCGCCGGCATCATGGGTTTCCTGTCCGCCCTGATCGTCGGGCCCTGCGTCGCGGCGCCGCTGGCTGCCGCCCTGATCGTCATCGGTCAGAGCGGGGACGCCACGCGCGGCGGCCTGACCCTCTTCGCCATGAGCCTGGGTATGGGAATGCCGCTGCTGGCGTTCGGCGTATCCGCCGGCAAACTGCTGCCTAAAGCGGGACCCTGGATGAACGCCATCAAGGCCGGGTTCGGTGTTCTGTTGCTCGGTGTGGCCATCTGGATGCTGGAGAGGATCCTGCCGCCACCGGTCACGCTGGGGCTGTGGGGCGCCCTGCTGATCGGCACCGGCGTGCTGATGGGCGCTCTCCGCAAATCCGGACCCTCGTCCGGTCCGGCCCGCCGATTCGCCCGTATCGGGGGCCTGGCGGCGCTGGTCTATGGAGGCGTGATGCTGGTGGGCGCCGCCGCGGGCGGCCACGACCCGCTGAGGCCACTCCAGGGCCTGGGCGGCGACAAACAGATCGCCGGTCTGGATTTCCGTCTGATCAAGTCTTCCGATGATCTGGACCAGGCCCTGGCCGAGGCGGCTGCCGCCGGGCGCATGGCGATGCTGGATTTCTACGCGGACTGGTGTGTGGACTGCAAGAAGATGGAACGCTATACGTTCACCGAACCGGCCGTGGCGGAGGCGCTCGACGGCATGCTCCTGATCAAGGCCGATGTGACCGCCAACGACTCCCGGGACCGGGAATTGCTCAACCGTTTCGGCATCTTCGGTCCCCCGACCATCGCCTTTTTCGATACTGCGGGTGAGGAGGTCCGGGGCTTCCGCCAGGTCGGCTTCGCACCGGCGCAGGAATTCAGCACCCACATCAATCGGTTCCGGGAACTGGCCCGATGACGGAAAAAAGACAGCTCCTGGTCCTCGTCGCAATCGCCCTCTTGGCCGGCGCCGGCGGCTACCTCGCCTACCGGAACACGGTGGCGGTGCCCGACGGGGCCGGCGTGTCGGCCGGCAAGGTGCCGGAATTCGTGCTTCCGGACCTCACCGGCAGTGACCGGCAGGGATCCGAGTGGTCGGGCCGCGCGCGGCTGCTGAATTTCTGGGCCACCTGGTGTCCGCCGTGCCGGCGCGAAATCCCGCTGCTGATCGATCTGCAGGCCGAATATGGTTCCCGCCTGGCGGTCATCGGCATCGCCATCGACGATATGGAGGCCGTCAGAGAGTACGCCGTGGAGAATCAGTTCAACTATCCGGTGCTGGTCGGCCAGCAGAACGCGGTAGAACTGGGCAACCGGGTGCTGGCGGACTGGATCGGATTGCCCTTTACCGCCTTCGTCAACGCTTCGGGCGACATCGTAAGGGTCCACGTGGGGGAGCTGCACCGGGATCAGGCCGAGACCTATCTGGCGGAAATCCTCTGACGCCGTTTGCCGCACTGCGGAAGAACTTCGTAAAAAAATAGGCAAACTGCCGCGAAAAGCTGTAATCTCGGGCCTATCTCCCCCAATCGAAAGGATAGGATGCCGAGGTGGCACACCTGCTCCTGATCAATGGCCCCAATCTCGACCTGCTCGGCCAGCGGGAACCGGGGCTATACGGCGAACTCTCCCTGGCCGAGATCGAAGCCCGGTGCTCGGGGCTGGCGGAAGAGCTGGGGCACCGTCTCAGCGCCTGCCAGAGCAACGCCGAGCATGAGCTTGTAGCGCGGGTCCACGAGGCATCCCGGGATAAGGTCGATTTCATCCTCATCAACCCGGCCGCATTCACCCACACCAGTGTGGCCCTGCGCGACGCGCTGCTGGCGGTCGCGATCCCCTTTATCGAGATCCATCTGAGTAATGTGCACGCGCGCGAGGCTTTCCGCCACGCGTCCTATTTTTCGGATATCGCCCGGGGCACCATCACCGGTCTGGGCGCGATCGGATATGAACTGGCGGTCCGGGCGGCCGCCGACCAGCTGGACTAGGGACCAACGCGGCTGACCGCCGATTCTCACGGGAGGCGCCATATGGATATCAGAAAAGTAAAAAAACTCATCGAGCTGCTGGAAGAATCCGACCTGGCGGAGATCGAGATCACCGAAGGCGACGACTCGGTCCGCATCAGCCGTCACAGTAAGGCCCCGGTGCCTCCGGCGGCGCCGGCGCTGGCCCAGGTTATGCCGGGGCCGGCCATGGCGGCCTCCACCGGTGCTGATGCGATCCCGGATGCACCGGCGCCGCAGCCGGACGGCAGCACGATCAACGCGCCCATGGTCGGGACCTACTACGCCTCGCAGGCGCCCGGAGCCAAACCGTTCGTCGAGGTGGGCAGCGAGGTCCAGGTCGGCGACGTGCTCTGCATCATCGAAGCCATGAAGATGATGAACCAGATCGAGGCCGAACAGGCCGGGCGCATCGTCTCGGTCCTGGTCGAAAACGGTGAGCCGGTCGAGTTCGGACAACCACTGTTCATCATCGAATAGGCGCGGCACCGATGCTAGACAAAATCGTCATTGCCAACCGCGGCGAGATCGCCCTGCGGATCCTGCGTGCCTGCCGGCAGATGGGGATCAAGACGGTGGCGGTGCATTCCGAAGCCGACCGCAGCCAGAAACACGTGTTGCTGGCTGATGAATCGGTGTGTATCGGGCCACCGCCGTCCATAGACAGTTACCTGAACATGCCGGCCATCATCAGCGCCGCCGAAGTGACCGACGCCATGGCCATCCATCCGGGCTATGGCTTCCTGTCGGAGAACGCCGACTTCGCCGAGCGGGTGGAGAACAGCGGTTTCGTGTATATCGGCCCGCGGCCGGACACCATCCGCCTGATGGGAGACAAGGTCTCTGCCATCGCCGCCATGAAGGAGGCCGGGATCCCGTGCGTGCCCGGCTCCGACGGACCCCTGGGCGACAGCATCGAGGAGAACGCGCGCATCGCCCGGCAGCTTGGCTATCCGGTGATCATCAAGGCCAGCGGGGGCGGCGGCGGACGGGGGATGCGCGTAGTGCACTCCGAGGCGACCCTGATGAACGCCATAAGTGTGACACGGTCGGAAGCCATGTCGGCATTCGGAAACGACACTCTCTATATGGAGAAATTCCTGGATCATCCGCGTCATATTGAATTCCAGGTGCTGGCCGATATGCACGGCAATGCGATCCATCTGGGCGAACGGGACTGCTCAATGCAGCGGCGGCACCAGAAAGTCATCGAGGAGGCGCCGGCCCCGGGCATCACCGCAGAACAACGACAGAAGATGGGAGACCGCTGCGCCGATGCGTGCAGGGAGATCAGCTATCGCGGCGCCGGAACTTTCGAGTTCCTGTATCAGGACGGCGAATTCTTTTTCATCGAGATGAATACCCGCCTGCAGGTGGAGCATCCCGTTACCGAGATGGTCACGGGGGTAGATATCGTCCGCGAGCAGATCCGCATCGCGGCCGGGCATCAACTGGGAATCTCACAGGATGAGATAGAGATGCGAGGCCACGCCATCGAATGCCGGATCAATGCGGAAGATCCGTCCAAGTTCATCCCCTGCCCGGGGCCGATCAAGCAGTGGCACGCGCCGGGCGGGCCGGGGGTCAGAGTCGACACCCATATCTACAACGGTTACGTGGTGCCGCCGTTCTACGACTCGATGATCGGAAAATTGATCACCTGGGGGAATGACCGGCCCATCGCCATCAGCCGCACCCAGCAGGCGCTGGCGGAGATGGTGGTCGAGGGCATCAAGACCAATATCCCGCTGCACGAGGAAATATGCAGTCACTCTGCTTTCAAGACCGGTGGCACCGATATCCACTACCTGGAGAAACGGCTGGGTCTGTGACCGCCGCTGCCGTACCCGGGACCAGGCCGACGAAGATGTCATGGCTTCAGATTTCGTTCGATGTGGACAGCGGCGAGGCTGATCTGGCCGCCGAGCGGCTCGAATTTGCCGGCGCCAGCTCGGTGACCTTCGCCGATGCCGGCGATCAGCCGGTCCTCGAGCCGGGCCCCGGAGAGACGCCCTTGTGGCCCAGGATCCAGGTCAGTGCGCTGTTCCCGCTGGCCGCGGATGCCCGGTCCATAGACCGGAGCCTGAATCAGCCGGCGCCGCTGAGTTCGCGCTCGGGCCTCTTCGTCAGCCTGCTGGGCGATCGGGACTGGGAGCGGGAATGGCTGCAGGACTTCAAACCGATGCGCTTTGGCCGCCGGCTGTGGGTCTGTCCCGGCGGCAAGGAGCCGCCATCGGACGGCGGCACCATCGTCCGGCTCGACCCGGGGCTGGCTTTTGGCACCGGAACTCATCCCACCACGGCCCTGTGCCTCGAATGGCTGGACGGGGCCGATCTGGACGGCCTGACCGTGGTTGACTACGGCTGCGGGTCGGGCATTCTGGCGATATCGGCAGCCTTGCTGGGCGCGCAACGGGTCATCGCGGTCGATAATGACCCCCAGGCCCTGACCGCTACGCGCGACAATGCGCGCCGCAACGGCGTCTCCGAGCAGCTGGAGGTCTGTCCGCCGACCGGGATGCCGGCGGTCGAAGCCGACGTGGTGCTGGCCAATATCCTGTCGGGCCCGCTGCAGGCGCTGGCGCCGATGCTGACGGCCATCACCCGTCCGGGTGGCGACCTGGTCCTGTCCGGCTTGCTGGCCGGGCAGGCCGACGAAGTGGCTTCTGCTTATGGACCCGGGTTCGAGTTCGAGACCCGGACCGAAGACCAGGGATGGGTCCGCCTGGCGGCACGCCGGCGCGGGCGGGAGAGCTGACTTGTTCACCCAGTGTCCGCAATGCCAGACGGTTTACCGCGTCAGCACAGAGATGCTGCGGCAGGCCGGCGGACAGGTCCAGTGCGGACAGTGCGCTCTGCGGTTCAACGCACTGGCGCGGCTCAGCGAAACCATGCCGGGGAAGGACGCTGCGCCCAAACCCACAGGCGGCCGATCGGTCCCCGCCGATGCCGGGCAGGCTGGACTGGATCAGCCGGAGGCCGGCCACGACGATGCTCCGTCGCAAAGCGCCGCCGCGGGGCCCGAGCCAGGCGTGGGAGATTCCCAAGGGGCCGCCGGAGCAGCCTCCGATCGCGAGGATGCGCGCGGGGCAGACCAACCGGTCGCGGATCAACCTCCCGAACCTGAGGCTGAAGCTCCGATCGAACCTGAACCCGAGCCCACGGAAGACAGCGAGGAACAAGAGTACGACACCTGGCTCGGACGTCTGGAACAGGAGTGGGATCCCACACAGACCGGCACGGAAGACGCCTGGTCCCGGGCGGCCCCTCAGGTGGATCCGCCGCCGGATGCGCCGGCATCCATCGACGCTTCGGCGGCGGAGGACCAGACGGATCGAACCGATGAAGAACGCCAGCCCGCGACGGCAGCACCGGAGGAGACGGAGCAGCCGGAACCAGAGCAGCCGGCCCTGCAGGACACGGCTGAGACTCGCGGGCTCGACACCGGGATCAGCTATATCGAGGCATGGGCCGAGGATCTGCTGGCGGAGGTAGAACGCGCCGAGAAGGAGTCGGCGGACGACGGAGACGGGAAGGGGCCTGGGCCGGCCGAAGCGGAAGCGGGCCAGGTGGAGGCTTCCCCGGAACGGCCGTCGGAAGAGGAATCAGCGGCGCCGCCGGAACCCGACGCCGGGACGGCCGGGGGCCCGGTGACGATGGATCAGATTCCGGCAGAAGCCGAAGGGACCCGGGCAGCGACCGTTGACCCGCCATCTTCCGCCGTGACCGAAGCCCGGACCGACCAACAACCGTTGGCGGCGGGACCCGAAGCGAGCGACGCGCATCCGCCGGAGACGCCAGCCGACGGGAAACCCGCCAAAAAACCGGAGACCGTCGAATGGGTGGCCGTCGGCGAACCGAGCCCGGATCTCGAACCGGTTTCCGGCGAGGCGGCACCCTCGGACGAGCCCGAAACCGGCCCCGGCGACAAGTGGCTGGAAGAGACCTGGGCGACGGACACCCAATCGTTCCAGCCCGAGGCATGGCTGGAACCGGATTTTGTCGAACAGGAACCGCTGCCGGAGAAACTGGAGGGTGCCGGGGCCGAATCCGAGGTCCATGCCACGTCAGACGATCACGCGGCGACGGACCCGGCGATCCCGCCGGAGACCGGTCCCGGCCAGTCGGAAGCCGCGGAGATCGCCGGCTTGTGGCCGGATTTCGACGGCGACGCCGAGGTCGAGGAGATCGTACTGGAGTCGGAGGAACCGGCTGCCCCGGATCCGGACACGCCCCCGGACAAGGGCGGACCGCCCGCGGACGCCGGCGGAGGCGCGACCGCCGGGTCGCAACCCGTTCCAGGCAGCGGCACCAGCGACGGGGCAGCGGCCATTGCCGCAGCCGGAACGGTCCAGGCGGCCGCGGTGCGGGTCACCACCGCATCGGAGCCGGCGGAAGACCGGCCGCTTTCGGATGAAGAGGCGGCGTCGACCATGGCGTTGAAAGCCGAGGAAGTGGCGCGCGAACTCGGTCTGCCACGGAACAGGCCCCTGTTGAAGTGG
Source organism: Gammaproteobacteria bacterium (assembly GCA_050122055.1). Lineage (GTDB taxonomy): Bacteria > Pseudomonadota > Gammaproteobacteria > Steroidobacterales > XN24 > CAMYOC01. The sequence continues at coordinate 3,399 of JASFJM010000056.1, read as the reverse complement.
TCATCGCGTGTATTGGGGCTCCTCGTCCTGCTCGGGCTGATCGCCGCCGGCGTCCATTGGCAACGCGGCGTGCTGATGCGAAACGCCTCCCTGGCGCCCATCCTGGAAAAGGCCTACGGGATCATCGGGATCCCCGTACAGCCCCAGTGGGACGTGACCGCTTTCGACATCGTCGACTCGGCCGCGCGCTCCACCGGCGAGGACCTGGTGGTCGTGGCCACCTTTGTCAACGAGGCGGAGTTCGCCCAACCCTATCCGGTGCTACGCGTGACGCTGGAGAACCGCTGGGGTCAGGCCATCGGTCAGGAAGACTTCACGCCCCGAAATTACCTGCGCAGCTTCATCGCCGGCCGCAGGATGGATGCCGGCGAGCGCTCCCGGGTGGAAGTCATCCTGCGCTCGCCCGGCTCGGCCGCCGAAGGCTTCAGCGTCGATGTCTGCCTGGCATCCTCGAAGGGAGCACTGCAGTGCCTGTCGGACCGGCCGTAGTCCGCGCGCACCGGATCCCGCATTGATCTTCTGCCGGGATCAGACCGGAGCCCGCCGCGCCACGACCGGCACCGCCGGCGATTGACGACCGGCCCGGGGGGGCTATCATTGCGCTCCCCCTTGTCTCCGCGTTTGCCCATGCAGATCGGACCCTACACATTCCCCAACCGATTGGCTCTGGCGCCCATGGCCGGTGTCACCGATCGCCCGTTCCGCCAGCTCTGCCGGCGGCTCGGGGCCGGTATGACTGCCTCGGAAATGCTGACTTCGGACACGAGCCTGTGGGGGTCGGCCAAGAGCCGCAGGCGTCTGGACCACAGCGGCGAACCCGGCCCGGTGATCGTACAGATCGCGGGTGCCGAGCCGGGGATGGTCGCCGAGGCGGCACGGCGCAGCGTGGACCAGGGGGCGCAGATTGTGGACATCAACATGGGCTGCCCCATGAAAAAGGTCTGCAAGCAGATGGCCGGCTCCGCCCTGTTGCGCGACGAACCGCGGGTCGCCCGCATCCTGGAAGCCGCGGTAGGAGCCGTCAGCGCGCCGGTCACGCTGAAGATCCGGACCGGCTGGTCTCCGGAACAGCGGAACGGCGTGCGCATCGCCCGGCTCGCCGAGCAATCCGGCGTCGCGGCCCTGGCGGTGCACGGTCGAACCCGCGCCTGCCGGTTTGGAGGCGAGGCGGAATACGACACCATCCGTGAGATCAAGCGGGCCGTAAACATCCCGGTCATCGCCAATGGCGACATCGATTCGCCGGCCCGGGCCGCGCGGGTGCTGGCTCACACCGGCGCCGACGGAGTGATGATCGGGCGCGCAGCCCAGGGGCGTCCCTGGATCTTCCGGGAGGTCGATCACTACCTTCGCACTGGGTGTGATCTGGGTCAGCCTGCAAGCTCTGAGGTCCGTGATATCATGCTCGCCCACCTCGAGCAGCTGTACTCGTTTTATGGCGAATACACTGGTCTCCGGGTGGCCCGCAAGCACCTTTCCTGGTATTGCCGTTCGCGGGCAAATGCCGAGCCTTTCAGGCGTCAGATGGTGCGAGTGGAGAGCGCGGCTGATCAGCTGCGCTTGGTTTTGGCTTTTTTCGACCAGGCTCCATCAGAAGAGCTGGCAGCATAGAAAGGGATATTGAAACGTGACCAAACACATTACCGGACTTGAGGTATCAACCGGCACCCGCCCTCTTCGCAGCGTCACCGAGGAGGCCATCAAGAACTACTTCGCGAATCTCAACGGCCATAAGCCCGCCGAGCTGTATGATCTGGTGATCAACGAAGTCGAAGGGCCCCTGCTGAAAGCGGTGATGCAGTACACCGGCGGCAACCAGAGCCGCGCCGCCGAGATCCTGGGTATCAACCGGGGGACCCTGCGCAAGAAACTGCGTATCCACGACCTTCTGGGCTGACACGGCCGGCGGCCAGCGCCGCTGATGACAGCCACCATCCCGTCCTGCGCGGCTTTGGATGGATAACGACGGAGCCCTGAAATGCCAAGCGTAAAGCGGGCGCTGTTGAGCGTTTCCGACAAGGACGGTATCGCCGAATTCGCGACCGCCCTGGCAGAGCGCGGCGTGCAGATCCTGTCGACGGGCGGCACCGCCGCGCTGCTGCGGGAACACGGCGTGGCAGTCACCGATGTGGCCAGCGTGACCGGCTTCCCGGAGATCATGGCCGGCCGGGTCAAAACCCTGCACCCGGCCATCCACGGCGGTCTGCTCGGCCGCCCCGGCGTCGATGACGGAGTGATGGAGGAACACGGCATCGAGCGCATCGATCTGCTGGCCGTCAACCTCTATCCCTTCCGCGAGACGGTGGCAGCACCGGATTGCAGCCTTGCCGACGCGATCGAGAATATCGATATCGGCGGTCCGGCGATGGTCCGGGCCGCAGCCAAGAACCACGACGCCGTGGCGGTGGCGGTGGCGCCGGAAGATTATGTAAAAATCATCGAGGCCATGGACGCCAACGGCGGCGCGGTGCCGCTGCCCTTGCGCCGGCGCCTTGCCACCAGAGCCTTTGCCCACACCGCCGCCTATGATGCGGCCATCAGCGCCTGGCTGCAGGCCCACCCGGATTGTGCGGACGAGACGGCCGCCTTCCCCAGCCAGATCACGCTCGGCTTCGACAAGCGTCTTGACCTCCGCTACGGAGAAAATCCGCATCAGCAGGCAGCGTTCTACAGCGAAGGGCCCGAGGCGCCCGGCATCGCCGGTGCCCGCCAGCTCCAGGGCAAAGAATTGTCCTTTAACAACATCGCCGATGCAGACGCGGCCCTGCAGTGCGTGGCGCAATTCGATGCGCCGGCCTGCGTCATCGTCAAGCACGCCAATCCCTGCGGCGTCGCCGTCGCCGATGATATCGGCACCGCCTACCAGCGCGCCTACAGCACGGATCCGACCTCCGCCTTCGGCGGCATCATCGCGTTCAACCGGCCGCTGGATAAAGCCACCGCCGGCGCGATCATCGAGCAACAGTTCGTCGAGGTGATTATCGCCCCGTCCCTGGCCGAGGACGCGGCCTCGACGCTGCAGTCGAAAAAGAACATCCGCGTGCTGCTTGCCGAAACTTCCGCGGTGGCATCGGGTCTGGACATGAAGCGGGTCGGCGGCGGCCTGCTGGTGCAGACCCCGGACGATCTCAGGCTGGAGACCGGGGATCTGAAGGTGGTCAGCGCCCGCGAGCCAGGGCCCGATGAGATCCGTGACATGCTGTTCGCCTGGCGGGTGGTGCGTTATGTCAAGTCGAACGCGATTATCTTCGCCCGGGACAACATGACTATCGGGGTGGGCGCGGGCCAGATGAGCCGGGTCTACAGCACTCGCATCGCGGCCATCAAGGCCGCCGATGCCGGTCTGGACGTCGCGGGATCGGTGATGGCCTCGGATGCCTTCTTCCCCTTCCGTGACGG
>JASFJM010000055.1:0-12689 GCA_050122055.1 Gammaproteobacteria bacterium | reverse complement strand
GGCCGACATCGACGAGAGTTCGGACGACGAGTGGCTCGCCTCTCTCTAGCCGGGCCGCCCGGCCGGAGTCCTCAAGCGCCGCCCTTCCTGCCGCTGTTCTTGAGCCGCATCTGACGCTGCTGCTCGCTGATCCGCCGTCGCACACGGTCGAGGAAACGTCGTGCCCATGCGAATTCGAGGCTGAGCACGGCCAGACCGGCGGGTATCACGACGATGGCCGGGCCCGGCAGGAAGATCATGGCCACGCCCACGAGCACCAGCGCCACACCGGTGATAAAGATGACCAGGCGACGGGCCTGACGGTAGGTCACATTGATCGCTGATCTCAACATGATCGGATCCCTGCCGGCCGCAATAACCGATGAGCGTTGTCCCCGGGGTTCCTGCATTCTCTCCCCCGGGTCGCGGCGGGACAAGGCGCAGGTTTTCGTGGGCCGCCCCGGGCCTTACTGATATGATGGCATCAGCATGTCCAATTCGATCAATCCCCGCTCTCCTTTGTTCCTCGTACCTTGTTGTCTTCTGCTGGGCGCCTGCCTGTCGGCGCGGCCCTGGTATGAGAAGGAATTGCAGGCCTGGGAAGGCGCCCCGGTCAGCGAACTGGAGAGTAACTGGGGACCACCGCGGCGCACCATCATCGGCAAATCGGGTCGCCCGGTCATGGTCTATGAAAGCACCCTGGTCCGCGACCAGCAGCAGGATATCAAGCGGGATCCGAACCAGCTGTTGTCCGATAGGCCGCCGTCGGCGCGGCCCGATGTGGACGAGCTGGATTGCTCGATGTATTTCGAAGTGGAGGACGACGTCGTCGTCGACGTCCGCCACGAGGGCGCCGGATGCAAGGTGATACCGCGACCGGGCCGCTCACCCGGTTCGTGATCGACCTGGCCCGGTCCGTTCACGGACGAGCGGGGACCGTCACTCAGGCAGACAGGAAATCCTCGTCCTCGCCCCCGTGCCGGAGGGCGTAGAGGGTCACCACATCCCGGGCGCTGGCCGCTACGGGGTTGCCGGCGCCGTCGACAGCGATCAGGCCGTATTCCATCCCCATGCGGTCCGCCTCGGCGATGGTGCGTGTCACCGCCTGCCCGAGCCCGGCGCCATCCTCCACCCGGGTCACGATGCGCACCGCGGCGCCGTGGTTGACGATATCCTCACCGATGCCGGTGCAGGACACGCCCGCGGCCCGGGTGGCATAGGTCCCGGCGACCGTGGCGCTGTCGCTGACCCGGCCCGGGATCTCGAAACCGACGCCGCCGGTCGAGGTACCGGCGCATAGCCTGCCTTTGTCATCGAGGGCCACGGCACCGACCGTGCCCCGGTCGCCGGCCAGCTGGTTCCGGTATTCCTCCATCCGGTGCCCGGTGACCGGGTCGAAATCCTCCATACCGAGATCGCGGGCCAGTCTGGTGGCATGGGAGCCGGCGATCACCGGGTGCCGCTCGCTACTCAGCGCGTCCGCCACGTCGATGGGGTGCCGCACGCGCTCGATATTGATCACCCCGGCGAAAATGCCCTGGTCCGCGTCCATCAGCGCAGCGGACATCCTCGCCATCCCGTCTCGCTGCAGGCGGGAACCGAGGCCGGCGTTGAAGATCGGGTCGTCCTCCAGCAGTCGCACCGCAGCCAGGACCGCCGGGCGGGCGCCCTGCTCCAGCAGCACCGCCCAGGCTTCCTCGCGGATAGCGTGCAGGCTCCGCTGATAACGGGGGAAACCCACATGGGAGCCCTCGCGGGCACCGGCGCCGCCGTGGATGATCAATGTCGGGCCTGGCATCTGCTCCCTCCTCGCTGGCGCCAGCGGCTATGTTAATCGGAACCGCACATCGCGGCAGCCATCCGGTCATGACCCAGGGCCCCTGATAAACCGGCAGTCGGCTGGCATTCGCCGCCGGGTGGTGTACCTTTGGCTCCGCAAGACGGGAGCCCGCACGCTCGTGAAGAGCGCGGGAGTACGAGAAATCAGGGGGGAGACTTGTTCATGTACTGTTTCAACACTCATGGCGGCAGTCCGCTGACTGCTCATCTGATCCTGGCGTCGGGTCTGTGGCTCCTCGGCGGGCTCACGCCCGCCATGGCGGACTGCCAGCCACACAGCGGCACCCAGGTCGAACACATCGTCGTGACCTACAATGGCGGCTGGACCTTCGCCGATGGCCGCAAGGAGAACGAACTGGTCGTCTGCGAGGGCAACAAGGCACAGCTGATATTCCGGATGGACCCCAGGCACGCCCGCTCGGCCAGGATCCAAACCGTCAGCATCGTCCCGACCGACGGATCGAAAGCACCGATGGACGAATTCGTGGTCCCGGCCAACGAGGCGCAGGGCTCCGCGCCGCTGGATTTTCGCGACAAACCGTCGCAATCCGTCGCGGCACAAAAAGTCACTGTGCTGAATAACAACCGGAAGGCTGGCGTCTATGACTACACGGTGCAGGTCAGGACCAGTCGCGGCGATATACGCTCGGTCGATCCGAAGATCCGCAACGGCGGCGGCGCCAACTGACCAACTCTGAGATGGCGAAGGGACAGGCGTCCTTGCGGGCCTCGGTGCCGTTGCTGGTGGCGGTGACCGGGCATCGGGATCTGGTCGCGTCGGAAGTGCCCGGCCTCCGGGACCGGATCAGGACCTTCCTCGCCGGTTTGCGGGACGCCTATCCCGATCTGCCGTTACAGCTGCTCTCGCCTCTGGCCGAGGGGGGCGACCGGCTGGCCGCCCATGTGGCCCGGGATCTTGGCATCCCGGTGTTGGTACCGCTACCCATGCCCCGGGATGTATACGAGCAGGAATTTACGGATCCCCGGAGTTGCTCGGAGTTCCGCGAGATGTGCGCCGAAGCGGCCGAGGTGTTCGAACTGCCTCTGCCACCAGCGCTCCGCCCTGCGGACCTGGCGCCCGGGAGTGAAGGCCGTGACCTCGCGTATGCCAGGCTGGGCGTGTATCTGGCCACTCATTGTCAGATCCTGCTGGCGATCTGGGACGGGAAGGTCACCGACAAGCCCGGGGGCACCTCCCAGGTCGTCCGCTACAGGCTCGAGGGTTTGACTGCCGGCCTCGATCTCGAAACGGAGCGAGGCACCAACCTGCTCGCGGACAGCGAAAATGACCTGATCTGCCACATCGTCTGTTCGAGAGACCGGGACGACGGCGAGCCCGCGACCGGCCTGGCGCCGCTGGACGCCAGTTATCTGGTGGCGGACCCGCCGGGCACCCGGCTCCCGGAGCTACCCGAAAGCAGACGCAGGATCCTCGAGCGCGCCCAGGAATTCAACCGGGACGCGATCAAATATGGCGGGGAGTTCGGCGTCAGCGGCCGGACCCTGCTGGGAGACGCACCGGAATGGATGATCGGTAAATGCGCCGGGGACGTGCGACACCTGTTCGAGGTTTCGGACTGGCTGGCCCGCCATTTCCAGCGCCGGGTCTACTTCATGCTGAGGCTGACCTACTCCCTGGCGGTGTTGATGGGTCTGGCCTTTATCATCTATGCGGATCTGCCGGGTTACGACATCATGATCTGGGTCTTCCTGGCCTTGTTCGCCGTCGGGGTGACGGTAAACCGAATCGCCGGACGCCGGGACTGGCACCGTAAGTATCTGGATTACCGGGCGCTGGCGGAGGGTCTCCGGGTCCAGTTTTACTGGCTGGTATCCGGCGTCAGCGATCGCATGCAGAGTCAGTTCGCCCATGACAACTTCCTGCAGAAACAGGACGTCGAACTCGGCTGGATCCGCGACGTCATGCGCGCCGCCAGCCTCCGCCCCGAGACGCAGAAGGAAAACGCTTACGGACCCGGGCTCGATGCCGTGATCGACGAATGGATCGGCGCGCAGAACACCGGTCTGGGCCAGACCGATTACTATCGGACCCGCGCCACCGAGAAAGACGCCGTAAGCCGGGTGACCGAGCGGATCGGTCTGTTCTGTCTTTGGGCCGGTATCGGTGTCACCCTGATTCTGGCCCTGGGCAACCGCCTTCTGGCGGACCATACGGTCAATGTCCTGATGGTCATGATGGGCATGCTGCCCCTGATCGCGGCGGTCAGGGAAGCCTATGCCCGCAAGAAGGCGGATCGGGAACTGATCAAGCAGTATCGATTCATGCACCGTATCTTCCGCAATGCGAAGCTCCGACTCGACCGGGCGGGCTCCGTAGACGCTCGCCGGGACATCCTGCGCTCGCTGGGTGAAGCGGCCCTGGGGGAACATGCGGAATGGATCCTGATGCACCGGGAGCGGCCCCTGGAGCACGGCAAGCTCTGAATCGGCCCGCCCTGCTGGCAGACGAGCCGTCTGTCCTGATTCCGCCCCCTGGGGCACAATTACCGACTCGAGACCGGGGCCGACCGGGTCGGGGGAGCCGTGAACAAACTCAAGTCCATATTCGTCCTGTGGTATCCGGTGGCTGTCCTGCTGATCGTCTTCAGCGCAGCGGTCACCTTGGTCCTCCGGGGCCCGGATCTGGCCTGGTCCGGAGCCCTCCTGACCGCCTTGCCGTTCCTGGGGCTCTATATACGGGCCACCACCTCACGCACGCTCGCGCGCACCAGCCATAGCCTGCCGATCCTTGCGCTGTTGACCCTGGCCGGTGGCATGCTCGCCGCCTACGGCTATTGGCAGAGCGGATACGCGGCCCACGGCGCGATGCTGGCGGCCGTGGTCGGCATGGCCGGCTTCTTCCTGTTCGATTTCTGGTATTCGAGTTTCGGCCGGCGGGTGAATGAAAGACTCGATGCCGGACGGCCCCTCCCCGCGTTTGAAGCGCGCGATCTGGACGGAAAGCCCGTAGCGCCCTCGGACCTGCGCGGCAGTCCCGCCCTGTACATGTTCTACCGAGGGAACTGGTGTCCTTTCTGTATGGCTCAGGTGAGGGAGATCACCGGACGCTACCGGGAACTGAGCGAACGCGGCGTCGAGATCGTCCTGATCAGTCCGCAACCGACGGAACTTACGCAGCGGGTCGCCGAAATGTTCGAGCTGCCGGTCCGCTTCTGGGTCGATCCGGATCTCGGCGCCGCGAAAACGCTGGGCATCGTCAACGAGTACGGGGTGCCATCGGGCCCGCTGGCGAAGACCTATGGCCAGCACACGGTGATGCCCACCGTGATCATCGTGGACGCGGACGGGCGCATCATTTACGCGGATCAGACCGACAATTACCGGGTCCGCCCGGAGCCGGACGTCTTCTTCCGGGTGCTGGCCGCACACGGCCTTTGACGACTGCCGGAGCGCCGATCGCCGGTGCCGGGGGTCATGAGACAGATGAATGCAGAGGGAGGAAAAGCATGGAAAAGCTGAGAATGTTGCTGGCAGGGATGATCGTGGCGGCATCGGTGCCGGCTGCCGTTTCGGCAAAGCCACTCGATGCCGAAACGCTCTGGGCCATCGGGCGCCTCGGCAGCCCGGCCCTGTCGCCGGACGGTGGCCAGGCGGTGGTGCCGGTCACGCACTACGATGCCGAGACTGGTGACAGCGCCACCCGTCTCTGGCTGATCCCCTCTGCGGGCGGCGAGGCCCGGCCGTTGACCTCGGATCAGTCCGGCACCCCGGCCTGGAGCCCCGACGGCCGCTTTATCGCTTTCGCGGCGAAACGGGGCGATGACGAGGTCAATCAGCTCTATGTGATCGCCGCAGACGGCGGCGAGGCCCGCCGCCTGACCAGCCTCCCGGGCGACGTGACCGGCATCCGCTGGTTCCAGGATTCGAAGCGGCTGGCCTTCGTCACCCGGGTTTGGGCCGATCTGGAGGGATGGGAAGCGCAGCGGGAGAAGATGAGCGCCCGCGACGAAAGCAAGATGACGGCCATGGTCTGGGACCGGCCGCCGATCCGCTGGTGGGATCACTGGATCGACGATCGCGAAGCGCACATCTTCACCGTGCCGCTCGGCGGTGGCGACCCCGCCCCGGTCACCCTGGGCTCGGGCCTCAAGCTCCCGGAAGAAAACACCTCCGAATCGGGCCCAGGCATCGAGGCTTACGACATCTCCAGCGACGGCAAGACCATCGCCTTCACCGCAGACAGCGATCCCACCGGCATCGACAGGAATTACGACGTCTTCCTGATCCCGGCCGATGGCGGCCAGCCGCGTAACGTCACCAGCGATAACCCGGCTGGCGACAGCAATCCCCTGTTCAGCCCGGACGGACGCTGGCTGGTCTTCTCCCGGCAGAAGATCAAGGGCTTCTACGGTGACAAGGCGCGTCTGATCCGCCACGAACTCGGCAATGGCAAGCAGGTCAACCTGACCGAGTCCTGGGACCGTTCGGTTTCGGGCCTGATATGGAAACCCGACTCCGGGGCCCTCTACGGGTCCATCGACGACGCCGCCCACCGCCGGGTCTACGAAATCGACGTCGATGACGGCACACCCCGGGCCATCACCGGCGACAAGAGCTTCACCGCGCTGGCGGTCGCCGGCTCCACGCTGGTTGGGTTACGCCAGAGCTTTACCGAACCCAACACGCTGGTCAGGATCGATGCAGACGACGGGGCAGCGACGAAGTTATCGGAATTCAACGATGACGTGCTCGCCGGAGTCGAGTTCGGCAGCTACGAGAGCGTCACCTACGCCGGCGCCGATGGAGAGCCGGTGCAGATGTGGATCAACTATCCACCCGGATTCGACAAATCGAAGCGATGGCCCCTGTACCTGCTCCTCCACGGCGGCCCTCACAACGGCATCACCGACAGCTTCCACTATCGCTGGAATGCGCAGCTGTTTTCCGGCTGGGGATATGTCACCGCCTGGCACAATTTCCACGGCTCGAGCGGATTCGGCCAGGCCTTTACCGACTCCATCAATCCGAACCAGGCGGACCTGCCCTACCAGGACACCATCCTCGCCGCCGGGTATCTGGCGCGACAGGAGTGGATCGACCCGGATCGCATGGCAGCAGGCGGGGGCAGCTTCGGTGGCTATCTGGCTTCGATCCTCCTGGGCCGGGAGCATCCGTTCAAAACCCTGGTCGCCCACGCTGCCGTGTATAACTGGCTGACCCAGTACGGTGCCGACTACGGCGCAGGGAAACGGCGGTTCGGAGAGCATTGGGAGGTCCCGGAGATCTTTCTCAATAATTCACCGGCCCGGGGTGCCGGCGCATTCAAGACACCGACACTGGTGATCCATGGGGAAAAGGATTACCGGGTGCCCCTGAACCACGGCGTGGAGCTGTTCCAGACCCTTCAAAACCGGGGTGTCGAGAGCCGCCTGGTGTATTTCCCCGACGAGAACCACTGGATCCTGAAACGGGACAACTCGATCTTCTGGTACGGACAGAAGGAGGTCTGGCTCGAGGCCTATATCGGCGCCGGGCCGTCCCGATAGACGAGCCGGCGTTCAGACCTCGAAGTCTTCCAGGTCCCGCAGCTCGCGGCTGAGCCGGCGGCTTTCCGCCAGCGCCTCGAGGGCGCGGCGCGCCGCGGTGCTGGGGCCGCTGCGCCGGGCTTCCCGATGTTTGATATCACCCATGTCCCGGTCCGGATCGAAGTCCGGACCGAGATCGAACTCCGGATCGGGATCGGCCTCCTGGTCCGGCTTGCTGACCGCCCTGGACGGCCTTTTGCGACTTGCCATGTTTCCGCCACCGTATGCACTGTTTAGTGGGAACTCTCGGGTCCACAAAAAGTTTAGACCGGTTCTAAATCATGAGTTCCCGCCTCATAGCCGCGGCCTGCGGATTCTCATATAGTGCGGGGCGTGGGATGAGGACACCCCGGAGACCCCGATGTGCTGAAGGCCAGGCAGAAACTGGGCAAATACCGGATCGAGAAGCGGCTCGCCAACGGGCCCCTGGCGGCGGTCTATCGGGCCTATGACACCATCCACGGCATGCGGGTCGCCCTCAAGATCCCGCACCGCCGCTTTATGGACGATTATTTCCTCCAGGATTTTCGCAAGGAGGCCCGCCTCGCCGCCAAACTGGAACACCCCTGCATCCTGCCGATACAGAATGCGGACTTCATCAGCGGTTATTTCGTCATCTCCATGCCGCTGGGGGAAGAGACTCTGGGCGACCGGCTCAGCCGCAGGATCTCCACGGTCAAGGCCCTCGCCTTCACCGGCCAGATACTGGCGGCCGTCGCCCACGCCCATGCCCAGAGCGTGATCCACTGCGACATCAAGCCGGAGAATTTCATCCTGTTCGACAGCGATCGTCTCCGGCTGACCGACTTCGGCTTCGCCAAGCTGGGCCGCGGCCGGATCGATGCTTCCGGATCCGGGACCGTCGGTTACGTGGCCCCGGAACAGGCCATGGGCCGGCCCATGTTCCAGTCGGACGTGTTCTCCACCGGGCTGGTGCTGTTCCGGATGTTCTCCGGGAGGTTGCCGCGGTGGCCCTATGACTGGCCGCCACCGGGAACGCCGCGGCTGCGGCAGAAACTCAGCCCCGCCATGACGCGCCTGATCCGGCGGGCCATAGAAATCGACCCGGAGGACCGCTTCCACGACGGCGAGCAGATGCTGTCGGCATTCAGACGTATCCGTCAGCCGGCCGCCCGCAGGCCCGTCACCTGATCTTGGCGCTGCGGTTGCCAGTCGTCCCCACGTCCCAGGTCATCGAGACCGGGATCGACCGCTGCCTGGACGGCGTCATGGCGGTCGGAGCCGGGGTCGTGGCGTATCACTCCGAGCCCTCGCCGACCGGTTCCGGTCGCAGCCAGGATGCCATGGCTGTAATCCCCACGGGCGTCGGTGGCGCTCTGCTGGCGGTGGCCGACGGCATGGGCGGCCTGCCCGGCGGCAGGGAGGCCGCCGCCTGTGCCATCCGGGTGCTGGGTGATGCCGTGACCAGGGCGGAGGTGGGCGACTCAGGCCTGCGCCCGCTGATCCTCGACGCCATCGAAGCCGCCAACCACGAGATCATCGCCGGCGGTCTCGGATCGGCCACGACCCTCGCTGTCGCCGAACTCGGTCCCGGCTTCGTCCGCCCCTATCATGTCGGCGATTCGGAGATCATGCTGTTCGGCCAGCGGGGCCGGCTCGGCTTCCAGTCGGTGCCGCACTCGCCGGTGGGTTTTGCCTATCACGCGGGTCTGCTTAATGAGTCGGAGGCCATTTCCCACGCCGACCGCCATCTCGTTTCCAACGTGCTCGGTACCCGGGATATGCGGGTCGAGGTGGGCAGCCGGATCCCGATGAAGCCGTCCGACACCCTGGTGCTATGCAGCGACGGGTTGGTCGACAATCTTCAGTTTGCGGAAATCTGCGAGCTGCTGCGGGCGGGACCGATGGACCGCCAGTTCCGTCGTCTCATCGAACTCACCCGTGAGCGGATGTCCCGGCCCGAAAATGACCGGCCAGGCAAACCGGATGACCTGACGGTGATGGTGTTCAGGACGCGCCCGGGGCGGAGGCTGCGCGATCGAATCGGCAAACAAGGCCCGTCCCGCGACCCACGCCGGGATGGGCCGCCCGCCCCTCCCGATCCATGACCAGGACCGAGCGCTGAGGCCCGGCTGCCGTCCCGGATTCAGTCCAGCCGCTTGCGGAAGCGGAGGATCGCCAGGGTCATGGCGATGCCGAAGAACACCAGCAGGGCGCGGATCTCCGGGAACAGCTCCCCGAGTTCCGCACCGCGCAGGATGATGCCCCGGGCGAGCCGGACGAAGTGGGTCAGCGGCAGCACCTCTGCGATGCGCTGGGCCGCCAGCGGCATGCCGTCGAAGGGGAACATGAAGCCCGAGAGCAGGATCGACGGCAGGAACAGGAACAAGGTCAGCTGCATGGCCTGGAACTGAGTCTTTGCCAGCGTAGAGATCAGCAGCCCCAGGGTCAGGCTGGCGCCGATAAAGGTCAGGGCGGCCAGATACACATGAGCCAGGTCGCCGCGCATGGGTACCTGGAACAGCCATCGTCCGACCAGCAGCACAATAGTCACCTGGATCAAACCGATGATGATGTAGGGGAGCAGCTTGCCCAGCATCAGCTCCACCGTCCTGACCGGCGTCGTAATAAGCAGCTCCAGGTTGCCGCGTTCCCGCTCCCGGACGATGGCGACGGCGGTGAACAGCACCATGGTCATGGTCAGGATGACGCCGATCAATGCAGGGACGATCTGCACGGCAGAGCGGCGTTCGGGATTGTAATAATTGCGCAGTTCGAACAGCCCGGACGGGGTCAGCGGTTGCCCTGGATGACCCGGGGCCGGCATCTCCATCAGCTGAGAAGCCACGTTGAGGATAGTCGGGTCACTCCCGTCTACGAGCAGCTGGGCTGCCGGACGGGCCGGGTCAGCGAGTCGCCGTTCGAAATCCGGAGGCAGATAGACGCCCACCGTGATGTCTCCGCGACGCATGGCCTCGGTCAGCGCCTCTGGGGTGGCCACCTGCATCTCGAAATCCAGCACCTGGCTCGCCGCCATGTCGCCGATCAGCTGCCGCGACCAGCTGGTGCCCGCCTGATCCGCAAAGCCGGCGCTGAGATGACGTACGTCCAGGTTGATGGCGTAGCCGAACAGGACGATCTGCATCAACGGGATGCCCACCACCATCCCCACCGTCAGCCGGTCGCGGCCGAGCTGGCGAGCCTCTTTGGCTGCGATGGCCTTTATCCGGCGCCAGGCCTTCACCCGGACAACTCCAGCGGCTTGCGGGTGGCGGCGACGAAGACGTCCTCCAGGCTCGCGGCGGTCCGTTCGACTTCTGACGGCAGACCGGACTCCTCGAGCCGATGCCCGATCAGCAGATCCGGCTCGGTCGCCGCAGGATCCACCAGAATGTGGAGGCGCGATCCCAGCTGGGTGACGCTTCGCACCTCGTCCAGCGCGTCGAGGATGCGATGGGCGGCCCTGGGGCGATCACAGATGACCTCGATTACCGCTGCACCGATATTCTTCATCAACGCCTTCGGCGCTCCCTCCGCGGCCATCCGGCCCCGGTCCAGGATCCCCAGCTGGTGACAACGCTCCGCCTCGTCCATGTAATGGGTGGAAACCAGGATGGTGGTGCCCGCCTCGACCAGATCGAACAGGCTCTCCCAGAATTCGCGCCGGCTTTGGGGATCCACCGCGCTGGTCGGCTCGTCCAGCAGGAGCAATTCGGGTCTGTGTAGCGTCGCAGCGGCGAGGGCCAGACGCTGACGCTGGCCTCCGCTCATGGTGCCGGGGCGCTGGCGACGCAACCCGTCCAGCCGGTACTCCCGGCGCGCGGCGCTGATCCGCTCCCGTTTCTCGCGCCGCGCCAGGCCGTAGATTTCGGCGATGAAATCCAGGTTCTCATCGGTGGAAAGGTCTTCATAAAGAGAGAAACGCTGGGTCATATAGCCGATGCGCCGGCGCACCAATTCTGACTCCAGGGTGGCGTCATAGCCGAGCACCTCGACCCGCCCCGCGGAAGGGCGGAGCAGACCACAGAGCATGCGGATGGTGGTGGACTTCCCGGAGCCGTTCGGACCGAGGAACCCGTAGATGCGGGACCGGGGTATATCCAGATCCAGATGATCCACCGCGGTCAGGTCACCGAAGCGTCGGGTCAATCCCCGGGCGGTGATGGCGATTTCCATGGCTAGGGCGCCGCCTCGCGCTCCAGTGCCGGGAAGCTCACTTCTACCGGCAGCCCCATGGGCAGTTCCGCGGCGCCGGGGTCCACCAGATCGATCTCGGCCACATAGGCCAGGCGGCTGCGGTCCCGCTCCGTGAGCGAGAAATAGGGCGTGAAGGAGGCCTCGGAGGCGACCGCGCGGACCCGCCCCGCGAATGGCGCTTGCACGCCGTCCACCCGGACCCGGGCATCCATGCCGACACCCACCGAGGCCCGCAGCGGTTCCGGGACGTAGATCCGGGCATAGGGAGCGGTGCCGGCCAACAGGACCATGACCGTGGCCCCGGCGGGCGGGCGATCGCCCTGTTTGTACGGGATCGTATCCACCAGCCCGGGCACCGGGGCTCTGAGCTGCAGGCGCTCCAGCGCCAGGGACCGGTCCGCCAGCATTGCCCGCGCCTCATCGAGGCTCGCATGGGCCTGATCCAGCTCCTCGGCTGTGGTGCCGGTGACGAGTTCCTCCAGGATCGCGGCCGCATCATCGCGGCTCGCGATGGACGAATCCCTCCGCGCGCGAGCCTCGTCGAGATCGGCTTCGCTTAGCAGCGCGCGCCCGACCAGCTCCGCGGCCCGGGCCAGGGCCTTCTCGTCAGCGACCAGCTGGGCCTCGGCTCCCCTCAGACGGGCGCGGGCAGCGAGGATCTCCTCCGCTCGCGGTCCGCGCCGCAATTCGTCCAGACGGCGGAGGGCGCGCTGCTCGGCCGCCGCTGCCTGGTCGACCCGGGTCCGCAACCGTGCCGGATCCTGCCGGGCGAGCAATTGTCCGGCAGCGACCTGTTCACCTTCCACCACTGCGACCTCCAGAAGGGTCTCCCAGGCCTCTGCCGGGACCTCGATCCGGTCTCGCTCCAGGGTGCCGACGAGCGGGAGCGCGGATTCCGGCTTGCCGCAGGCCACAAGCGCCAGCAGAGTCGCAACGATCAGCCATCGTCCGTTCATGGCCGGACTCCGCGCTGAAACAGCTCGGTAGCGTACTCGGTCCAGCGGGCGACAAAGTCCGCGTCCATCGGCCCCTGCATCACCCGCTCCAGCATCGGCCGCACCAGGAACGGGAATACGCACAGACTCATGACCGATACCATGGCCTGGGTCGGATCCACGTCCTCGCGCAACCGCCCGGCCTGTCGATCCCGCTCCAGCGCCCCTATCA
>JASFJM010000054.1:0-12978 GCA_050122055.1 Gammaproteobacteria bacterium | reverse complement strand
CATTGACCCCGGCACCGGCGGTCCAGCCGGCGGAGATGGCCAGACCCAGATAGCCGAGCCAGCTCAGATCCGCATTGACGGCATACCACGCACAGCCGGCCAGGGTCAGATACAGCAGCGGGAGGGAGAGATAGACCACCCAGCGGTAGTATCGGTCCGCCTCCAGTGCGGGCACATCCTGTTCCGACGGATTGCTCCGATCTTCGCCGATCCAGGCGTCCATCAGCGGCACCAGACCGTAGAGGATCACGGTCGGAGTAAACAGCCAGAGATCGGATCCGAATGCCTCCCGCAGACCGATCCCCACCAGCGGCAGCAGGGTCAGAGCGGTGGCCAGCAGCCAGCCGACCCGGCGCCGGTCGATGAAAGCCGAAGTCTCTGCTTGGAGGGTGATCGTGCCCATGCTTAGGAATCTCCGTATCGGGTTGCCAAAAACATCTCGATTTTCCGTCAGCTTAGGTGCCCGATGCCGGCATGACGATGTTCCATCCGGCAGTTGATTTTGTTATTTTCGGCCAAGCCGCCGTGGAAGCCGGAGACCGTCCGGCGCCGGATTACGCCATGAATGATCCATCACTCACCGGGTTGTCCGGTCGCCAGCATCCCGCCATCGGTATCGCCCTGCTGGCCCAGCTATTGAGGGATATGGGCCGGGATCCGTTGCCGTTGTTAGCCGCCGAAGGCCTGCCGCCGCCGGAGAGGCTGACACCCGATTCCACGGTGCCGGCCAGCCGCGAACTGGCGTTCATACAGCGGGTGATCGGGCTGGATCTGGACCCCGGCCTGGGGCTGCAGGCCGGACAGCGCCACCACTTCGGGGTCTTCGGGATGTGGGGCCTCGCCATCGTCAGCAGCAGCACGCTCAAGGACGCGATCCGTCTGGGCCTCCGTTATATCGACCTGACCCACACGTTCCTGGACTGGACTTTCGCCGTCGGGCCGGACGTACCACGGCTGCAGCTGCGGGAGCGCTGGGATCTGGGCACGGCCCGGCGCTTCGTGATCGAGAGAGACCTGGCCGCCGCCACGACGCTGCTGGTGGATCTGCTCGGCCACCGTCGCGCCCTCGCCGGCATCAGCCTGCCCTACCCCGCCCCGGATTACCGGGATCGCTACCGGCACGTGTTCGGCTGTGAACCCGTATTCGACGCCGCCGCCGCGGAGATCTCGGTCCACGCGGATCTTCTGGGCGCCAGACCCTTACAGGCCAATCCGATGGCTGCGCGGCTGGCGGAGGATCATTGCCGCCGGCTGGTTTCGGGCATGAGCCGGGCGGGATCCACCGCCCGCGCCGTGCGCCGGGCATTGCTGGACCGCCCGGGTGAATTCCCGTCCCAGGCCCGGATAGCGAACGGTATGAACCTGTCCGAACGCAGCCTGCGGCGGCGCCTGGCGGGGGAATCGACCTCTTATCGCCAGATCCTGGATCAGGTGCGGGAGACCCTCGCCCGTGCCTATCTCTCGGATACGAATCTGCGGGTCGAGGATATCGCCGAGCGGCTCGGCTACAGCGACGCGGCCAATTTCAGCCACGCGTTCCGGCGCTGGACCGGGACGGCGCCGGGCCGCTATCGGAAAAGCGCTGACCTCAGCGAACGTAGACGGTCTTGATGTTGACGAACTCGCGGATGCCGAACACGCCCAGCTCGCGACCGTAGCCGGATTCCCGGATGCCACCGAAGGGGAGTCTCGGGTCGGAACGGACAAAGTCGTTGACGAAACAGCAGCCGGCCTGCAGCTCATGCTGGGCGATCTCGGTGCCGCGCTCGATATCGGAGGTGAACACCGCCGCGCCGAGACCGAAGGTGGTGTCGTTGGCGATCATGATGGCCTCGGCTTCGTCGGCAGCGCGGATCAGGGTCGCTACCGGGCCGAAGAGTTCCTCATGATAGGCCGGCATACCGGCGCCCACCTCGCTGAGCAGCGTCGGCGGATAAAAAGCGCCGGGCCGATCGGGTATCTCGCCACCGAGCAGGCACCGGGCGCCCGCCTCGACACTGCGTTCGACCTGGTCGTGGAGCTCATCGCGCAGATTCTGTCGGGCCATGGGTCCGAGATCCACGTCTTCGTCCATGGGATCCCCGAAGCGTTTGGCCGACATGGCCGCAAGCACGCGCTCCTGGAATTCGTCATGGATCTCGTCGACGACGATGAAACGCTTGGCGGCGATGCAGCTCTGTCCGGTATTCTGCAGCCGGCCGGTGACACAGGCCTCCACGGCCAGATCCAGATCCGCATCAGCCAGCACCACGTAGGGATCGCTGCCGCCGAGTTCCAGCACCGTCTTCTTCAGCTTCTGCCCGGCCCGGGAGGCCACCGCCTGGCCGGCCGGCGTGCTCCCGGTCAGGGTAATCGCGGCGACCCGGCGGTCGTCGACGACGGCCCCCACCTGGGCGCTGCCGATGACCAGGGTCCGGAACAGATGCGCCGGGAAGCCCGCCGCCCTGAATATGGCCTCGATGGCGAGGGCGCAGCCACAGACGTTACTGGCATGCTTGAGCACCCCGGCGTTGCCGGCCATCAACGCCGGCGCGGCGAACCGGAATACCTGCCAGAACGGGAAATTCCACGGCATCACCGCGAGCACCGGCCCGATGGGCTCATAGGCCACGAAGCTGCGGCTGGCCCCGGTCTCTACTTCCTCGGGCGCGAGAAACGCCGCCGCATGCTCGGCATAGAATTCGCAGGCCGTGGCACATTTCTCGATCTCGGCGCGGGCCTGGGCGATGGGCTTGCCCATCTCACTGGTCATCAGGGCGGCATATTCCTCCACAGACTCGCGCAGGACGACCGCGGCGCGCTGCATCAATCCGGAGCGTTCATCCAGTCCGGTCCGGCGCCATTCCCGCCACGCCAGGCACACTTCGTCCAGCGCAGTCTCCACCTCGACTTCGTCCATGGGGCGGTAGACCTTGATCAACTCGCCATTCGCCGGATTGATACTCTCGATGGCCATTCTGCTCGCACTCCGATAACAGGGGCCCGGCATCTCGAGTCAACGCTGGCCCGTGCCGCCACCAGGCGGTCTGCGAGGACAGACGTCGCTGACTTGATTTGTCCGGGACCGGGATCGATACTCGTTCGTGCCCTCCGCGTGGCGCGGGCAAGATGTCGATCACCAGATCACGATAACCAAAACAATCGTCATACTCTTTCTGGGGGAAAGCTGATGACAAACGATAACAGAAGCCGGTTTTCCCGTCGTTCCTTCCTTGCCGCCCTCGGCGCGACCGCCGCCGGGATCCGGTTCGCGCCCAATCCGGCGTTTGCCGAGGAGGCGCCGGAGCTGAATTTTTACAACTGGGACACCTACATCGGCGAGAACACCCTGGATGATTTCCGCAACACCAGCGGCATCAAGGTCACCATGGATCTGTTCGCCGATAACGACGAGCTGTTCGCCAAGCTTAAGGGCGGCAATCCGGGCTACGACATCATCGTCCCCACCAATGATTACGTGGAGCGGATGATCACCGCGGACATGCTGGTGCCCCTGGATCACGGCCGCATCCCCAACGTCAGCAACATCGACCCCACCTTCCGCGACGCGGCTTTCGACCCGGGGCGCAAATACAGCCTGCCCTACATGTGGGGCACGATCGGCATCGGCTACCGCAAGTCCAGGGTCGACGGCGTCCCGGACTCCTGGAAGTGGGTATTCGATTCAGATCGCTATGGGCGCAAGATCGCGTTGATGGGCGACGCGCCCACCGTTATCCAGATGGGTATGAAGTATCTGGGTTATCCCCTGAATGACACGGATCCGGCGCACATCAAACAGGTCGAGGAGATGCTGATCCGGCAGAAGCCCAACGTGCTCGTGTTTGCGGAAGACAATGGCCAGGACCTGCTGCTCTCGGGCGAGGTCGATGTGGTGATGGAGTGGAACGGCGATATCCTCCAGGTGATGGAAGAGGACGACGATATCGGCTACGTGGTGCCGACCGAGGGTGGCCTGTTATGGCAGGACTGCCTCTGTATCCCCACGGGCGCGCCCCACCCGGAGAATGCCCACACCTTTATCAATTTCATCCTCGATGCGGAGGCCGGCGCCGAGATCGCAGACTTCATCCAGTACGCCACGCCGAATGCGGCTGCGCGCAAGCTTCTTTCCGCCGATTACAACTCCAATCCGGCTATCTTCCCGCCGCGGGAGACCATCGAGCGTTGCGAGGTGGCGACTTACAACGGCCCCGAATACACCCGCATGATCGACGAGGCCTATACGCGGATCATGGCGGCCTGAACCAGGTCCGGCCGCGGCGCCTGGCATCCCCGGCGCCGCGGCGGAGAAACTAACGGTGGACAGCTGGCGCAAGAACCCGCTCGTATTCTGGGTTTTCGCGATCCCCCCGGCAGCGTGGCTGCTGTTCTTCTTCCTCGTGCCCCTGGGCCTGGTCTGGGTGCTGAGCTTCGGCGAGAAGCTCGGTCTGATAGACATCCGGATCACCTGGACCGCCGACAATTACCTGCGGGCATTCGATCCGCTCTATCTCCAGATATTCATCAAATCGTTCTGGTTCGCGGGTCTGACCACGATCATATGTCTGGTGATCGGTTTCGTGATCGCCATCGCGATCACCTTCGCGCCGTCACGCCAGCGTCCGATCCTCCTGCTGCTGGTGATGCTGCCGTTCTGGACCAACCTGCTGATCCGCACTTACGCCCTGATCGCCATCCTGCGGACCAAAGGCAGCATCAACACGGCCCTGGAGCAGTTCTGGGACTGGGGCAACGGGCTGCTGGGCCTGCTGGGCCTCGAACATCTGCAACTGCTCGGCCAACAGTTCGAACCGCTACATCTCCTTTACAACAACGCTGCCGTGGTCGTGGGCCTGGTCTACGTCCACCTGCCGTTCATGGTGCTGCCCCTGTATGCTGCGCTGGCCCGGATGGACCGCTCTTACATCGAGGCCAGCCTGGATCTCGGCGCGGGACAGTTGCGGACGTTCTTCTCCGTGGTGATCCCGCTCGCGGCGCCGGGCATCGTCTCCGGCGTGATCATCACTTTTGTGCCCGCCCTCGGATCGTTCCTGACGCCGGACCTGCTCGGGGGCACCGACAGCCAGATGATCGCAAATGTGATCGAACGGCAATTCAAGTCCGCCAATGACTGGCCGTTCGGCGCGGCCCTTTCATTCATCCTCATGTATGTGACGTTCTT
Source organism: Gammaproteobacteria bacterium (assembly GCA_050122055.1). Classification (GTDB taxonomy): domain Bacteria; phylum Pseudomonadota; class Gammaproteobacteria; order Steroidobacterales; family XN24; genus CAMYOC01. The sequence continues at coordinate 7,814 of JASFJM010000054.1, read as the reverse complement.
CGCCATCGCGCTGCGCTCGGTGTGGGTGGGCCGGGGCGATCTTCGCGAGGCCATCGCATGAAGACCGGCCGTCAGTCTCCCGGGCCTCTGGACTACAGCCGGCGTCTGTGGCTGAGGCTGACCCTGTGGTTGAGCTTCGTCTTTCTCTACGCGCCGATCGTGGTCCTCGTGATCTACAGTTTCAACGACAGCCGCCGGAATATCGTATGGCGCGGGTTCACCCTGAAATACTACGAGCGGGCATGGAACAACGAATCGCTGATCCAGGCATTCGCCAACAGCATCACGATCGCGTTCTTCAGCACCGTGGTGAGCGTCCTGCTGGGGATGATGACCGCCGTATTGCTGTGGCGGTTCCGCTTCCCCACCAAGGCGCCGTTCGAAGGCACGGTTTCGCTGCCCATCATCATCCCGGAGATCTGTATGGGCGTTGCGATGATGGCGTTCTTCAGCCGGATCGGCTGGCCGTCGGATCTGCCATGGCCACTCAATCTGGGCGCCATCACCATCGCCCACATTTCGTTCAGCTTCCCGTTCGTCGCCATGGTGGTGCGGGCCCGCCTGGCGCGCTTCAATCGCGAACTGGAAGAAGCGGCCAGGGATCTCGGCGCCGGCGAGTGGGAAGCATTCAGGGACGTGCTGCTTCCCTATATGAAGCCGGGGCTGGTCGCCGGGGCGCTGCTCGCTTTCACGCTCTCGCTGGATGATTTCGTCATCACTTTTTTCACGGCCGGGCCGGACACCGTGACGTTCCCGGTCAAGGTCTATTCAATGGTGCGTTTCTCAGTGACGCCCGAGGTCAATGCCGCCTCCACGGTCCTGCTGGTGATCACGCTGATGCTGACCACAGTCGCGGTCCTGATACAGACCCGGGGTCGCGGGGAGTGAGCAAGGGAACATCATGAACGACGATTCGCCCATCATCTCCATAAACGGAGTGAGCAAGCAGTTCCCGGGCGGCGTTCAGGCGCTCGAGAGTGTCGACCTGGAGATAAGGGAGGGCGAATTCTTCGCCCTGCTCGGGCCATCCGGCTGCGGCAAGACGACCCTGCTACGGATCCTCGCCGGTTTCGAGATACCCACGGCCGGTGACGTATTTATCGATGGTGCGAACATGGCGGCGGTGATGCCCAACCGGCGGCCGGTGAACATGGTGTTCCAGTCCTATGCGGTATTCCCCCACATGACGGTGGCCGAGAACGTCGCCTATGGCCTGAAGGTAAGCGGCACCGATCGGCGGACCATCCCGGATCGGGTCCAGCGTGCCCTCGACCTGGTCCAGCTCAGCGAATATGGGCGGCGTAAACCGGGTCAACTCTCCGGGGGCCAGGCACAGCGGGTGGCCCTGGCCCGGGCGCTGGTCAAGGAGCCCCGGGTGTTGCTGCTGGACGAGCCGCTGTCGGCACTCGATGCCAAGCTGCGGGAGACCATGCAGATGGAGCTGGTGCGGCTGCAGGACACGGTCGGCATCACCTTCGTGATCGTGACCCATGATCAGAACGAAGCCCTGTCGATGGCGGATCGCGTGGCGGTGATGGATGAGGGCAGGGTGCTGCAGGTGGCGGACCCCGGCGAATTGTACGAATTCCCCCGCGACCGGTTCGTGGCCGAATTCATCGGCAAGATGAATCTGTTCGAGGGTACCAATGTGGGCTGGGCCGACGGCACCCTGTCACTCCTGGTCAATGGTCTCGGCCGTATCGAATTACCCTGCGCCGAGCGCACCATCCATGACGTCGGCATCGCCGTCAGGCCGGAGAAGATGCGGCTGTTCGAACAGCGGCCGGAGGACGCGTACCTGGCCTTCGAGGCGGAGGTGGAAAAGGTCGCCTACTACGGCAGCGAGAGCCGGGTGTTTCTGGCGACGGATCGGGGACTGGCTCTGGAAGTCAGCATCCGCAACCGCAGCCGCGCGGCGGCGGGCGAACAGATCGCGGGACGCCGCTGGGTGGGCTGGCGGCCGGAAGACACGCTGATCCTGCCCGACTGAATTCGGGAATCGTGCAACAATAGCGGTCACGCCGGACGCCCGCGCCCGCCGGGGCGGAGTCGCGGCATCGGACTCGTATCGGAGGGAGACACGGATGCCAACCGTGTTGCAACAGGTCCTGACCTCTCTGGCCATCGTCGGACTGGCCATATCGGCCATCATCTCCTATCTCAAGGTCAACAAGCTGTGGGCCCGCCGGCATATCAAGGAGGTGGCCGAGAGCATCTCCGTGGTGGCGGCCATCCTCAGCCTGTTTACGACCATGCCGTTCCTGATCAAGTTCGTGGTCATCGACCAGGATTATGTGGCGGCGGGCAAGTTCCTGCTCAGCCTGCTGGTGTTCTTCGTCTTCTTCCTGGTCGGGATCGGCTTCTGGGTCAAACGCCACGAGCCCATCGGCCTGTGGCGGATGATCCGGCGGGCCATCGCCACCGAGCGGGGCGAACTGACCTATCTGATCCATTCGTTTACCAAGCCGCGGGAGGCACCGGCCATCCTGCGTCTCCTGCGTCTCGTGTCCCTGGTGGATCGTCATCTGGACGAGCGCGAGACCGAGATCCTCGAGAGTGTTTCCCGTCCATGGGGCATCCATCCGGATGAGTTGAAAGGCGGGGCAGAGCCGGGCGAAGACACGGACATCGGCGTCGTGCGCAAAGCATTCACCGACTATCTGGCCATGCAACCCGATCATTCCCAGGTCGAGAAAGTGGTCGACCTTATCCGCTTCATGATCCACGCCGACGGCCAGGTATCGGAAGAGGAAGCGGTAGTGCTGGATGAGATCAGCGGCGCCACCGGCGCTTATCTGAGCCGGACCGGAGCCGGGGGTGAGGTATACGAAGTGTTGCTGGTGCCTCAGCGGCCCGAGGATTTCGAGCGTGCGGGAGAGCTGATATCCGATCCGGTGCTGCACCCCCGGGCCGGGGGGGAAGCCTTTGTCGCCGGGTCGTATTTTTCGGAGTCTTTTGCCCAGGCTGTATGCAGACGCTATCGCCAGCGTGACTTCTTCTGCACGGTCGAGCATCGGACCGCCGTACAAACAACATCGGAAACGGAACCCGAAGCGGTGGAATTGGGACGGCCCGCGGAAGGCTGACGCGGGATTTTTTACGCACGGCGCACGGACACCCTGCCGCCGATTTAACTTAATCTAATTCGGGTTTTACTTAATCGCCGACTCTCCGGAAGTCCTGCGGCATCTCCGCCGCATTGGCATGCTGGATTTACAGATCGTTCCGGTCCTTGCCGAATCGCCACAACCTATTGAATAAATGAGATCTTTTGCCTGGCATCCGGGCGCTCGCAGCGGTCGGAGTCGCGGATCCCTAACAAACTTTGCGAATCGGTGGTTGGTACGGATTCTATTTTTTGGGAGATTTGGGTTATAACTGTGGCTCGGCCGGATGCAGCAAATCCGGTCGGTTGAGGGGGAGGACAACGCTGCGGGCTTGATCTCCAAAGCCGCGCAATCGGGTCCCGTGAAAAAATCTGGTTAGCGATGCTCATCACCGACGGCAGACGGGCCGGGCGGTCGTGGGACAGTCGTCGCCGGAATTCGCGTCCCTCGCAACAGGATTTTTCTGCATGTCGGGATTCTGGCGAGAGCTTTTTTTGGAGGGGGTTAGGCGTGAATAAGAGACCAATTACTACGGCACTGCTTTCAGCGGTGTTCGCCGTATTTGTCGGAGTGGCTTCAGGTTGTGGCGGCGGCTCCGGCGGATCGTCGGGCGCAGGCTCGGCCAGCGCGAAACCGTCACCGGACGGCAGTGGGGTCCAGATCGGCGGACCCAAAGACACCTTTGACCTGGCGTCACCGGCCGTGGTGAAGACTTCGGTCAACTGGATCAAGAATATCGATTCCAAGTTCGCCGCTGAACCCGACCTCGAGGGCGAACACCAGTATATCGTCATGTTCAACGAGGCCCCCGCCGTCACTTACGAAGGTGGGGTCAAGGGCTATCCGGCCACCAAACCCGGATACAACGAGCCCGCCACCGCCCGTAAGGCGGGCGCAAGGAGCGGCGCCAAAGGTGACGCCAAGCGCCTGAGCAAGACCGGCTCGGCTGGCCGCGCCAAGTTCAAGGCGACCCGGCCCGAAGTCATCGCCTATCGCCAGTACCTCAAATCCCGTCAGGCCGAGCACGTGCAGAAGATCACGCAGCTGACCGGCCGCTACCAGGTCACGCAGGAATTCCAGCTGGCTGCGAACGCCGTGGTCATGATCATGACCCAGGACGAAGCCCGCCGTGTCTCGATGCTGCCGAACGTGCGTTTTGTCGAGCGCAACCGGGCAGTTACACCCAACACCGACCGGGGACCGACCTGGATCGACGCACCCAGTGTCTGGGACGGATCCGCCTATTCGGGCCCCGGCACCCTGGGCGAAGGCGTGCTGGTCGGCATCATCGATTCCGGCGCTTCGATCGGCGTCGATCTCACGCCGGATGACAGCAGCGACTGGGTCGCTCCTTTCGTCGGCCCGCTGACCCATCTCTCCCTGGTTGATCCCGTCGATATCGAGCAGGATTTCCCCGGGCTCAGCGACAACTACGACCATCAGTGGGCGGGCAATTATCTCGGCGCCTGTGATCCCACAAGCCCGCAGTACATCCCCGAAGCGGCACAGTTCTGTAATGACAAGCTGGTGGGCGTGTATTCGTTTATCGAGGCGTGGTGCCCGCAATTCAATCCGCCGCGCGATTCCAGCCAGCAAAGCTGTGACCAGTATGCGCCGGACGACGCCCGCATCTGGAACGTCAAGGATACCGATGGCCATGGCACCCATGTGGCCTCAACCGCCGCCGGTAACTTCCTGAACGACCTTCCGATCGTCAACGCGGACGGGGTTTTCGACCCCGGTTTCATCATCCCGCAGATTTCCGGCGTCGCCCCCCACGCCAACATCATCACTTTCAAGGTCTGCGCGTTCAGCTGCTTCTTCTCCGATATCGCCGCGGCCACCGAGCAGGCCATCGTCGATGGCGTGGATGTTCTGAATATGTCCATCGGCAACGTTGACGACCCCTGGGGCTCGCTGACCGCACAGACCTTCCTGTCGGCCAACACCGCGGGTATCGCGGTGGCCAACTCCGCGGGCAATTCGGGACCGGCTCCCGGCACCGCGACGGGCGGCAACAGCGCGCCCTGGGTGCTCGGCGTGGGCGCCAGCACTCATGACCGCAGTTATCCGCCCAAATTCCTGAGTGATCTGAGCGGTGGCGACACGACCCCGCCGGCCGGAATCACCGGCCTGGCCATCACCGGCGGATTCACCGGCGGCATCGTCTATGCCGGCGATTATCCGGTCGGCAGCCCCGGTGACGACAATTTCGATCAGCCGGAGCAGTGTCTGCAGCCCTTCCCGCCGGCCACCTTCCCGGCCGATACCATCGTCCTCTGTGACCGCGGCGCCATCGCCCGTGTCGCCAAGGGACAGAATGTGCGCGACGGCGGCGCTGCGGCTTTCATCCTGGCCAATGTGCCGGGTGGCGCCACCAGCGTGGTGGCCGATCCCCACGTCATCCCGGCCATCCATATCGATGCCACGTTCGGTGACGAGATGCGTGCATGGCTGGCCTCCGGAACGGGTCATGCAGGGACGATCACGCCCGGAGATCCGGCGGTGTCCGATCCGGCCGTCGCCGACATCATGGCCGGTTTCAGCTCCCGCGGTCCGTTCCCGCTGGGCCTGGAACTCCTCGCGCCCCACGTCTCGGCACCGGGTCAGGACATCTACGCCGCTGGCGCGGGTAATCTGTTTGAGCATCAGGGCGTGGGCAACGAGGCGCCCTCGGTGAACGCATTGTTTGGACAGATCAGCGGCACCTCCATGTCCAGCCCCCATGCGGCCGGCTCTCTGGCGCTGTTGACCGCCATCTATCCCAACTGGTCTGCCGATGCGCGTCATTCGGCGCTGATCTCGACCGGCACACCGGATATGCGCAAGGAAGACGGTGTCACACCTGCCGATCCCTTCGACTTCGGTGGCGGGCGCGTGCAGCCTGCGGTCGCCGTCAACGTGGGTCTGATCTTCGAGGAATCGGAGGCCAACTACACCAACGCCGATCCGAATGCCGGCGGCGATCCGTCCACCTTGAACGTGGCCCATGCAGTCAGCACCGCCTGCGTCCAATCCTGCAGCTGGGAGCGCACCGTGACCGCGGTAGCCGATGGCGAATGGACCGTGGGTGCCGGCGCGTTCACGACGGCAGATGTGCCCTCGTTCTCGCTGCTGGCCGGCGAGACCCAGACGCTGGTGATCACCGCAGACGTGACGGCCCAGCCTTCTGATGCGTTTGCGTTCGACAGGCTGACACTGACGCCGACCGATCCTGCCCAGGCCGAGCAGTACATCACCATCGCCGCCCAGCCGGCTCGTGGCGACATCCCGGCCCAGGTGGATATCGACGCCTCCCGTGATGCCGACTCGCTGCTGGTGCAGAACCTGACGGCGATCGAGATCACCCAGCTGACCACCGACACCTTCGGTCTCAACAAGGCGGACCAGGAAGACTTCTCTGTCATGCAGGACAGCGACAATTCCTCGCCCTATGACGATCTGACCGATGGTGTGGTCTACAAGCTGACTCCGTTCGTGGATAACGCCCAACGGTTTATCGCCGAGATCACCGCCAGCGAGTCCCCGGACCTCGATATGTTCGTGGGTCTGGATCTCAATGGTGACGGTCTGCCCAGCGCGGACGAGGAATTCTGCGTCAGCGCATCCGGTACCGCTTTCGAGGTCTGCGACTTCGATTTGGGCGGCGATCTGGCCGGCTTCCCGGACTGGTGGGTGCTGATCCAGAACTGGGGCGCTTCCGGGCCACCGCCTGTGAGCGACGCCTTCACCCTGGCTATCACCAGCGTGGGTCCGGCTGACACCGGCACCATGAACCTGGTGGGTCCGACGTCCCAGCCACAGCTGGAGCCGTTCGACGTCCGCATCTTCTGGGACGCGACCATGGACGAAGGTGACCTGTTCTACGGCCGCTTCAACCTGTTCGCGGATGCCAGCAAGGATGCGGCCGGCTTTATCGGCACCATGGATGTCCGCGCTCTGCGCGGCGCCGACGACGTGGTCATCTCCGCGGCGCCGGATCTGATCCAGGTGGGCGAGAATGCGACCGTCACTGCCAGCGTGCGGAAGAACTTCACGCCGGAGGACCGGAGCTACGACATCAGCATCCCGATCCCGGCCGGTCTGACCTACGTGGACGGGTCCGCCGATGCGTCAGGCGGTGTCTTCGACGGCTCCGCGGTGAACTTCAGCATCACCCAGGAGAGCCTGGCCGGTCGCACCCGCGACTACGCGCAGTTCACCAACGACCCGGCGCGGGATGACTACGCCGCCAGTTGTACGCTGCCCTTCGGGCTCGGCTCCTACTTCGATCTGGCAGGGTCCGGCATCGGACCGATCGCCGGCGGTGATGACGATACCTTCACCATCTCGGGGCTGCAGCCGATGCCGTTCTACGGCACCGACCGGGGCACCGCGGTGAACGTCAACACCAACGGCTTTATGTTCTTCGACTCGACGCCGGGTCCGTTCGACGGGTTCATCAACTTCCCGATCCCGGATGCCACGGATCCCAACGATATGATCGCCCCGCTGTGGAAGGATCTGATCGTTCCGGATTCCGGCACCGTCGGTGGCTCTGGCATCTCCGCGGCAGGCTTCACCTGCGGTCCGCCGTGCTTCAGCGTCATCGAGTATGACGATGCCACCGACTGGGAGACGGAAACCGCCAGCTACGACGCCCAGGCCATCATCGTGGCCAGCGAGAACCTGCTGGGACCGTATGAGATCTTCATCGGTTTCGACAAT
>JASFJM010000053.1:0-13107 GCA_050122055.1 Gammaproteobacteria bacterium | reverse complement strand
GTCGCCGCCCGGGCCGACATGATGCTGGGCCGGACTTTCAGTTTCGATCAGGAGACGGCCGCGCTGTATGACGCCATTTCGGCCCCCCGCGATCAGGCCTATTTCGATCGTACCCTGGCGGAGATCGACGCCCTGCTGTCGGGGGAAGGCCCGCTCCCCCAGCGCACCGGGCAATTCCGGGATCAATTCATCATCCCGCCCGAGCGGCTGGCGGCGGTGTTCGATGCCGCCATCGAAGCCTGCCGCGAGCGCACCCTGGACCATCTTTCGTTGCCCGGCAACGAGCGTTTCACGGTGGAGTACGTCACCGACCAGCCCTGGGGCGGTTACAACTGGTACCAGGGCGATGGGAACAGTCTGATCCAGGTCAACACCGATCTGCCCATCTATATCGATCGGGCCGTGGATCTGGGATGCCACGAGGCTTATCCCGGTCACCACACCCTGATGTCCCTGGTGGAATCCCGGCTGGTCGTCGACCGGGGCTGGATCGAGTTTTCGGTCTATCCACTGTTCAGTCCCATCTCCCTGATCGCGGAAGGCACTGCCAACTACGGCACCGAGATCGCGTTCCCCGGCGACAGCCGCGTCCGTTTCGAACGGGAAGTCCTGTTTCCGCTGGCCGGTCTCGATGCCGCGGCGGCCGCCGACTACTACGAACTGCAGGCGTTGCGGGCGCGATTGACCTATGCCGGCAACGAGGCCGCCCGGGCCTATCTGGAGGGGCGCATGGACCGGCAGCAGGCGTCGGCTTACCTGGTCCGCAATCAATTGGTCACGCCGGAGGCGGCGAGCAAGCAGCTCGATTTTGTCGATCGTTATCGCGGTTATGTCATCAATTACAATGTGGGCCGGGATCTGGTGCGTGCCTATATCGAACGCGAAGCCGGCGACGATCCCGAGCGGCGTTGGGCGGTGTTCGTGGAGCTGATCTCGTCGCCGCGACTGCCTTCCGATCTGCTGGAGTAGGGGATGAAACGACCCGGGGAATCTATCCGATGGATCTTCGTGACCCTTGTGGCGCTGACGGTGACCACGGGACCGGTGTTCCCGGATCAGCCCACAGAATCCGGGTCAGCACCCCCGCGGACGATGCGGCTGGACTACTTCCACACGGGCAATGTGGATCTCGAGGTCTTCGCCATCGACCAGCTGGTGGTGGAACCGCTGCCCTGGCCCGGCTCTCCGGAACGGACTCTCGATACTACCGGTCGTGGCGACTATTTCTTCGAGCTGTCCGACGAAGCGACGGGCGAACTCCTGTTCTCGCGGGGTTTCAGCTCCATCTATCCCGAATGGGAGGAGATGGCCGACGCGCAGGATCGTGTCCGCACCTTCCATGAGTCCCTGCGCTTCCCCCAGCCTGCCGCGCCCGCGAGGGTTCGGGTGTTCCGGAGGGATGAAGCGAACCGGTTCGTGCCGGTCTGGGAGATCAGGATCGATCCGGCGGACATGCTGGTCAATCGTGCGCCCCCACCCGCCCGGGCGCCGTTGCTCACCATCCAGGAGCGGGGCCGCCCGGCCGACAAGGTCGACCTGCTGATCCTTGGCGATGGGTATACGCCCGCCGAGATGCCGAAGTTCGAGGCGGATGCAAAGCGCATGGCCGAAGCCCTGTTCTCCGTCTCGCCATTCCGCGAGCGCCGGGACGACTTCAACGTCTGGGCCATGGCGCCGGCAGCCGCCCGCTCCGGCGTCTCGCGGCCGTCCTCGGGCCTCCAGCGCCACACGGATCTGCGCACCCGATACGATGCCTTCCGCAGCGAGCGCTATGTGCTGACTTTCGACAATCGGGCCCTGCGGGAAATCGCCGCCCACGCGCCCTATGAGTTCATCGAGATCCTGGTCAACAACGAGACCTACGGCGGCGGCGGGATCTACGGGATGTACGCGACCGCGGCGGCGGACAGCGCCTGGGCCGATTATCTTTTCGTCCACGAGTTCGGGCACCATTTTGCTGCCCTGGCCGACGAATATTTCACCTCGCCGGTGGCCTATCAGGCGAAGACGCCGGATGTGGAGCCCTGGGAGCCCAACGTGACCGCACTGCTGGACGGGACGCCCCTTAAATGGGCCGACCTGATCCAGGGCAGTACGCCGGTGCCGACACCCTGGCCGAAGGACAGGTTCGAGTCTTATGCCCGCGATTACCAGGCCGAGCGTCGGAAGATCAGGGATCAGGGTCGGCCCGAGGTGGAGATGAATGCCCTGTTCGCCGAGGCCCAGGCCTGGTTTGATCGATTGCTGGGGCAGGCGCCTTATGCGGAAACAGTCGGGGCCTTCGAGGGCGCCTACTACGAGTCACGGGGCTATTACCGGCCGGCGATGAATTGTCTGATGTTCACCCGCTATCCGGTTTTCTGCGCGGTCTGCTCGGCCGCGGTCAGCGAGACCATCGACCTCTACGCAGGCTCGCCGTAACGCGGCCGTAACAGAATCTTGGGACACTGGACTCCCAGACTCGAGAGCGGTCCTCGCAGATCCCCGGAGGACGCCCCTGATGGGTCCCGGCTCGCATCTCCCTGTACCCGGGTGCGCTCGATCTGACGCTGGCTGCAATGAGTTGCCGCGAGTGCATTGCCCGGACCTGAGGTCCGGGCTTTTTTTTTGCTGCCCGTGGATGGCGTTTCAGCCGGGTCAACCGCCGGGGACCTGCGTCGCTGTCATCCTGTCGGGGTCAGTGCCGGGGCGGCCGTCCTAGAGGTCGTAGACGCCCAGGTCGCCGGGGTGGAGATTGAGCCGCCGGCAGATGATCTCGACCACGCTCCGCTCCGTGGCGCTGAAAGTCTGGTCTGCCCGTCCCACGGCGACGCAAATCTGCACCAGCAGTTCCGAGGAATCCCGGTCGCCGGCAAAGGCTCCGATAACCTGGAGCGCTTGCTCGCGTCCGCGCGCCGGGTCGCGCTGGATCCGTTTTGAGTGTTCGTCATAGAGCGCCACCGCCTGCTGGTGATCGAGGCTGCCCAATTCGTCGATCCGCACCAGCACCCGATCCCGGGTGATCAACTCGGACAGCCGCTGGTCCTCGTCCGCCATGGCTACCATGGCGCAGGCGGCCATCGCCGCTTCGACGAAGCTCTTGTGCCGGCTGCGCTGGCGTATGCCCTCGACGGTCTCCCGCAGCAGATTCAGCATGACGACGCTCTCCCCCAACCGCTGTCAGATCCGGAGGCGCAAGGCTAACACAGGAAACGGGCCCTATCCGGGGACGCCGGGGCCGTGGAAGATCGCGCCCGGACAAAGAGCCAGGCGGGCCCGTGGGGCCGGTCGCCGGCGCGGCCGGCGACAAAAAAAGAGGCCGACGACTCTGCAGTCGCCGGCCGAAGGCACCCGCTGATCTGCCCGGGGGGGTAAGGAGAATCAGCGGCCTCTGCGTTAATTGGTGAGGTGCTGCCGATGCTGGTTACGCTGCTGGACGCGGTGTTGCTTGCGGCTGCCGTACCGATCCATCTGGCCGTCGATCCGCTGTCCCTTTCGATCCAGGCGGGCATCGGCCCGATCGCCGCGTCGGTCCATCCCTTTGTCTATGCGGTCGCCCTTGCGGTCGAGGCGCTCGGCCTGCCGCTCCCGCCCCGCCGCCTCGGCCCGGTCCGAGCGGGCGTCCATCCGCCGGTCGATACGATCGCCTTTGGCGTCGAGCCGTTCGTCGATGCGGTCGCCGCGCCGGTCGAGCCGCTGCTCGGCCCGATTGCCGCGGGCATCCCAGCGTTCCTCGATATTGAGGTCGTCGTCCCCCAAGGCCGCCGGCGCGGCCGCGGTCAACATGGCCAGGGCCGTGATTTGCAGTAATTTCATCGATTTATCTCCAGATTCCCGTTCAAAAACTGGTCTTCAGGAGATACAACGGGCGGCCGCAAGATCGGTTGACCCCGACCCTGCCCGGGTTCGGAGACGGCGGTCGGACAGGCTATAATCCGGATACAAGAGACCTGTCACAAGAGCCATCAGGGGGCAATATGGGCATCGCCAGCACCGTCGACTTCGCACTGACCCTGACCGACGTCGATTTTCAGATCCTCAAGCACACCCATTCCTCGACCAGCGCCGAGTCGGCCCATGCCGCCCATGTGGCGGAAGAGCAACTGGCCAAGGCCGTAGCCCTCAAGGATGAGCTCGGTCCGCTGCTGGCCGTCATCCCTGCCAGCCACTTGCTCGACCTTGAGTCGCTGCGCAAGATGTTGCGGCGTCCCCAGCTGGCGCTGATGTCCGAAGAGGAGATGAGCCGGGTCTTTTTCGACTGCGAGCAGGGCGCCGTGCCGCCGCTGGGACCCGACTACCGGGTCCCGACCATCGTCGACCGCGTGCTGATGAAGATGGACGATGTCTACTTCGAGGCTGGCGATCATCGCGAATTGGTGCACGTGGACCGCACCAGCTTCCGCAAGCTGATGCGGGGTGCGGAGTTCACCCGTATCAGCCATCCCGCAGGCTGATCTCGCCGCCAGAACAATGCCGGGCGAAGGCGCTGGAGGCGATTGGCCTCCATAGCGTGAACCGCAGCATTGTTTTTCCCCCATGAGTCGCTAAGCTAGGCGGCGACGGTCGCTCAAGACGGCCGCACATGGAGGAGCGCGGCACTGCAGCAATGTGGCCGCCGAGGTGAGTGAAACCGACCGACACCTCTGATCCGGGTTACTTCCACCGGGTCGTCGATTGCCAGTGGGCATGTCCCGCCCATACCGACGTGCCGGAATACATCCGGCTCATCGCCCAGGGTCGATTCACCGACGCTTACATGGTCAACCGGGAATCCAATGTGTTCCCGGGCATACTCGGTCGCGTCTGTGACCGTCCCTGTGAGCCGGCCTGCCGGCGGGGCAGGGTCGAGGACAAGCCCGTGGCTATCTGCCGGCTGAAACGTGTCGCCGCCGATCTGCGCGACGACATGGTCGAGCGTTTGCCGGCCATCCCGGCAGTGAAGAACGGCAAGCGTGTGGCCTGCATCGGTGCCGGGCCCGCCTCGCTGACCGTCGCCAACGATCTGATGCCGCTGGGATACGAAGTCACCGTCTTCGAAGCCCTCTCGCGTCCCGGCGGTCTGATGCGGGCCAATATCCCCTCCTTCCGGCTGCCTTCCCAGGTGCTGGATGAGGAGATCGGGATGATCGTCGACATGGGCGTAGACCTGGTCCTCGGCCACCGGATAGAAAGCATGGGAGCGCTGCTGGCAGAGGATTGGGACGCGGTGTTCGTCGGCAGCGGCGCGCCCCGGGGCAAGGATCTGACACTTCCCGGCCGCGTCGAAGCGGCGGCCAACATCCATATCGGCATCGACTGGCTGGCGTCGGTCGCCTTCGATCATGTGGAGCGCATCGGCGTGCGGGTGCTGATCATCGGCGTCGGCAACACGGCCATGGATTGCTGTCGCACCTCTCTGCGCCTCGGGGCGAACAACGTCAAGGTGGTGGCGCGCAAGCCGCGAGCGTTCTTCAAGGCCTCCGAGTGGGAGCTGGAAGACGCCGAAGAAGAGAACGTGGAGATCCTGGTCAATCATTCACCCCGGGAATTCGTGGTCGAGAACGGGCGTCTCCGAGGCATGTTGTTCGACCTGATGGAATACGATCTCGACGATAGCGGCGGCATCGTCGACAGCCGCGTCGCAGGCGAGGAAATGATCCCCTGCGACGACGTGGTCCTCGCGATCGGCCAGGACAATGCCTTCCCCTGGATCGAGCGGGACCTGGGGATCGAATTCAATCAGTGGGATGCCCCGGTAGTGGACGAGACCACTTTCCAGTCGACCCGCCCGGGCGTGTTCTTCGGCGGTGATTCGGCCTTCGGGCCCAGGAACATCATCTGGGCGGTCGAGCACGGACATCAGGCGGCGGTGTCGATCCATCGTCACTGCAGGGGCGAAGCGCTTGAGGACCGGCCTCCGGTCACCATGAATCTGTCCAGCCGCAAGATGAGCATCCACGAGTGGGCCTACGCCAATGACTACAATCCCGCAGAGCGCCGCCTGATGCCCCACGTAGATCTCAGGGAGCGCTTCCGCAAGCTGGACATCGAAGTGGAACTTGGATTCAGCCCGGACCAGGCCGCTTACGAGGTGCAACGGTGTCTGAACTGTGATGTCCAGACCGTGTTCGCGGCGCCGCTGTGCATCGAGTGCGACGCCTGCATCGACATCTGCCCCACCGATTGTCTGACCATGACCGAGGACGGCACCGAGGAGCAGATCAAAGCCCGGCTCAAGGCTCCGGCCCAGAATCCCGACCAGGCTCTGTTCGCCTCGGCGCCGCTGAAATATACCGGCCGGCTGATGATCAAGGACGAGAACCTGTGTGTGCATTGCGGGCTCTGCGCCGAGCGCTGCCCGACCGCCGCATGGGACATGCAGAAGAGCCAATTCAAGTTCCCCTACGCCGGGGACGAGGACGAGGCATGGCAGAGCCGCAAGCGCCGGACCGGGTAAACGACTTCGTCATCAAGCTGGCCAACGTCAACGGCACCGGCTCGGCAAGCGCCAACAGCCTGTTGATGAAGGCCATCTTCCGTATGGGTGTGCCGGTCGCCGGCAAGAATTATTTCCCCTCGAATATCCAGGGCCTGCCCACCTGGTACGAGATCCGGGTCAGCCGGGACGGATACGTTGCCCGCGCCGGCCGGGTCGACGTGATGGTGGCCATGAACGCCGAGACCTACGCCCAGGACCTGCAGGAGGTCAGTCCCGGCGGCTACCTGATCTATGACTCGACCTGGCCGCGCAGCCATCTGCTCCACCGGGAGGACATCACCATCCTCGGTATCCCGCTGTCGAAGATGTGCAATGAGACATTCGACGGGGTGCGCGCGCGCATCCTGATGAAGAACGTGGTCTACGTCGGTGCGATCGCGGCTCTGCTGGACCTGGACCTGGAAGTGATCGCCGGCCTGCTGGAGCAGTCCTTCGCGCGCAAGCCGAAGCTGGTCGAGGCCAATCAGCAGGCGATCAGGATGGGCTATGACTACGCAATGGAGCACTTCCAGTGCCCGCTGACTCTGCGCGTCGAGCCCATGGACGAGACCTCCGGCATGGTCATGATCGACGGCAACACGGCCGCCGGATTGGGCTGTGTATATGCCGGCGCCACGGTGGGCGCCTGGTATCCGATCACGCCGTCCACCTCGCTGATGGATGCGTACAAATCCTTTTGTTCCCGGCTGCGGGTCGATGCCGAGACCGGCGAGCGTCGCTACTGTGTGGTCCAGGCCGAAGACGAACTGGCCGCGATCGGCATGGTGCTGGGCGCGAACTGGAACGGGGCGCGGGCCTTTACCCCCACCAGCGGCCCGGGAATCTCACTGATGAGCGAGTTCATCGGACTCGGCTATTTCGCCGAGATACCGGCGGTGCTGTTCGATGTCCAGCGGGTGGGCCCGTCCACCGGGATGCCCACACGTACCCAGCAATGCGACATCCTGTCCTGCGCCTACGCCTCCCACGGGGATACCCGGCATGTGTTGCTGTTCCCGTCGGACCCGGAGGAGTGCTTCTACCTGGCGGTCGACGCCTTCGATCTGGCGGAGCGGCTGCAGACCCCGGTGATGGTCCTGTCTGACCTCGATATCGGCATGAATGACTGGATGTGTCCGATGCTCGAGTGGGATGACGACTACCGCCCAGATCGTGGCAAGGTGCTGGATGCAGAGACCCTGGAGACCATGGACAGGTTCTGGCGTTACGACGACGTGGACGGCGACGGCATCTGCTGGCGGACACTGCCCGGCGAGCATCCCCGCGGCAGTTATTTCACCCGCGGTTCCGGACACAACGTTGAGGGTCGATATACCGAGGATGCCGAGGAATATAAGGCGCTGGTGGATCGGCTGCGGCGCAAGTTCGAGACGGCCGCGCGTCTGGTCCCGCCGGCGGTCGAGACGGCTGCCCGGTCGGACACGACGCTCGGTGTGATCTCGTTCGGCAGCAGTGACGGCGCGGTGCGCGAGGCGCTGGATATACTCGATGGCGAAGATGTGCGGCTCGACTATCTGAGGCTCCGGGCCTTCCCCTTCGGTCCGGAGGTGGGGGCCTTCCTGGAGGCTCACGGACAGATCTTCGTGGTCGAGCAGAACCGGGATGCGCAGATGCGACAGTTGTTGATCAATGAGGGCGGTGCCCGGGCCGAGCGGATGCACTCGGTGCTCCACTACGACGGCCTGCCCATCGGGGCCGATGCCGTGGTCAAGGGCATCCGCAGACATCTCGCCAAGGGGGAAGCCGCATGAGCTTCATGCCCAAACCAAGGGTCGCCAATCCGGCGCTTCCGCGTAACGAGTTGGGGCTGACCCGCCGGGACTACGAGGGCGGGATGTCGACCCTGTGCGCGGGATGCGGCCACGATTCCATCACTGCCGCCATCATCCAGGCCTGTTTCGAACTGTCGATACCGCCACACCGGGTGGCCAAAGTCAGCGGTATCGGCTGCTCGTCCAAGACACCCGCCTATTTCCTGAGCGCCTCCCACGGCTTCAACTCTGTGCACGGGCGCATGCCCGCCGTCGCCACCGGCGCCAACGCCGCCAACCCGCACCTGCATTACATCGGCGTCTCCGGTGACGGCGACTCGCTCTCGATCGGGCTCGGCCAGTTCTGCCATGCCATGCGGCGGAACCTGAATATGGTCTATATCATCGAGAACAACGGTGTCTACGGTCTGACCAAGGGCCAGTTCTCTGCCTCGGCGGATGTGGGCAGCAAGGCGAAGCGGGGTGAGCGCAACGAACAGCCGCCCATCGACCCGGTCCTGACCGCGCTGACCATGGGCGGCACCTTCGTCGCCCGTGGCTTCTCAGGCGACAAGGAGCACCTGGTCCCGCTGATCAAAGCGGCGATGCGGCACCGCGGCTTCGCCCTGCTCGATGTCCTCTCGCCGTGCGTGACCTTTAACGATCACGAGGACTCCACCAAGAGTTACGCCTTTACCCGCCAGCATTATCATCCGGCCGTGCATACCGACTTCGTGCCGCCGGCCACCGAAATCATGGCGGCATACGAGGCTGGCGAGGCGATGACAGTGGATATGCACGACGGCAGCCACATCGTCCTGCGCAAGGTCTCCCCCGATCACGATCCCACCGATCGTGCCAGCGCCTATGCTTTTGTCCGCAAGCAGCAGAAGGCGGGGGAGCACGTCACCGGGCTGCTCTATGTGGATGAGTCCGAACCGGACATGCATGAGCTCAATCACACAGTCCAGGCGCCTTTGAACCGCCTCGACTGGGCCGAAGTCTGCCCGGGGTCCGGGCAGCTCGCCGCTATCCTCGAGCGCTATCGATGATGGCTTGACCGCCCCGCGGCAACCGATACCGCGTGGCCGGCCTGTACTCCCTGTGATAGGCCGGCGATGCCGGTGCCCGACAAGCGCCGGTCAGCGCATCCGCCCGCACCAGGAACCAGTCCTGCCGGTGCGCCCGTCCCAGCGGGCGGGTCCGTTCGGGATCGAAACAGGGCTCGAGATCACTGCCTCTGAGCAACAGGACCCGACCGGGTTGTTGCCCCATCCACGCCAGGGCGTCGGCCATTTCGTCGGCTTCGACGCTGCGGCGGTAACCGAAGTGGACCAGCGGCCGGCGGGCGTGGAGCAGGAACTGTTCTTTCCAGCGCACCAGTCCGAGCGTCTCGTCCGGGTCCAGCAGCGCTTCCGCTGCGCGCGGGATATGGCTGCCGGAGCGCAGGTCGTTGGCCACCGGGAATACCACGGCGCCGTAGCCGATCATCAGCCCGGCCATCATCGCGACCACGCCGGCCGGGGCTCTCTGACGGCGGCATATGGCCAGCACCACGACACCGTAAGCGGCCCAGACGGCGAACAGAGTTCGCAGGGCGGCGGCGCTGGCGCCGGCCTGCTCCACCAGTCCTGCCGGCGGCCGGATCGCCACCAGGGCGCAGATGCCGGTCAGCAGCAGGACGAATGCAAGGCCCAGTCCACGCACGCCGGCCCGGTCCGCCAGGGTCCTGGCCCATGGGGCGACTGCCAATGCGAATGCGGGCACGGCGGGCAGCAGATAGACACCGCGCTTTCCGGGCGAGACGCTGAAGAACAGCAGCACCAGCAGGATCCACCCCAAGAGCAGGAAAACCGGCGCCGAGGCGCCGCGGAAGCTGGCCCGCCAATGCGTCCACAACCAGGGCATCAGCATCACCGTCGGCAGCCACAGGAACGGGATCACGTGGGTCAGGAAATACCAGGGCGGCTGGATATGTCCCCATGAGCGGGCATAACGCTCCATGGTCTGCTTCATCAGGATGTTGTCCCGATAGGCAGCGAGGTCCGGGTCGAGGCTGTTCCAGGTATGCAGCAGCATCGGCACCAGCCACAGCCCGATCGCCGCCAGCATCGCCAGGGGACCGGCGAACCACACCCACCGCGGTCCCGCCGGCGCCGTCAGCCAGCGGCGACGCCGGGCGTAGGCCCAGGGCAGCAGCACCAGCAAGGGCAGGATGCCGACCCCCTTGGTGATGACGCCCAGGCCGGCTGCGGCCCAGCCGGCCAGATACCAGCCCCAGGCCGGTCCAAGCAGCAGATGCCGCAACAGGCCGTAGAGAGACAGGGTGGTCCAGAAGCAGAGCGTGGCGTCGATCTGGGCGCTGTGGGCCTGCAGCGGGAATTGCAGTGTGGTCAGCAGGACCAGGCCCGCGGCCACTGCCGTGTCCCTGTCCCAGAGGCGGCGCGCCAGGTCGTACACCAGCCACAACACGCCCAGGCTGGCGATCATAGACGGCAGCATGAAACCCACGCGCAGAGAGCCGGTCATCCAGGTGCCGGCCGCCACCAGCCACATGAACAGGGGCGGTTTGTCCGGATAAAGGTCCCCGCCCACCCGGGGGATCAGCCAGTCGCCGCTGATCAGCATGTCCCGGGCCATGAGCGCGAAACGCGGTTCGTCCGGCGCCCAGGGATCACGAAGCCCGAGACCCGATAGCAGGACCGCCGCGCCCAACAGGAACAGCAGCAGGACGTCGCGGCCCGAGGCATGCCCGCCCGATTCGGCGCTCAAGACGAGCTACCTCCGCTCTGGGGGTGTGGTGGGTGTGGCGGGTCTGGCAGCTTCGGCAGGGCCGGCGTCCGGTGGCAGCAGCGAGTAATCGGCGGGGCAGCGACGGATCAGCCAGATGACGCCGAGCAGGTCGACGATTCCCGCCCACAGCCGGTCCAGAGTCCCGTATTTGGATCGTCCGGCTTTACGGGGCCGGTGCCGGACCGGTACCGACACGACCTCGCCGCCGGCTCGGCGGATCAGGGCCGGCAGGAAACGGTGCATGTGATCGAAATAGGGCAGCGACAGGAAGGTGCTGCGGGCAAACACCTTGAGACCGCAACCGGTGTCCGGTGTCTGGTCCCTCAGCATGCGTTGGCGCACGGCGTTGGCGACTCGTGATGCCAGCCGCTTGATCAGACTGTCTTCGCGCCGCAGCCGATGACCGATTACCAGCAGCCGCCGGGCCGGGAGCGGGGATCGGTCCAGAGTCTCCAGCAGCAGGGGGATGTCCCGGGGATCGTTCTGGCCGTCGCCGTCCAGGGTCACGATCCGCTCGTGGCGGGCGGCGGCGACGCCGGTCCGCAGGGCGGCACTCTGACCCCGCCGGACGGGATGGCCGAGACGCCGCATCCGGGGCTCCGTTCCGGCCAGCGTGGACAACACGCTGTCGCTGTCGTCATCGCTACCATCGTCCACGACCAGCACCTCGAATCCGCACCGGGGCTCCAGCACCGAGCGGATCTCTCCATACAGGGTCTCGATGTTGGCCGCCTCGTTGTGGATCGGCACCACGACCGAGACCGCATTCCCGTCGGAAGCCTTGTCGGGGTGAGCGGAGGGTTCCATCCGGCAGGGGATCGTCAGCGTGGCTTCGTCGCGAGCGAGGCTCAGGGCGCCTCGACGCTCACCTGAAATGACTCGCTGGCCAGCACGGTTCCGTCCTCGCCGACGATGCTGACCTCCCAATCCCCGGCCTGCTCGGCCGGGATGTCCTTGCTGGAATAGACCGGCCAGGGATCGCCCGCCACCACAAACGGCAGCTGGGTCAATGTGGTCCCCTCGAACTGCCAGCGGTGAGTGACCCGGGTGCCGAACAGGCCGCGCGCTTCGGTGAAGAAATACACTCGCCGGGTATCGCCCGCCGCCACCATGATCGGTGACTCCAGCTCATCCGTCGGCTCCATATCCGCCAGACCGCTGGTGAGCCGGGCCCGGACCGACATCTCCGCCGGAGGCTCGGCCGCCGTCGGCTCCCCGGTGCCGTCCTCAGGATCGCCGGCCGCCGGGCCGTCCTCCGTCCGGGGGGAGGCGTCCGCCGGCTCCGCGCCAGGTGGCATGGCTTCGGCAGGTTCTCCTTCTGCTGCGGCAGTTTCATCGTCTGTATCAGAATCGGCGGCGGGAACCTCCTCGATCGCCGCCAGGGTTGCGTCCTCCGGAGCCTGCTGGTCTTCCGGGGGCGGACCATCAACCGCGGCGGGCATCTCCGCAGCCAGGCGTTCCTCCACCCCGGATTCGATAGTTTCTTCCGCTTCGTCCGGCGCCGTCTCTGCGGCCTCTTCCGGCAAGACGGTTTCGACCGCGGCGGGCATCTCCGTAGCCAGGCGTTCTTCCACCCCGGATTCGGCAGTTCCCCCCGCTTCGTCCGGCGCCGTCTCCACGGCCTCTTCCGGCGAGATGGTTTCGACCGCGGCGGCACTCTCGGGAGTGCTCTTCTCCTCGAACGAAGCTTCTTCGCCGATCTCTTCAACAGCCGGTTGTCCGGCCATCTGAGTCCCGGAAGCCGCAGCCGCCTCCTTCGTCCGCGCGTCCATCGACGCGTCATCCGGCCCCGGCGACGGCGTCCCGGCGGCGGCTTGCGGTTCCTCCGTGGCCGCCATCGGCCCGGACGCCCCGGAATCCGGGGTCGCTGGCGGGCTCTCGGGCGGCGCCTCCCGGGCCCCGTCCGGGATGGTGGCCGGGATCTCCGCCGGCTCCGCCTCCGGGCCGCCCGGTGCCGTGCCGGCAAGGGTCTGTTCCGCCTCGGCCGGGACGGCGGCGATGGAAGACTCGGGCCGGGGCGCAGGGTCATCGGCGGTCAGCATGCGGATCAGCAGCGCGATGACGACGCCGCCGCCGACGGCACCCGAAACGAGCAGCAGGAGCTTG
>JASFJM010000052.1:0-13253 GCA_050122055.1 Gammaproteobacteria bacterium | reverse complement strand
GAGGCCGGCCTGCACGGCGGCATGCCCGCGCCGGCGGTAGAGCGACTGCAGGGCTTCGCACGCTGGGTCGTGACGGCGAGCGATCGCATGAGCCGAGGGGATTCGGTGACGGATTTCGTCGAATCATTGATCGAGGAACTCAACTATCGGGAGTGGCTGCGGGAGTCGGCTCGGGATCCGCGCCAGGCCGATCGTTGTCTGGAAAACGTGGACGAGCTGATCCGCTGGTTGCGCGCGCTGGCCCGGCGTGAGATGGCCCGGAGCCTTCCGGAACTGCTGGCCCATCTGAGCCTGATGGACATGCTGGATCGACAGGAGGGCGAGCAGGAATCGGACGCCGTGACCCTGATGACCCTGCACGCCGCCAAGGGCCTCGAGTTCCCCCACGTCTATCTCGCCGGGATGGAGGAAGATCTGCTGCCTCACCGGAACAGCCAGGACGATGCCGGTCTGGAGGAGGAGCGTCGGCTCGCCTACGTGGGCATCACCCGGGCAATGCGCAGCCTGGTGCTGAGCTATGCTCGCAAACGCTCGCGGTTCGGCGAGACCAGCGCCTGCGAGCCCAGCCGTTTCCTCCACGAACTGCCCGAGGACGGCCTGATCTGGGATGGCCGCAAATCGGGCCTGTCAGAGGAGGAACGGCGCGCCCGCGGCCGGGATACCCTGGAGGGCCTGCGGCGGCTCTTGTCCGAAGGCTGAGGCGCCCACAAAAAAGCCGGCCTGATGGCCGGCTTTCTCGTTCATCCGACTTCAGGCTACTGGGACTCGGCCACCATGTATTCCACAGCCGCGCGCACCGCATCGTCGCTCAGATCGGTGCGGCCACCCTTGGGCGGCATATATCCGGCGCTGCCCTGATAGCCGTTGATAGCATGGGCCGACAGGGTGTCGAGGCCTTGCTCGATCCGCGAGCTCCAGGCCGCCACGTCGCCCGTCTTGGGCGCTCCGGCGATGCCGGCAGCATGACAGGCGGCACACGCGGTGTTGTACACCTCGTCCCCTGACATATCCGCGGCCATCTGGGCAGGTGCCGGGGCCTCGGCCGGGGTCCCTGAACCGGCGCCGGGTGCAGGCAGGCTGCTGTTGTCCTCACCGGCGATCGCAACCTGGCCCAGGGGCTGTATCCGTTGCGCCACCTGAGCCTGGACCGCCTTGTCTTCCTTGATGTAGGCGTCCTGGGTCCGGGCCTGGACGACTTGTGCGAGGCCGTAGATCCCGATGGACACCGCCACCAGTATCCCCAGCACGATCATAAAAATGTCGAAGAATTTTCGGTCCTGTTCGGCGGTCACGCTGCGCTCCTCGGTGATACGGATTATCCGCTGTGTATACCGGGAATTATATTCTGCCGCGCACGCCACAGCCAGCACCGATCCCTGTCCCGGCACGGGCGAGGACTGCCTTGGGATCAGGGTTCAACCCGGCACGGGCGAGGGCTGCCTGAGGATCCGGGTTCAGCCCGGGATTGGCGATGGGATGACCGGGCGCAGAGCCGGTCCGCGCGAGCCGGCCGGGGCGGACCGGGACTCAGGCCGAGGACAGGGGCAGCCCGGAACCGGTGTGGCGCTGATTGCCGTCAGGTCCGTAAAGCCCGGGTTGTTTGTCGACCCCGCGCAGGGCGGCCAGGGCCTTCTCTACGTGATCGCGTTGCAGGGCGACCAGGCGGCCGTTGGCTTCGTTACGGTCCTGGCATTCCTCCAGCAGGCCCACAAGCCGCTGCCAGCGGAGGCGGATGTCGTCGCCCTGATGCAGGGACTCGAGGAAATCCCCAAAGCCCTCCCGGTCGGCCGGGATCCCGGCGAGTTCGGCCAGGCTCAGACGGTCCTTGTCCAGGGCATCGAGTTCGGCCAGGATCCGATGCTTGGCATCGCCGCTGCGGGATAAGGCTTCCATATCCCGCTGCTTGAGGGTCTCACGCTCGGTCTTGAGGATGCCGAGCAATTTAGTGGCGGCGCGGATCTCTTCATCCAGTACGCGGCCGATTTCAGATTGCCATTCCCTGGCGCTGGTCATGTCTCAGAGATCCTTGTCCATTCTGATGAGCCTGTCGGCGATACGCCCCGGGTCCAGATCGAAACGGCCTTCGGCGATGCGCTCCTTGACTTCGGCCACGCGCTGTTCGTCCACCTCCTGGCGGGCGGCAAGGCGGGCTTCCAGCTTGCGCAGACGTTGGGCGGACTCGGTCAGTTCGACCCGCTCTCCCGCCGGCCGGTCTGCCGGAGGCGATTCAGCCTGATCGGCCTTGCGGCCGCGGTCGGACTCCGTCGCTGCATTGCTGCGGGACGGCTGGATGTTCGGCCGTCCGATGCCGTCGATTTTATCAGCCATGACTGCTTTGCTCCGTGGGCGAAATCCGCCCTGTTGAAATCCCTATCGGCCGCTGACGGCAGAACTTTAGCGCTCGGACAATCATCTTAGAAGCACCTCGACCTGCTGGGCGGACCGGACCACGCCCTCGATCTCCCGATCGGAGGACAGATTCCGCACCGGGATACGCTGCCCCGTGGCCCCGTCGCCCAGGGCCAGCCCGGCCATCTTCACCTGGATCGATCCGTTCCCCGCCACCAGGGTCACCCGCTGACCACGCCGGATCACCGGGTCCACCTTGAGCATACCGGGCTGAATCACCTGACCGGCTGCCACCGAGCGCCGCAATCGTTGTCCCGCCAGATCTGCCGGATCGGTGTGATAACCCTGGCGCAGCTGGGTAATATCCCGCTCCTCCAGCGCCAGTCCGGCCGGGTCCAGCACCGCGCCGCGAGGGTTGGCGCTGCGGGCGACCACGACCTCCATCATTTCCACCATGGCGACCGGCACATGGAGTTTCCATGGCTTCGGGCCGGAACAGCTGACGGCTACGGTCAATCGCTCGCCGCGCACCATACCGGCCGGGACCGTTGCGTCCAGCGCCCCACCGCAACGTGGCATCCGCAGACGCTCGTCGATCCGCCCGGCATGGAGGGTGCGCCGCCCCACCGCCGGCGGCAGCATACCGGCGGCGGCCCGCTCGGCCGCGCTGGCGATGTCGGCGTGATCCTGCAGTGCGCCGGCGCTGGTTGCGACGCTGCCAAGCGTCAGGAAAACAGCGAGCAAACCGTCAAGAAACCGCCGTTTCCCGCGGCTTGCTGATCCCGATCCGCCCTGACGGGCCACTGCCGGGCCATATAGATAACGTGTGATGCCGGTCTTCCTGTTCATTTCTCTGGTCATGTCGTCCCTGTTGCCAATCGATGGACCAGAGACTCCATGCAAAGACCGTGCCTGTTATGCCCTTACCGGGGATTCCCGCCTTGACGGCGGCGGATGTTGTCACCCGGGGCGGAAGAATCTTGCCGCTTCGGGGCTCCGGCATATCCGATTCACCTCCGTTTCGGCCAAAGTGCCCGGGTTGGCACGCGGATTGCAAGGGTTATCCCCAGCTAAAGCCGGAGCAAGGCAATGCCGACATATATCGATCAGGTTTTTTCAGGACACGAACGCTCGCTGGCGGTGAACCGGCAGCGACTGGAGGTCGTGGCCTCCAATCTGGCCAATGCGGAGACACCTGCATACAAGGCGCGGGACGTGGACTTCCGCAGCGCGATGCGCGCGGCCGAGACCGAAGGTGTCACCCTGCGTGCCACCCGCCCGGGACATATCGCGGAACCCGGCGACGCCCGGCCCGCCAGCCTGCATTACCGGACCGCCAACCAACCCAGCCTCGACGGCAATACCGTGGACTCGGATAAAGAGAAGGCCGCGTTCGCCGAGGCCTCCACCCGTTATCAGGCCAGCCTGACCTTCCTGAGCCAGCGTATCAGGGGGCTCCGGCTCGCCATCACCGGGAGTCGATAAGTCATGTCATTGACCAAGATCTTCGATATCGCCGGCTCGGCCATGAGCGCCCAGTCCGTGCGCCTCAACGCCACCGCCAGCAACCTGGCCAACGTCAATTCGGTAAGTGGCGACCCTGCGGCCGTCTACCGCTCCCGCCAGCCGGTATTCAGCGTCGATTCGCTGGGCAGCGACAGCCCGGGAGTCGCCGGGGTCCGCGTCGACGATGTCGTCAAGACCACGGCCGAGCCCAAGCTGGTCCACATGCCCGACCATCCGGACGCCGACGAGAACGGCAACGTCTATACATCGAACGTCAACGTCGTCGACGAGATGGTCAATATGATCGCCGCCTCGCGCTCGTATCAAAACAGCGTCGAAGTGGCGAAGGTTTCCAAGGAGCTGTTGCTCCGCACACTCAGCCTGGGCCAGTAGCCCGGCGCTCAATCCACGGCAGGGACAGCCCATGGACATGATCAACGCAATCGACGGCAACCTCGCACTCCCCCGGGAGACCACCGAGACCGGCCGCACCGAGCTGGGACAGGAAGACTTCCTCAAGCTCATGGTGACCCAGTTCCGCAACCAGGATCCGATGAAGCCGATGGAGAACGGAGAATTCCTGGGCCAGCTGGCGCAGTTCTCCACCGTCTCCGGCATCGAGGACATGAACAAATCCGTCGCCCAACTGGCCGACTCCATCCACGCCAGTCAGACGGTGCAGGCCGCCAACATGATCGGCCGCACGGTGCTGCTTGAGGCCGAGGTGGGTCGTCTGCATGAGGGCGGCAGCCTGGATGGGGCGGTGGACGTGCCGATCAGCACCGGTGACGCGAGGGTCCGGATACTCGATCCATCGGGCCGGATGGTGCGCGAGATACCGCTTGGTGCACGCGCGGCCGGCGTGGCCGAGTTCAGCTGGGACGGGATCATGAGCGACGGCACCCAGGCGCCGCCCGGGTCCTATCTGATACAGGCCGATATCGATTCCAACGGAGCACGGGAACGGACTCCCACGCTCCTCTATGCCCGGGTCGACAGTGTCGCCCTTTCCACGGATGGAGAGGGTGCCCGGGTAACCACCGAGTACGGGGAGCAGGTCCGGCTATCCCAGGTCAGGGCCATTCGCTAAGAGAGTCGGTCAGGGACAGACCGGATCACACGTCAAGGAGATCACATAGATGTCATTCCAAGTTGCATTGAGCGGACTGAACGCGGCGACCGCCGATCTTGAAGTCACTTCCAACAACATCGCCAACGCCAATACCACCGGCTACAAGTCCTCACGGGCTGAATTCGCCGACGTGTTTGCGGCCGGCGCCGACGGCATCGGCAGCGGTGTCCAGCTCTCCGACGTACGTCAGGAGTTCAGCCAGGGTTCGGTCAATTTCACCCAGCGCAGCCTGGACCTGGCGATCAGCGGTCAGGGCTTCTTCATCCTCGATGACGCCGGTTCCGAGGTCTACTCCCGCGCCGGCGCCTTCGGCGTCAATGCCGAAGGGCTGGTAGAGAACGCCCAGGGGCAGCGTCTGCAGGCCTACCCGGTACTGGCCGACGGCAGCTTCAACACCGGCACCCTGATCGATCTGGAACTGACCAACGACGTCAACCCGCCGGTGGCCAGTACTCAGGTGGAGATGGGCGTCAACCTGCCGGCCGACGCGGTACCGCCCACGGTGAGCCCGTTCGACCCGGCCAATCCGAATACCTTCAACCACAGCACGTCGACCACCGTGTACGACTCCCTGGGTGCGCCCCACACGGCCACCTATTTTTACGTCAAGACCGCGACCCCCAATGCCTGGGAGCTGGCCATGACCATCGGCGGCGCCCAGGCGGGACCGCCCCAGGCGCTGGAATTCAGCGCCGATGGCCGAGTGGTGGTGCCGGCATCGCTGACCGTCAGCATGCCCCCGGTGGACCCGGGTAACGGCGCCAATCCCATCCAGCTCGATGTCGAGGTCAGCGACATGACCCAGTTCGGCGCGCGTTTTGCGGTCAACTCGCTCAACCCGGACGGTTCCGCCGCCGGCCGTCTGAGCAATATCGAGATCGACCAGTCCGGCGTGGTCTACGCCCGCTACACCAACGGCCGGGCCTCGGCCCTGGGCAAGATCGCCATCGCCAATTTCCCCAGCCCCGAGGGACTCCAGCAGGCCGGCAACACTGCCTGGATCGAGACCTTCGCCTCCGGTGAGCCGGTGCGCGGCGAGGCGGGATCGTCCAGCTACGGTCTGATCCAGGCCGGCGCGCTGGAGTCCGCCAACGTGAATCTGACCGACGAGCTGGTGAACATGATCACGGCCCAGCGCAGCTTCCAGGCCAACGCCCAGGTGATCTCCACCATGGATCAGATCACCCAGACCATCATCAACATCCGCTAAGACGGATCTTGATTAAGGAATCGAGCTTATGGACAGGCTGATCTATGTTGCGATGACCGGGGCCAAGCAGGCCATGCGGGCCATGACGACGGTCAGCCACAATCTCGCCAACGTGGCGACCACCGGTTTCCGGGCGGACATGCAGTCATTCGGCAGTCGCCCGGTGGAAGGCGAGGGTCTGCCGACCCGCGTCAACGCCGTGGTGGAATCCCAGGGATGGAACCGCCAGAACGGGACCGTGGTCGCCACGGGACGCGACCTGGATATCGCCATCAATGGCGAAGGCTGGCTCACGGTGCAGCTGCCGGACGGCAGCGAGGCGTACACCCGGGCCGGCGATCTTCGTGTGACCTCGGCCGGCACGGTGGAGAACGGCGACGGCCATCTGGTCATCGGCAAGAACGGCCCGATCACCCTGCCGGAATTCCAGAGCATCTTTATCGGTGACGAGGGCTCTATCAGCATCGTGCCCATCGGCCAGGACCCCAGTACCCAGGTGCAGGTAGACCGGCTGAAACTGGTCAACCCGCCGGCGGAGGATCTGGTCAAGGGACCCCAGAGCCTGATGCGGCTCAAGGGCGGTGAGAGCGCCGTCGAAGACGGCCTGGTACGCATCGTCACCGGCAGTCTCGAGTCTTCCAACGTCAATGCCGCCGAATCGCTGGTACAGATGATCCAGCTTTCCCGCCAGTACGAGCTCCAGCTCAAGGCGGTGAAGACGGCCGAAGAGAATGAACAGGCCTCCGCAGCGCTGCTGCGGATGCAGTAATCGAAATCACTAAGGATAGTGGACAGGAGTAAAGGATTATGGACTCACTCTGGGTAGCCAAGACCGGACTGGAGGCGCAGCAGACGCGGATGTCCGTGGTCTCCAACAATCTGGCCAATGTGAACACGACCGGTTTCAAGCGCGGCCGCGCGGTGTTCGAGGATCTGCTCTACGAACAGGTCAGGCAGGTCGGCGGCAGCACCTCTGAAGACACCGAATCCCCCACCGGTCTGGCGCTGGGATCCGGCGTCCGGGTCGTGGCCACGGAGAAGATCTTCAGCCAGGGCAACCACATGGAAACCGGAAATTCCCTGGACGTCATGGTCCAGGGCCGCGGTTTCTTCCAGGTACTGATGCCGGACGGCGACCTGGCCTACACCCGTGACGGATCCTTTATGGTCGACTCCGACGGCCGTCTGGTGACCGCCAACGGTTACGAAGTGCAGCCGGGTGTGAGCATCCCGCCCGATGCGCTGGCCATCAGCATCTCTTCAGACGGATTGATCCAGGCCAAGCTGCCGGGGCAGTCCCAGCTCTCCACCGTGGGCACGTTCCAGCTGGCGGATTTCGTCAATCCGGCCGGTCTTGAAGCCACGGGTCAGAATCTGTTCCTGGAGACCACCGCCAGCGGTACCGCCCAGGTGGGGACCCCGGGGCTGGACGGGTTGGGCATGACGGTCCAGGGCGCACTGGAGGGCTCCAACGTCAACGTGGTCGAGGAACTGGTCAACATGATCGAGACCCAGCGGGCCTACGAGATGAACTCCAAGGCCATCTCCACCAGTGATCAGATGCTCGAGTATCTGAACCAGAC
Source organism: Gammaproteobacteria bacterium (assembly GCA_050122055.1). Classification (GTDB taxonomy): domain Bacteria; phylum Pseudomonadota; class Gammaproteobacteria; order Steroidobacterales; family XN24; genus CAMYOC01. The sequence continues at coordinate 5,473 of JASFJM010000052.1, read as the reverse complement.
CCTGTAACACAGACGACGCGAGAGGCGCGAGACATGGACGTATTTCGCCCGATGATGCTGATGATGATCGGCCTGCTGTTTAGCACGGCCGGTTGCACGGTCATCCAAACGGATCCCGAGCCGGATCCGCTGCCGGTGGTCGTGCCGCCGACGCCGCCGCCGGCCATCGCCGGGGCCATCTATCAGAACGGTTACGACCTGCGGCTGTTCGACGATCCCAAGGCCAGCCGCGTCGGTGACATCCTCACCATCCGTCTGGTGGAGCGGACCGCAGCCACCAAGAGCGCCCAGACCGGGACCACCAAGGATACGTCCGTGGATACCGGCATGCCGATCATCGCCGGCGACGACGTGACCCTCAACGGCAACAAGATCCTCGAGAACAATTGGGAGACCTCCAATTCGTTCAGCGGTGGTGGCTCCAGCAGCCAGAGCAACAAGCTGGACGGGCGCATCACCGTGACCATCACCGAGGTCTATCCCAACGGCAATCTGTTCGTGAGCGGTGACAAATGGATCACGCTCAACCAGGGCCGGGAATATGTCCGCATCACCGGTATCGTGCGCCGCCAGGACATCCTGCCGGACAACACCATCGAGTCCATGCGGGTGGCCGATGCCCAGATCATCTACAGCGGCAAGGGCGCGCTGGCGGAAGCCAACCAGGTCGGCTGGCTGAGCCGTTTCTTCATGTCGCCCCTGTGGCCGATGTAGTCCGGGAGTCCAGGGTGAAATCGAACCGCAAGAAGATCTCCGTCCTGCTGGCCAGCCTGGCCATGATGCTGTTGTCGGCGTCCGTTTCCGCTGAGCGGATCAAGGATCTGGCCTCGATCGGCGGCGTCCGCAACAACCAGCTGATCGGATACGGATTGGTGGTCGGCCTGAACGGTACCGGTGACCGGACCACCCAGGCCAAGTTCACCATCCAGACCCTGCGCAACATGCTCGAGCAGCTGGGCATCACCATCCCGCCCGGCACCAATCTGCAGCTCAACAATATCGCCGCGGTGGTGGTCAGCGCGGAGCTGCCGGCATTCGCCAAGCCCGGCCAGACCATCGACGTCACCGTCTCCTCGATCGCCAACGCCGAGAGCCTGCGCGGCGGCACCCTGCTGCTGACGCCACTCAAGGGCATCAACGGCGAGGTCTACGCCATCGCCCAGGGTAATCTGGTGGTGGGCGGGCTGGGCGCGTCCGGCAGCGACGGCTCCAGCGTCACCATCAATGTGCCCAGCGTCGGCCGCATCCCCAACGGTGCGTCGGTGGAACGGGAGGTGCCCATGCGCTTCGCCCAGGGCAACACCCTGGAACTCAATCTGCATCGGGCCGATTTCACCACCGCCAGCCGGCTGGCCGAGGGCATCAACGCCTATGCCGGGGCCGGCACGGCTCGTCCCCGGGACGCCACCACGGTCGATGTGCTGGCACCGGCGGACCCGGGTCAGCGGACCACCTTTATCTCCATGCTGGAGAACCTCAGGATCGACCCCGGCGACGCCCCGGCCCGGGTGATCGTCAATTCGCGCACCGGCACCGTGGTGATCAGCACCCACGTGCGGGTGATGCCGGCAGCCGTGGCCCATGGCTCGCTGGTAGTGACCATTACCGAGGATTTCGACGTCAGCCAGCCGGCGCCGTTCACGCGTAACGGCAGGACGGTGGTGACGCCGGATAGCCAGGTCGATGTGGAGCAGCAGGGCAACTACATGTTCCTGTTCGAGCCCGGCGTGGACCTCAACGAGATCGTGCAGGCGGTCAACACCGTGGGCGCGGCGCCAGGCGATCTGGTCGCAATCCTCGAGGCGCTGCGCGAAGCGGGCGCCCTGAGGGCCGAGCTGGTGGTGATCTGAGGCCGGTCATGAGCGTTCAGGGCCCAAGCAACTACAACGACTTCGCCGGTCTGGCAGCGCTACGGGCCCGTTCCGGCCAGGGCGATCCGCAAACCTTGCGGGAGGTGGCGCGACAGTTCGAATCCCTGTTTACCAGCATGATGCTCAAGAGCATGCGCGACGCCAGCATGGGTGATCCCTTGTTCGACAGCGACAGCGAGCGGGCTTATCGGGACATGTTCGACCAGCAGATGGCGGTGGAGATGTCGCGAGGCAAGGGTCTGGGGATAGCCGACATGCTGGTGCGACAGCTTTCCGGGACGGTGCGGGCGACGGTGCCCCCGACGCCCGAAGCGCTGCCCCTGCGGCCCGCCGACCGGACCGATACCGTAGCCCGCACCGCCGCCGGCGACTTCGATCCCGCCACGCCCGAGGCATTCGTGCGTGGCGTCTGGCCCCATGCCCGGGATGCAGCCCGGGAGCTGGGCGTAGATCCCCGTTCCATCGTCGCCCAGGCGGCGCTGGAGACCGGCTGGGGCAAGCACATGATCCGCGGCGACGACGGTCGCAACGGCAACAACCTGTTCGGCATCAAGGCGGATCCGTCCTGGAGCGGCCGCCGGGTGTCGGTGAGCACCCTGGAATACGAGGACGGCGTTGCCCGGCGTCAGCGCGACTGGTTCCGGGCCTATGACTCGGTGGCCGAGAGCTTCCGTGACTATGTGGATTTCCTCAAGGGCAACGCCCGCTATCAGCCGGCGCTGGCCGCCGGCGGTGATGCCGCCGCTTTCGCCGAGGGTCTGCAGCGGGCCGGTTATGCCACCGACCCGGCCTACGCCGACAAGATCCGCGGCATCATGGATGGTCCGCTGCTGGAGTCGGCGCTGGCGCCCCTAAAGAATTCTCCGCCGCCGCCGATAACTTCAGATGGAACGGGGGGTTCCCCTGCTGAGAGGTCGGCCGCGGCTCGCGTCGAGGCCTGATTGAGCTATGTCGCTACTGTTGAACAACGCTATCTCGGGTCTCCTGACCGCACAACGCGGCATGGACACGACCAGCCATAACATCGCCAACGTCAACACCGAGGGCTATAGCCGCCAGCGTGTGGACCAGGCGGCGCGCGTCCCTCAGTTCCGGGGCAGCAGTTATGTGGGTACCGGTGTCGACGTCACCGATGTCCGCCGCATCTACGACCAGTTCCTGACCGACCAGCTGCGCGGTGCAACCGCCGCCGAGCAGGAGTTGACGGTATTCCGGGACCTGAGCCGGCGAGTCGACAGCATCCTGTCCGACGAGGCGGCCGGTCTGTCCCAGGGCTTGAGCGAATTCTTCGAGACCGTGGAGAGTCTGACCGCCGATCCCGCTTCGCTGCCGATCCGCTACGCGGTACTGGGACAGGGGCAGGCCCTGGCCGACCGCTTCGGCGTCCTCGATGCCCAGCTCGGCGCGCTGGAAAACGACGTCAACCTGCGTATCCAGGGTTCGGTCTCGGAGATCAATGGCCTGGCCGGAGCGATCGCCCGGGTCAACGATCAGATCAGCCGCAGCCCCGGTCAGCCGCCCAGCGACCTGCTGGACCAGCGCGATGCCCTGCTTTCGGAGCTGGCGGGACAGATCGACGTCTCCGTCATCGCCCAACCGGACGGTGCCCTGAACATATTTGTCGGCAGCGGTCAGGCTCTGGTCGCGGCAAACAGGAGTTTCGACCTGGCCGTCGTGCGGGACGAATTCGACCCGACGCGGCTCCAGGTCGCCCAGGGCGATAGCGGCTTCGCTATCAGCGGCACCCTCTCCGGTGGTGCCCTGGGTGGCGCTCTGGAATTCCGGCGCGCGGTACTGGACCCGGCGCGTCAGGAGCTTGGCCGAATCGCCACAGGACTGGCAGAGAGCTTCAACGCCGTCCACCGCGGGGGCATGGACCTGGCCTCGAATGCGGGCGAGGATTTTTTCAAGGTGCCGCCGGTGGAAGTGCTGCCTTCGGGACGCAACCTGGGCAACGGCGCCGTGGTGCTGGGCATCGCGGATTTCTCCGCCCTGGCTCCCGAGAGCTACGAACTGGCGTTTGCGGGCGGCAGCTGGCAGCTGACAAACCAGGCCGGTTCGGCAGTGCCCATGAGCGGATCCGGAACGGCCCTTGATCCCTTCCAGGCCGACGGCCTGAGCATCGAAGTGCCCGCCGGGGCAGTCGACGGCGACCGTTTCCTGCTGCGGCCGCTGGCCCGGGCGGCGGGTAGCCTCGGCATCGCGGTCGGCGGTCCGGAGCGGATCGCCGCCGCATCCCCGCTTGGCAGCAGCGCGCTGCTGAGCAACCAGGGCAATGCCGTGATCGGGACGCCGGCCGTCACCGATCCGTCGAACCCGGCCCTGTCAGATCCGGTCAGCATCGTGTTCGATGATCCGGCGACCTTCCGCGTCCTCGACGCGGGTGGTAACGATCTCAGCGGGCCGTTGAGCTACAGCGACGGCGGTGATATCGACTTCAACGGCTGGCGTCTCAACATCAGCGGCCAGGTCGAGGCGGGCGACCGCTTCGATATCGCGCCCAACCCGGCTGGCGTCGGCGATAACACCGTGGCCCAGGGGCTGGCGGGGCTGGTATCCGATGATCTGTTCGAGGGCGGGCTGGCTTCGCTCCGGGATCTGGAGGCGGGTCTCCTAAGCCGGGTGGGCGTCACGACGCGCCAGGCCGGGCTCAGCCTCGATGCGCAGACTGCGCTACGGGAGCAGACCGCGCTGGACGTACAGTCGGTCTCGGGGGTCAATCTGGACGAGGAGGCCATCAATCTGATGCGCTATCAGGAGGCCTACATGGCGGCCGCGAAAGCGATCAGCGTGGCCGACTCCCTGTTCCAGAGCATACTCGACGCCATGAGGGGCTAGAACATGCGAGTCTCATCACAGACCCTTAGCCAGAGCTGGCTGGCCGCCACCCGTCGCAGCCAGGCCGATCTGTTACGGACGCAACTGCAGGTGGCCACCGGCAAGAAGATCCTGTCGCCGGCCGACGATCCCGAGGGCGCCATGCGCATCCTCGGTCTCAACCAGGCCATGGACAGAGTGGCGGTACACCAGGATCACGCCGAGGCGGCGCGACGACGGCTTTCGCTGGAGGAGCAGGCGCTGGCCCAGGTCAGCGGCGTGCTGGACCGGATGCGCGAGCTTTCGATCCGCGCCAGCAGCCCCGCCCTGGACGATGCCGGCCGCGCCGGTCTCGCCACCGAGGTGCGGGCATTGCAGGATAAGATGCTGCAGCTGGCCAACAGCCAGGACGGCCGCGGCGAGTATCTGTTCGCCGGCACCCGGGTTACGACCGAGCCATTCGCGGTGGCGGCCGGACAGGTCGGCTACCAGGGCGACCAGGGCACCCGTCGGCTTGAGATCGGCGACGGCCGTTATCTCGAAGACGGAGAGCCCGGCGATCGCGTGTTCATGGCGGTCCCCGGCGGCAACGGCCGATTCGCCGTGGACGCGGCGCCCGCCAATACCGGCACCGGCGTGATCGCGTCGTCCTCCCTGGTCGACCCGGCGACGTGGTCCGGACAGAGTTTTACCGTCCGCTTTACCGGGCCCGGCGTCTGGGAGGCATCGGACGGCGGCGGCAATGTGGTGGCATCTGGCACCCATACGCCGGGCGATACCCTGGC
>JASFJM010000051.1:0-13325 GCA_050122055.1 Gammaproteobacteria bacterium | reverse complement strand
CGCCACCAGGCTCCCTCCGTCAGGCGACAGCAGAACTGCTAAGTTTGGGATGAAAGCAGATTCGGAGACCTCCATGCCGGAAACTACGGAGTTGACCCTGTCCGATCGCGACGCGTTGATCGTGGTCGACGTCCAGAACGATTTTCTGCCCGGCGGAGCGCTTGCGGTAACAGACGGCGATCGGGTCATCGGACCGCTGAATCGGGCCGTCACCCTGTTTGGCACCAGCGGTCTGCCCGTGTTCTTCTCCCGTGACTGGCATCCACCCGCCCACTGCTCGTTTACAGCCCAGGGTGGAGCCTGGCCACCCCATTGCGTGGCCGACTCCTACGGTGCGCAGTTCGCCGCGGCGCTGGATTTGCCGGCCGATGCCCGGGTCGTCTCAAAGGGCACCCGGCAGGATCGGGACGCCTATTCCGCCCTGGACGGGACCGATCTTCCTGAGCGGCTGCGGGCCGGCGGCATCCGTCGCCTGTTCGTCGGCGGCCTGGCGACGGACTACTGCGTCAAGGCCACGGTACTGGACGCCCTCGCGGCCGGCTTCGAGGTCGTCGTCCTCGCCGACGCCATCCGCGCGGTCGACGTCGAGCCGGAGGACGGCGAACGCGCCATCGCAGCCATGAGGCAAGCCGGCGTCCATATGGTCAGTACCGGGGATCTGGAGCCGGCTCCGGCGGCCACCGCATGATCGACGCCGAGCGCAGTCCGCTGCTGACGGACCTTTATCAGCTTACGATGCTGGAGGCCTACTTCGAGAACGGTCTGGAACAGACAGCCGTGTTTGAATTCTTCGTCCGGCGCCTGCCCGATGAGCGCAACTTCCTGGTGGCGGCCGGTCTCGAGCAGGTACTGGTGTTCCTGGAGGGTCTGCGCTTCGAGCCGGAAGAGCTGGACTGGCTGGCCCGTTGCGGAAAATTCAAACCCGGTTTCATCGACCGGCTCGCCTCGCTCCGGTTCACCGGTGACGTGGAAGCGATGCCGGAAGGCACGGTGTTCTTCGCCGACGAGCCCATCCTCCGGGTCGCGGCACCGATGCCGGAAGCACAGCTGGTCGAGAGCCGGCTGGTCAACCTGCTGCATCTGCAGACCCTGATCGCCTCCAAGGGAGCACGCTGCGTGCTCACCGCACCGGACAAAGTGTTGGTGGATTTCGGGATGCGCCGGGCCCATGGGGCGGAAGCGGCCATGGCCGCCGCCCGGGCCAGCTATCTGGCCGGCTTCGCCGCTACCGCCACGGTGCTCGCGGAACAGCGCTTCGGCATACCGACAGTCGGAACCATGGCCCACTCATTCGTCCAGGCCCATGACGAGGAAGAACAGGCCTTCCTCCGTTTCGCCCGCTGTCATCCGGACAATGCGGTGCTGCTGATCGACACCTACGACACGATCAGGGGTGCTAACAAAGTGGTCGAACTTGCTCCCCAGCTGGCGGCAGAAGGTATCCAGGTGCGGGGGGTCCGCATCGACAGCGGCGATCTCGGCGAGCTGAGTCGGGAGGTGCGCGCAATCCTCGACGCGGGCGGCTGCCGCGACTTGAAGATCTTTCTGAGCGGCAGCCTGGACGAATACCGCCTGGGCGAACTGCTGGCGGTGGACGCCCCGGCAGATGGCTTCGGCATCGGCACCCATCTGGACGTATCCCAGGACGCACCGTCGCTGGACTGCGTCTACAAGCTGCAGGAATACGCCGGCGTCGCAAGACGCAAGCGCTCTTCGGGCAAGGCGACCTGGCCGGGGCGCAAGCAGGTGTTCCGGCATCTGGACACGGCCGGCCGGCTGAGCGCCGATGTGCTCGGACTGGTCGACGAAAATGTGTGCGGACGGGCGCTGCTCGAGCCGGTGATGGCCGGTGGCCGACGGATGGCGCCGGCTCCGGCACTGGATACCACCCGCGAGTATTGCGCGCGACAGCTGGCCGCGCTCCCGGATGCCCTGCGCGCCCTGGGCAAGGCCGGGGACCCGTACTCGGTGCGCGTATCGGATGGACTGAAGGAACTGGCGGCGCGGGTCGACGCGAGTTTTGCCTGAATCCTGACGCCCCGGAAGAAATAACGCCCACGGGTCTACGTCGCGACCTGCCGGCATATGCAGTCTGGTTCACGGGCCGCCGCCGCGGATAAAATCAGGGTCGGCAGAGGAGACACCTCGATGACGATCAAACTATGGTCTGTAGCCGGGAACACCCAGGCGCTGGACGGGGGAGCCATGTTCGGCAGCGTGCCAAAGGCCCTTTGGTCCCGCTGGATCACGCCGGATCAGGAGAACCGCATACCCCTTGCCTGCCGGGCTCTGCTTGCGGAGCTGGATGACGGCCGCAGGGTCCTGTTCGAGACCGGGATCGGCGCGTTCTTCGAACCCAAGTTCAGGGAGCGTTACGGTGTAGTCGAACCGCAGCACGTACTGCTCGACTCCCTGGCCTCCATCGACGTTGACCAGGCGTCCATCGATGCGGTGGTGCTCAGCCATCTGCATTTCGACCATGCCGGCGGGCTGTTGTCGCCGTGGCGGGAAGGCGAGGCCGCCATGCTTTTGTTCCCGAATGCCCGGTATCTGGTCAGCCGCGTCGGCTGGGAGCGTGCCAAGCATCCCCACGCCCGGGACCGGGCCTCGTTTATCCCCGAACTGAACCGGCTGCTCGAGCACAGCGGCCGGATCGAGATCGTGGAGGGCGAGCATAGCGCGACGCTGGGATCATCCGTCCGCTTCGAATTCAGCGAGGGGCACACTCCCGGGCTGATGTTGTCCGAGATCGGCGGCGACGGCGGTATCGCATTCTGCGCCGATCTGATACCTGGCAGGCCCTGGGTCCATCTGCCGGTGACCATGGGTTACGACCGGTATCCCGAGCGATTGATCGACGAGAAACGTCGATTCCTCGAAGACAAGCTGGCGCGCGGCGTGCGCCTGTTCTTCACCCACGACGCGGAGATCGCGGCCGCCGAGGTGAGCCGGGACGATCGGGGCCGTTTCTCCACCCGCTCAGAGATGCCGACCCTGGACGGCCTTTCGCTGGCCGCCTGAGCCAGCCCGGGTCTCAGTCCAGGAACGACGAGCTCTTGCGCTTCCAGGGCAGCCAGCTCTTGCTCTTGCGGACCTGCTGGGCTTTGCGCCGTTGCAGTTCGAGCCAATCCATCCGCGAGACCGGCCGCTCGTCCCCGGCCGCCGCCCGCTTGGCCCGCTCCGTCGTGCGGAAGTCGCAAAAATCGTCGTAAGCCTTGAGCTCCTGGGACAACTCACGCAACACCAGGTCGACCATCACTGCATCATCCAGATAGCCCAGTCCCGGCACATCATCGGGGATGAGGTCATCCGCATTGGCGAAATACGCCAGGGCGTTGATGACCCGTGTCACGTCCTCGGGCGGCAGATTCCACTCCTGGTCCTCCACCATGCGCACGAGATCGTTGAGACGGCGCAGCCGCTTGAGCGCGAAGTTCGGTGCCCCCGCGGCCTCGGCCCGCTGCAGCAGCTCCCGACATGCCGCGAGGATGTCGCCCTGCTGCACGTCCCCCAGGTTCATGCGCGCAGCGTGGAATACCTCTTTTAGCTGCCTGAGATCGTTTTCATCGAACTCGATTACGAGTTTGGATTCCATGGAGGTACACCCTTGAGCAACGAATGGAACCGGCCGTGGAGCCTGGCACGACGCTAGAGTATAGGAGGCCGTCGCTACGGACGGAAGTCATCGAGGGCGACAAAGGTGCCGCCATTCCGATAGCACAAGGCCCGCATCAGAGCCGCGAAGCGCGCCCCGGTGGCCTGCATGCTCGCCTGCTGGGTGAACGCGAAGGGGAAACCGACCGCATGGATCCGCACCCGGCGATTGCCCTGCTTGTCGGCCCGGTTGATGTCGTCCACGATCCGCAAGACGTCGTTGATGCTGCGGCCGGTGAATTCGTCGCCGAAGACGTAGAGGCTGATCTTCTTATCTTCCTCATAGAACGTCTGTATGGCCTGGGTGATGCCCTCTACCGGACTGGAATTACTGAACGGCCGCCATCCGGCGAGGGCATCGATGGCCACTTTGCGACGCGACGGCGTGTCGGGGATCCAGCGTCCGGCGTAGCGTGGGAACAGATAGGCGCCCATGTCGTTCATGAACTGCATCCCCTTGACCTTGGGATAAGCGTCCAGCACCTCACCCACCTTGCGCAGGAGTGCCGGCCAGCTGTAATTCTGCATGCTGCCCGATGTGTCGATGATGAAGATGATGTATTCGCTGTCCGCCGGGATACCGGCCACCAGACTGTCCGGATTCCGGGGTCGGTCCTTCAGCAGGCGCCGCATCTCCTCGGTGAGTTCCTGGCGGGCGTTGGACAATTGCCCCTCGACCTTGCTCGAGACCGACGCGTCCTGTTGACTGGCGGCGAACTCGCCCTCGATCCGCGACAGGTCTCCCTGCAATCGCGCGACCCGGCTCTCGATGTCCGACAGCTGCTCGCGTTTCGCAGTCAATTCGAGATTGACGATACGCGTCTCACCCCGGATCTCGTCGATCTCCTCCTCCATCGCGACGATGATGGCCTCCAGCTCTTCGGTGGTCTGTTCCAGCAGGATCGGCTCCGCAAACTTGGTCAGGACCAACAGCAGGATGACGGCGCCGAAACCGCAGCAGATGCAGTCCAGGAAGGACAGGCTGGCGAACTCCACTTCGCGGCGGCTGCTGGCTCTGCTCATGGCCAGTCCTTCGACGGGGAGATAAACGAACCGTCACTGGTCTTGGCCAGACGCCAGAACTCCACCGCGGCTTCCGGATCCCCCTCGATCGGGAACAGGATCACGTTCACCGGCGCCCGGCTCGGCAACTGCCGCAGCGAGCCGCGGAAATGCTGGCGCCTGGCCTTGGAGTTGACGCTCTTGAATACCAGCGGCGGACTCTTGCCCTGAGTCGGCAGCCCGTCGGTCAGCAGGATGATGTTGTCCGGTGGCGGCGACATGGCGCCCGCCGCGGTAAAGGCATTGTAAAGACTCGTCCCGCCGCCGGGGACGACCGCGCGGGTGCCCTCGATGGCCTTGCGCACCTGATCCGGCTCCGCCGCCTCCAGCCACGAGCCCTGGGTACCCGGCGTGACCGGTTTCGCGGTCTCGTTGAAAGTGATGATCTGGAACTGCGACGAGGGCGATAGCCGGGCGATGATCCACTCCACCGTGCGCTGGGCGCGCAGCCACTTGGGTGAGCGGACCTTGTCCGCGTCGCTCATGTTTCTGCGCCGGATGATGTTGACGATGGTCTCGTCCAGCATGCTGGCCGAGCTGTCCAGCAGGATCAGCACCCTGCTGCCGCCCAGCTTCAGACCGGTCAGATACTGGCGCTGGCCCTGCCCGCGGATTCGGCGCAGGGCGCTGCCCTGCTCGTCGGGTTGCGAACTGGCGGCCGACAGGCGCTTGCTCGCTTCCTCCATGGATTGGAGATCCGCCTTGAGCTTGTTGATGCTCTCGCGCCGGGCCAGGGTGTCGGCCTCCATATTGGCCAGCTCCTGCTTCTTCTGCTCCAGCAGTTCGATGATGCGGCGCGACGCCCCCTGGGCCCGGATCTCCCGTTCCTCGGTCTCCGCCAGACTGTTGCGAAGCGCCACCAGGTTCTCCCGCCCCTCGCTGACTTCCACCTTCAACGCGTCCGCTTCCAGACTGAGCGCGCGGTTGAGTTCGTCGGAGCGCACCGCCATGGTGGCGTTGATGACCATGAACAACAGGATCACGGATCCGAAGCCGCAGCTCATGATGTCCAGGAAGGACAGGCTGAACGTGTCGAAGCGGCGCCGGCGTCTCATCTACGCTCTCGCTTCTATCAGCAGGAACTCGCAGCCGGGCACACCGATGCGCAGCACGTCGCCCGCGCGCAAGCTGGCCCGGGCGTCGATCCGGCGTCCGTTGACGAAGGTGCCAAAACGGCTGTGATCCTCGACCACCACCTCGTCGCCACGCCGGAAGACCTCGCAATGTCGCCGCGAGATGCCTTCCAGGTTACCGCCGGCCATCACCGGGCGCGCATCCGCCGGCGGCGAGCTGCCCAGGGTCAGGGCCTGCCCGGAGATCTCCCATGCCACGGTGCCCGACAGCAGGTGCGTCGGCAGGGGTCGGGTATCCTGGGAGATATCCGGCGGCGGCACCAGCCCGGGCTCTGACGCCGGCCCGGCCGGCAGCGCGGTGACGAAATTGACCGTCTCGCCGTCAGAGACGACCGCTTCCTGGAAACGCAGGGCGCCCTCGATCGCCGATGCCGGGGGCAGCCGGATCATATCCACCACGTCGATACGGGCTAGCCGCTCGGGCAGACCGGGCAGCCGCCCCAGCCGGTCGGTCAGCCCGAGCTGCAGCGGGCCCAGGCTCCGGGCCGCATTCTCCACCGCCCGTGTGATCCGGTCATACACTGGCGCGGCCGCCTCCAGCATCTGCCGCCGTCCGATCTGTACGGCGATGGACCGGGATTCATGCTCGATCTGCACGGTCAGGTCCTCACCCGCGCCCAGGGCGGCGATCCAGTGTTCGATGGAGTCGAACAGGGACTGTTCAGTGGCCGCGTGATGCAGCGGATCGAAGCGCGTCTGATGGACGAACGCCGAGGCCACGGTATCGATCCAGACCTGACCGAGGCCGGCAAGCCCGGCTCCCTCGATCTGCTGTACGTTGCCCCGACTGACTTCCGCGCCGACCTCGAGTTCGGTCAGCAGCGAGAGATGCAGATGGGCATCCAGATGCAGCATCCTGCGCCCGGCGGCGCGTCCGGCCAGACCGGCCACCGCCGTATCCACCATGCCGGCGACCGGCACCGTGCATTCCCGTGCGATACCCAGCAGCAGGCCAAGCGCCTCGCTACTCATGTATCCCGGAACCACCAGCACGACTTGCCCCGCACCACCGCCGAAACGTTCCCACAGCTCGCTCAATTGTGCGCAGGCCAGGTCGGCGGTCGTGGCCGCATAGGGCTGGGGCGAGGCCAGCGGCCGGGTGTTCAGTTCCAGCCAGTAGCGGTTGTTCATCCTCCGCGGCCGCAGCCGCGCCTGACTGCGCGCGGTATCTCCGAGGCTGAGACCCTCCGGGTCGAGCATGGCATAGCCCGGCCCGGCGTCCTGGCGATCCTGCTGCGAGCCGATCAGCAGACCGCTGTCATTGATCTCCAGGGCGAGGACGGTCATGGGGCCTGCGGTCCTAGCGAGCCTTCATGTGACGTACGAGATTGCGGTCGCAGTACGTCTTGGAGTCCCGCACCAGCCGCTCCTGGGAAAGCTGCAATTGGTGGACCAGGAACATGAGCACGATAGACAGCAGCAGGGCGATGAAGGTGGAATTGAAAGCGACGCCGAGGGCCTGGGTGACGCCGCCGATATCGCCCTCCACGGCTTTGTGCGCCTGTGCCAGAGCCTCGCCGATACCGCGCACCGTACCGATAAATCCGATCGAAGGGATCGCCCAGGCGATATAGCGGATCATCGACAATTCCGAGTCCAGCCGATCCGCTTCCTCGTCACAGACCTCGTACGCGGCCTGGGAAACGTCCTGCACATTGCGCGTCGAATCGAAACGCTGCAGCGCCGTCAGCAGGGCCCGCGGGAGGGCGAAGTCCGCGACCCGCTCGGGCAGCGCCTGGAGCTGGCGGGCATATTCCCGGGTGTCCTCGGGCAGGATCCGCATCCCGTCGGAAACCGGGACCAGGTCGAGATCGAGCAGCTCCCGCTGCCGGCGGACCGACCAGCCTTTCAGGCCCATGATGCTGACGGCCCAGAGAAACAGGACGAAACAGGCCTCCTGCTCGAAGTCTCGCACGATGACGTAGACCGAGCGTGTGGGCACGTAGTCGGGGTTTTCCTGCATGGCGATCTGGTCGGCGCGCAGCTCGGCGTCCGCCGCCGGACGGATGACCGAGACATAGATGCCGTGGACGATGATGATGACCAGGATCAGGGAGAAGATCTGGTAGATAAATTCGACCGGTAGGTGTTTCTTCATGGGATTATCCGCCCAGGCTCAGATATCGGCGGGGAAGGCTATGGCCGAGTCGGCGGACACGGTTTCGCTGGGCACGAAGACCTCCTCTTCCTCGGCCTCATCCCGGGCCCACACATCCTCAGCGGACACGGCCTCGGCGGGCTCCACTTCGGCCTCCGACTCCACCTCCGACTCCGGGGCCGGCACCGCCGCGGGTGGCGTCTCCTCGTCTTCGGCAGTACCGGCCACGGGCAAGGCCAGCAGCAGCCAGAGCCAGCAGACTGTCAATACACGCATAGGTTCTCCTTCGGGTTTCTGTTCATTGCCCGGCGATCAGGGCCCGGCGCCGACGCTGCGTGCGATCCGGAATCCCAGATCCGGACGGGCCTGATCACCATAAGCCCGGGCGGCCAGCCTGAGGTCCGGGATCGTGCCCTGGGCCCAGCTGGAGCCCCGGATCACATAGTAACGGCCCTCGTCGGCACCCGCCGGGTCGATGACTACGGTGGCGGCCTTGCCCACGTAGGCCCGGTAAAGGTCGTTGGTCCACTCTGCCACGTTGCCGCCGAGATCGAAAATCCCCAGCGAATTGGAGCGGAACGTGGCCACCGGGGCGGTGGCGGGGTAGCTGTCGTTGTAGCCCGAGAGGATATCGCCGACGCCGCCGCGGGCCGAAATATCGGCGAAATTGCCCGACTTCGGCGGGGGCGGCAGGGAATTGCCCCAGGGATAACGGGGCGCCTTCTGTGTCCTGCCGGCATAGCGAGCCGCCCAGGCCCACTCGGCCTCGCTGGGCAACCGGAATCCGTCCGGGGCCGGCCAGATCGCTACCAGGCGGCCGCCGTCCCCCTTGTAGGCCGGTTCCAGACCGGCTTCCTTGCTGAGCCAGTTGCAATAGGCCGCGGCATCCTGCCACGACACTCTGACGACCGGATAGTCATCGCCGTCCATGCCGTAGCCCACGGCCGTACCCGACGCATGGTTGGGGCGGAAGGCACGGAATTCCTTGTTGGTCACCTCCCGGGTGCCGAGATAAAACGGCTCGCTGATCTCCACCTCCCGCAGACCTTCGTTGGCGCGCCGCCCGGGCTCGCCCCGGGGCGTACCCATGGTGAGGCGCCCCGCCGGTACCAATACCAGCTCGGCACCCTGGGGCGTCTGGATACGCGACGGGATCGAGGCCATGCGCGCGTCCGCCTCGGTCAACAGGGAGATCTCCACCTTCTGATCCAGACCGGGCCTGGGATTGATGGTCAGAGTCTGGCTGGCATAGCCGGGCTTGCGAAATTCGAGCCGCTGGGGGACGGCGATCAGGGACAGCCGCTCCGGCACGGGCCCCCGGGACTTACCGTTGATCAACAGTTCCACCCCGGCTGGCCTGACCTCGAAGGCCACGTCACCGGTCACGGCCGGCAGCTGCAGGGATGTCCGCCGCTCCTCGCCGGAGCGCAGGCTGAATCGCCGGCTGACGGATTCGTGGCCGGGCAAAGTGGCCTGCACCCGGTATTGACGGCCCGGATCCAGATCCAGGGTCATGGGTGAGCGACCGCGGAATTCACCGTCGACGAGGATGGTGGCGCCGGGCGGCTGGGTGCGCACGGACAGCCTGCCATCCGACGGTTCGAGCGCCACCGTCGGCAGACGCTGCGCCACCCCGGCCTCCACCTGCAGCGGCTGTCGCCAGCTCTTGAAGCCGGGGCTGCGTAATTCCAGCCGGCGCTCCCCGCTCCGGAGTTCCGCGGTCAGCGGGGTGATGCCGAGCTGCTCGCCATCGGCCAGCACCTCGGCGCCGGGCGGATCGCTGCTCACCGTCACCTCGGCCCAATCCGGCTGCAGCGTGACCTCCAGACGCAGTTCCTGACCACCACCCTCGACATCCAGCTCACGGACGTCCGGCAGATAGCGGTCAGCCTGGATCTCGATCCGGTGACGCCCCGGCCGGATCGCCACATCGGCCAGCGGCACGCTACCGACGTCCTCGCCATCGATCAGCACCCTGGCCACCTCGATGCCCGGCGTGTCGACGAACAGACGGTCGGCCAGCCGTTCCAGGGTGCGGCGCAGGGTCTGGCTGCGTTCGTCGCTGATCTCGATCTCCTCGGCCAGCGGCTCGTAGCCTTCGAGACGGGCGTTGAGGGTGTAGCCGCCCGGCCGGATCAGGTAGCGGGAACCCACCGGCACGTCGAAGCCGCCACTGATCCAGACGCGATCCGGCACCGGGCTGATGATCACCTCTACCGAACGGGCGGTGAACATGTACCAGATGGAAATGGCCAGGAGTGCGAGGCCGGACGCGACGATTGCGCCGACCAGCGGGAATCGCCGACGTCCGTCCCGTGACGTCCTTTGCGCCCGCTCGAAGGCCAACGGCTCGATAGGGACCGGCGCCGGGGCTGCGGCCCTGGTCTGCTCGGGCTCGATGATCGAGGGCGGCACGGTGACCCGGTCTTCGGGGTCCGGATCGACCTGGATACTCAGCCCGTCTTCGCTCAATTCGAACCGGACCGCGCACCCCCGGGCCAGCAGCACCTCGCCGCCCTCGATCCACCGCGACCCGTCCAGAGCCTGACCGTCGATGCGGCCGGCCTGGCTGTCCGGCCCGGGCTGGAGGAAGAAGCGATCGCCCGAGAATCCGAGAAACCCTATCGCGCCGGGTGCCTCTCCAGGCAGACGAATACCGCCGCCGGAATCGCCTACCGCGCCCAGCGGCAGCGGCAGCTGGGCTACCGCATACTCGTGCCGGCCGTCGAAATCGGTGACGGCGATGGTCTGCTTCAAATGGGCTCCTCGCAGCGAATGCTCACGGACGTCCGGTCCATCCCCGGCCGCAGCTGCAGCTGCCGCCTCACGTCGCGGTAGCCGGCGCGGGTGCCGACCACGGTGTAGTCGCCGGGCCTGAGTTCCAGATTCTTGCGTTCGAAGCTACCCAGCCGGCCGACGCGGTAGACCACGACCTCGGTGAGATTATCCGACTCGAGCCAGACCTGCACGGGCCTGAGCGCTTTGTCGACCATGACATCCAGCGCGATCATCTGCGCTCGAAGCCGCGGCCCGGGGTTGGCCACCTTGCCACCAGCATCGAGCGCGGCGCGGGCACGCTCGACGCCATCCGGTGCGTAGAGCCGCTCGGGGTCCGCCAGGAAGGCCTGCAGATTCTCGTCGATCTCAGCCCTGGCCCGGGTCCGCTGCAGGCCCTGGCTGGCGAGGATCACCCCGGAGTCGATGGCCAGGATCTGCTGGTAGGCCTCCGCCGCCTGGCGCCATTGTTCTGCCTGCTCCATCCCCCGGGCTTTGGTCGCCAGGGTCTGGACGTTGTCGAGGGTCCGGGCGGCCCGGGCCGCCGCCAGACCTGCATCGGGTTCCGGGGCGCCGGGCCGGACTCTGGCGGCCTGTTTGAAGGCCTTGACCGCTGCATCGAAATCGCCGCTGTCGATGGCGCGGTAGCCGCGGGACATGGCATCGGCGAAGCCGCGCTGCACCAGTGCGGCATCGACCCGGGCCACCGCGGCACCCGCTTCTTTCAGCTCCGGATCGAGATCGGCGGCCTGTCGGTAGACCGAGGCCGCGTCGCGCAGCCGGCCGCTGGCTTCCAGACGCTCCCCCTCTCGCATCAGCTGGATCACCCGCTCGATTCGCGGTGCCCGCTCCAGGCCTTTGAGCGCGATCTCGTCCCCGGGATCGAGCCTCAGGGCGAGCTGGAATTCCTGCTCGGCCAGTTCACGATCGCCGCGGATCAGTGCCGCCTGGCCCCGGGCCCGCGCCGCGGCCAGCAATTCGTCTCCACGCCGATCCAGGGCGGAGAGCTTGCCGGCGGCCTCGTCCCAGCCCTGGCGCGCCTCGTCGTAGGCGGCACCGCGGAAAGCCCGGCGAGCCGCATCGGCGGCGACCTCTGCATCCGCCAGACCGGACCCGCCCCATTCCTCGGCACCGCGTTTCAGCAGCTCACGGCGCCGGCGCTGATACACCAGCATGGCTTCGTCCGCCGCCTTCTTGCTGGCTGCCAGCAGCTCGAGATCGACGGTCGGTGCCTCTTCCGCCGCGGGTGCCGCCAGGTCCCGGTTCACTGCTTCCGTCACCGGCTGTGGCTGTTTTGCCATCTGGCGCGGCAGGACAAATACCACCGCCGCCAGCAGCATCAGGAGGACCGCGAACGCCGCCCACACCCAGACCATGGCCGCGGGCCTGGACGCCGGCGCCGGGGTAGTTGGGGCAGATGCCGGGCTGGCCACCGGCGTAACGGTCGCCGGCGACGGTGCGGAGGTCGCAGAAATGCGGATCCGGCGAGGAGCCGTCTGCCCGCGGCAGGATTGCAGGATATCGTCCAGTTCGCGCCCGATCTCGTCCATGTCGGCAAGCCGGGCCCTGGCGTCCCAGGCCAGCAGGCGTGCCACCAGTTGCTGCAGCCCTTCCGGGACGTCGAAGTTCATCCGCGAGCGCAGGGGCGGCGGCTCACCGCCCTGTTTCATCTCGGGCGGAAAACCGCTGACCAGTTCATGGATCAACACGCCAAAGGCGAAGGCATCGTCGGCCGGCGACGGCGGCAACCCCTGTCTCTGCTCCGGGCTGGCGGACAGCCGCGTCCCGCCGCTGCCCGGACTCAGGCCGGAGCTGGCGTCGAGGGCGGCCGCGATACCGAAATCCAGCAAGCGTGGCCGACCGGGCGCCTCGAGCAACACGTTGGACGGTTTCAGGTCACGGTGGATAACGCCCTGACCATGGGCGTAGGCCAGAGCGTCGGTCAACGGCAACAGCGGCACCAGGATCTCGGCCGGCGCCGCGTCCCGGAGCTGGCCGAGTTCACCGCCGTCCACGTACTCCATGGAAATGAAAGCGAGTCCGTCAGCCAGATGGAAATCGAATACCCGGACGATCCCCGGGTGCAGCAGCCGGCGCGCCTGGCGGCACTCGTGGCGCATCAATTCCACCATGGCGGCGTCGGCGAGCAGCCGCGGCTGGAGGATCTTCAGGGCGATGTCGTCGCCCAGCTCCGCGTCCCGGGCCAGCCACACCTGACCCATGCCGCCCCGGCCGAGCAGCCGCAACAATTCGAATCTTGACGCCAGCTGCTGGCCCGGAGACGGCTCCGTCATCGCTCCGTCAGCATGTCCCCGTCACCGGCGGGGGGCGACGGCTCCGGAGGCAACTCGAAGCCGGTCTCGGCCTGGTAGATCTCGCGCATCAGCCGTTGCCACTCCGCGTATTGTGTGGCGGCCGTGCCCTCGAGACGCCGGGTCTCGCCCGCGACCTGGACCACGGCCGGCTCGATGTCCTGACCAAAGGAAGCACTCAATTCCTTGATCGTCTCGCCCTGCATTTTCGCCTGCTGCCCCAGCTGCATGCCGGAACTGAACAGCTGGACGCCGCCTACCAGCATGGCGCCGGAACCCAGCTCGTTGGCG